>SBBC01000021.1 GCA_005239865.1 Candidatus Microgenomatus auricola
TACGCCCAGACCTGGCGGTTCACCAACATGAGCACGATTATTCCCGGAGCGATGAGCACCTACCGCTCGTCAGTGCTTCGGCAGCTTGAGATCGACGCTCCCGGATTAGTCATCGAAGACTTCAACATGACCTTCGAGCTCCATCATAAACGGCTCGGACGGATCGCTTACGACACCCGCGCCATGGTTGACTCTTCGCAGCCGCTCACCATTGGGGACTATGTCCGCCAAGTCAAGCGCTGGTACCTGGGTTGGTGGCAGACGATCTGGCGTCACGGCGTCTGGCCGAGCGCTTTCTGGTTCTTCATGGCGTCGTTCACGTTCGAGATGATGATCTACGGCTTGTTCGTGGTCATGATCCCCAGCATCCTCCTGGTCTTGGCCGTGAACGGATGGCAGACCGTTGCAATCCCACCGTTCCTGGGAATCCTTCGCCAAGGGACCATTTCCCTCCCCGACCTACTGCTCGGCGTCTTCCTCGCCGACTACCTGATGACGATTGTGATTACGCTGATTGAACGAAAGCCTGCCCTCCTGTTCTACGGACTGGGTTTCTTCCTGCTGCGTTTCCTCGATGCGTTGATGTTCCTACTCACAATCCCCCTCTCGTTCTTCACCAAGAGCGACGGACGGTGGGTCCATCCGGAGCGGAAAGCGGCCAGCTCAACGTAACGACGCCAACGTCCGCCAGATCCCCTGGTCTTCTCCTCCGAGACGCCATAAAGCAATCCCACCAACGCCGAATTCTTTCGCCAGCGCCAGCTTGTGGCGAACGCTCCGGTGATTTTCGTACCAGACCGTATGCTGCCGCCCGTTTTTTTGGTAGATGAACCACGGCGAAGCTGACCGACCATCAAAGTATTTGGTAACCAGGAATTGCTGCTGTCGGGCGCGGACTTGATCGTACGTTAGTCCTTCGGCCGAACCGTACCGACCGTTAGCTTGCAGTGGCCAGTCGTAGCCGTAAAGGGGAATCCCGAGGTAAACCTTGTGCATCGGTAGACGCAATGATCGGGCAAAAACCAGCACTCGCCGCACCCACGGTATCGAAGCAATCGGTCCTGGTTGACTGTCGTCCCAGTGCTCGTTAAAAGCCATAATCGCCAGCTGATCAGCGTGCTGCGTGATCACCCGCCAGTCTTTACCGTGCGTGTGACTGGTATCGACCAACGCCTCCGCCGCCACTCGTAAAAGTTTTTTCTTCTGATGCAGCGCCGCCGCCAGCTCACGAACCAAGGCCGAAAACATCGACCGTTGACCTTCCCGCAGCTCTTCAAAGTCAAGGTTGATACCATCGAAGCCTTGATCTTGAACCAGTCTCACCACCTGATTAATGAAACGGCTGCGCTGGTTTCTCGTGGCGATGACACGATTAACTCGTTGCCAATCCCAGGTGCCCCTCTCCTCGTCCGGCAGGTTAGCAATTAGACCGAATACCTTCACCCGATGCTGGCGGGCAAAATCAACAATCATTTGATCGACATTCGCGTCGCGGTACTTCACCACCCGGCCGTTGCGATCGAGCGTGTACCAGAAGAGCGAGATGTGGTCGATCGAATCAACATGCTCTCGAAACGACTGGAAGGCCCGTTCTTGATCCCAGTACGGGATCGAGGCGACAACCTGCGGCCGATCGAGGGCCGACAGGCTGTCGACACCAGCCGACAGACGCGGCCAGGCGACTGAACTCAAGACCACTCCAAGCAGCAGGCCGCTGAACAACAACCGGCGTCGGATAACCGTCCGGGTCGTCAGGTGCTTGTTCATCACGGCGCGCATCCTTACGAGCTCTGGCGGCCCAACAACACCTCCCACACGCGCTCTCGATCTTCATTCATCAACAGGTCAATGATCGACAAGTTGGGGATGAATCCGGTCCGCGGATGGAGTTGCTGGTACACTTGACACGTCCATTGCTGCTGAATCGGCCGGATCCCAGCCCCGGTTAGGCGATCGAGGTTTAAGTAGGCGGTCGCCGCCGTTCCACCGTGGTAATACTCATCCGCCCCCAGCCGTCGACAAGAATCAATGATCCAATTGGTAGGGTCCTCCCCTTCGCCTCGGCGTGGAACGTCGGTTTGAGAGACAACGACGATCTTCCGCAACCGGAAGGGGTGGGGCTGCGCGACCAGGAGTTCGTTGACGTCCTTGACGGTCAATGCTTCGACTGGAAGTTCAGGTCGACCGAGGATCCTGGCCAGTGCCCAGAGGATCGTGGCGATGTTGAGCTCGGCCAGATTCTGATACTGCTTCGAGATCAGTTGTGAGAGCTGTGGTAGAATCTCGGCGGCGTGTTTGGCTCGGGCGTAGGCCGTCTTGATTGTTGTCACGTGCTCCCGGGGCCATGGCGTCGCATAACTGACGGCCGTCTGATTGATCGGCAGCATGCCGCGATGCACGACCGGTATGGTCAGGAAGTACAAACCGCTCCCAAGTTTGATCGGCGTATGCGCCTGATACGACTTTCCTCTTTCACGCGAGCCATCCGGCCGGAGGTACAGGTGTGTCCGGACAAATTGGACGTAGTCAGAAATTTTAAAAATGTCAGCGTCAAGTATGCGAGCAAAATAATGCAGACGCGGGAAGTACTGGGGTTGGTAGCCGGCGAGTCGGGTTGGCATTAGACCATCAGGCGCTTGATGAAAAACCCTTCGGCATACGGCACACCGCACATGAGTCCGTTGAGTCGCGCCAGTGTGCGAACGGCCTCGAGCGACAGCGGGTTGTTGTCATGCTTCAATTGCGACGCGTAGAGCTTGAGGGCTTCGACTTTGGCGTCTACGTCTTCGGCCGTAAGCTCAACCAAGAAGTTTGGGGGCTGAACCATCTCCCGTCCGGTCCAGGCAGACGAGGGCAGGTTGTAGGTCAAGACCAACCGGGGAAGGTGTTTCACTTCAGGCGCGGCTGGACGAGCGGCCGTGATCGTCGCATCGTGGACGGCCCGGTGATCTTGGTTGTAGTCGTATGAAGAACACGTCAGGATCATTGTGGGACGGAGTTCCTCGAGCGAAATATCCTTGCCCCGCTCGATTTCGTGAACGAGGTCTTTCTGTGCCACGGTGTCAAGGCGGAGGTGGAACTGGTTGCCAGGGAAGGCAAGCCGGTAGCCATCGAATTTGAGGAATCTCGCCACTCGTTTAACTTCGCGGATCCGTTCATCGTGAGTTGAAACCCCGCGCCGAGAAAAATCCTTGGTCGTGCCAACGGTCATGAACAGGACGAAGACCTTCGCTCCCTCTCGCTTCGCCCGATGGACTAGGCCGCCGCAACCGAAGACCTCGTCATCGGGATGCGGAGCGAGTATGAGAATCCGTTGATCGTTGAACTTCATCATGGTCTACCTTCTATTAATCCCCTGAAAACCGAGAATACATAACCCTAGCACAAAGCCTTCCGCGGCGGCAAGTGACGCTTCCGAACTGCGTCTGGGCGTGCCGTTATTGGCTAGAGCATTGGGCCGTGCTCCACCCGAATCACCCCGCCGCCTTCGAGTACCGCCACGTCGCGTCGGCTCAACTTGCCGGTCAGCAAAAACGTAGCCAGGGCGTTGTCCACGCGTTCTTGCAATACCCGACGCAGAGGTCGCGCCCCAAAGACCGGATCGAATCCAGCCGCTGCCAATTCCTTGACTGCTGCTGGCGAGGCGCGCAGTGAGATTCCCCGCTCCTCGAGTTGGCCAGCGATTTTCTTCAGCAGCCGTGCCGTGATACTCTCGATTTCTTCCGGCGACAGCGGTTTGAACACAATAATGTCGTCGAAGCGGTTGAGAAACTCCGGACGGAAGTATCGGCCGAGTTCGCGCTCCATGAGTTCTTCCCGAATCTCTTCAATCGCTTGCCCCTCTTTCATCCGTTGCTGAATGACGTCCGTGCCGGCGTTCGAGGTGGCAATGATAATCGTGTTCGTGAAATCAATCGTGCGGCCAGCTGCGTCCGTCAGGCGTCCGTCGTCAAAGACCTGCAAAAAGACGTTCAAAATGTCGGGATGCGCTTTTTCCAGTTCGTCGAGCAGAATCAATGAAAACGGGTTGGTCCGGGCCGCCTCGGTCAGATAGCCGCCCCCGCCGCCGGCGGGAGCGTAGCCCGGGGCAACGCCGAGCAGCCGCGACAACGACGCCGGGTCCTGGTACTCGGACATGTCGAGCCGGATCATGTTCTCTTCGTTGCCGAAGTACACCTCGGCCACGGTCTTGGCGAGTTCCGTCTTGCCAACGCCGGTCGGCCCCAGGAAGAGGAAAATCGCCACCGGACGCTTCGGGTCGCGGAGCTCGGCGCGCGACCGCCGCAAGGCGTTCGCGACCGCCGCGATGGCCTGATCCTGCCCGACCATCCGCTCGTGCATCCGGTCTTCAAGATTGAGGAGTTTGACCGCCTCGCTTTGCGTGACCGACGCGACGTTGATGTTCATCCGCCGGCTGACGACCGCAGCCGCGTCTTCCGCCGTCACGATGGCGCGCCGCCCTTTGGCCGCTTTGGTGAAGGACGCGACCTCCTCTAACAATGTCAGGGCTTTCTCCGGCAGATACCGATCATGGATGTACCGAACGCTCAATTTGACAATCTGTTCGATCGCGCCGTACGAGAAAAAAACCTCGTGTCGCGCTTCCACCGGGGAGGCTTTTGACTCCAGGACATGGATCGCGACCGCCGATGTCATTTCCCGCACCTCGACTTTCTCAAAGGCCGTAAAGAGGGCTGACGGTTCGACGTATCGGCGATAACCGTCGGGCGTGGTGGTGGCGAAGGCGACAAAGGCCCGATTTTCCAGTACCTTCCCCAGGATCGACGCCAGATCGAAGGCCTGGCCGGAGAGGCTGGAGACGCCAACGAGTTCGTGGATGTCCTCAACCGCCAAGACGATGTTCCCGGCCTTGACGATCTCGACGATGATCTCCTGTAACCGGCGCTCGAGATCTCCGCCAGCGCCGCTGATGAGCGCCGGAATGGAGAGTTGCACCAGCCGTTTGTCTTTCAGCACCTCCGGCACCTCTTCAGCCGCCATCCGTTCGGCCACGGCCTGGAGTACGCTCGTGGTACCGACGCCTTTATCGCCGACGAGGATGACGTTGTGTCGCCCGCTCTCGACCACACGAAACGTGTCGTCCAGTTCGCGTTCGCGATTCACGACCAGCGGGAGATGCCCCCGTCGGGCCTGCTGGGTCAAATCGGTACTGAAGTGATCGAGCACCGGCGTCGCCTGGGCGGTCATGGCTCGATCCATCCCACTCTTCGGTTTGTTCAGCGCCCGCAGCCGGAGCTTCGACCAGGCGTGGAATAATCGTCGTTGCATCAGCGCCCACAGCACCACGTTGTGAACGCGCTCTTCGTCGGCGTTGAGATCGAAGAGAATTTCTTGAGCCGGCGAAGGTTCTTTCGCCAGCGCTTCGAGGAGGTGCGGCGGAGTGACCTGCAGCAGTTTCGCGGCCTGCGCCAATTCGTAAGCGCGAATGAGCACCGCCCGGGTCGCCCCACTCAACGTCGGTTCACCCGCGCCGACGGCGATCCGTCCGAGAACGGTCCGCAGACGCTCTTGTACCGGCTGCCCCGTCACCCCGAGTCGGAGGAGGACAAGGGCCGCGTCAGGATTGTGACCGATGACGGCCAAGAGGTGTTCCGGCTCAAGCGTGGCGTGATGGCGACGGCTGGCGTAGGCGAAGGCCTGCTCAACGATCATCATCGTCGGCCGCAGATATGAATCACTGACCTCGACCAGACGCTCGTGAAGCAAGCCAGGAAACGATCCGGCTGGCGTTTCCACGCTGGTGGGTAAGGCCGCCGGGATTGGGGCGCGGACGAGGCGTGTTTGTTCGAACCGATAAAACACATACAGGTCGGTCAGCACGGATAGCCAGAACACCAGCATCCCGTTCCCCTGGAATTCCCAGAATTCTCGGAGCATCTCCGGCACGGCAGCCAGGCCGCGGCTCAAGCCCGTGAGTGAAAAGATGCTCATAGCATTCATCGCGCCGAGCACTGCGCCGATGACGCCGAACGCCAGCAACAACCCGTCGACCGTCGCGCGAACGGTCCGTTCGAGTCGTTCCTCGAGCAGATGGAGTCGATCAAGCGGCTTACGCCACAGATGCCAGGCCTCATGAAACCATGACGATACGCCGGCCCCACGGCAGGTGCCACACGGCATTCGACGCTCCGTCATGAGCCCGCCGCGACCCTGACAGGTTGAACACGTTACTCGGGAAAAGGATCGTCCGCGGGCCATCGAATTACCCGAGCTGAAGGATGAGTTGGTAGGCGACCGCCGGAATGACCAGTAACCACACGAGGAACGCCGCCACCAGGAAGACGGTCCAGAGCGCCAGCCCGAGTGCCCGGAAAACGAACACGATCAACCGCATGATCACGCTGATGATCCGACCACTCCGCGAGTAGTCGCCGTACATCGGTTTCAAAAGATTGCGAAAGAGTATCGGAATCGAGAGTCGGTCCGTGACGGCA
Organism: Candidatus Microgenomatus auricola; assembly: GCA_005239865.1. Lineage (GTDB taxonomy): Bacteria > Patescibacteriota > Patescibacteriia > SBBC01 > SBBC01 > Microgenomatus_A > Microgenomatus_A auricola_A. The sequence goes on from SBBC01000021.1 coordinate 6,456, forward strand.
ACCAATTCCTGCCGGAGAAAGCGCGCGGCATTCACGGTGCCGGTCGAATACCACCACAGTGGCCAGCGCGCGACGTCAAACAACAGATCACGGAGAACGAACCGCGTTGCTTTGACGACGATGCTCGATTGAGCACGTTCAGCTGCCATTGTTCACAGTCTACCACACCCCGCGCGTTTCTTCTACGTTCATGCCAAGGGAGCGATTGACAGGTAACGTCGGCCTGACGTAAGCTCATCATGTTTTTCACGGACGCGGTTGATGCTCATTCCACAAGGAAAGGATGACCGGCGATGAACCGCGACGTTCAGCCGCACAAACTGACTGCGCGGTTCACTATCGCGCAGCTCTGGAATCGCCTTCTTGACAAGCCCATCAAGGACGTGGTCGACGCCCTTCAGCTGGAGAAAGAAAGGCTGCTTGATCGAATCTTCCTCGGTCACGACATCGGTCGCTGGATCTACAACCGGACTGATGCCAATTGGTGGACGTCCCTGCGGCGAAATACCTGTTGGATTCCGCCGCTGCTCATCCTGGTCGGCTGGGGGCTGACTGGTTTCATCACCTGGGTGCTGATTTGGTCGACCGACATAATAGACGGCTGGTTCGCCAGGAAGAAACAGCAAGAGAGCCTGGCCGGAATGCGACGGGAAACCAGAGTTGATACCGTCTACAATATCTTGATGTTCGTGGCGGTCTACCTACGCTATCCCGAGATGCGAACCCTGGTCGCAGTCGCTAGCGGCGGCGAGCTTCTCCGCCTCAGCGGTGCACTCTACATGATCTGGAATGGCTTTACGCCAAAACCAAACCGGAGTGGCAAGGCCAAGACCTGCTGTTACGCCGCTGGCGTCGGGCTGCAGCTGCTTGTTCCCGGCCCACTCGTCCACCTCATCATGCAGGGCGGCATCGTGCTTTCCGGATACTCGATGTTGGCGCACTGGATTGAGTATCAAGGGTGGAAGCGCGCCCTAACACCACGGCACTGAGTTCGCTCGGTGCCGGTTTTCTAGGTGGCGGTCGCTACGACCACGCCCTTTCCGGCACCGACTGGGTCGGTGTGGAGATCGGTCGTCGCCTTGTCACGCTTGACGGTCAGCACGGTGCCGGTAAAGCTGTCGGTAGCTGTCAGGGTCGAGACCTCAAGCAGCGTCAGGATCGAACCCAAGTCGGTGCTCAACGGCGTGACCGAAACCTCGAAGCTCGCGACGAGCGTCGAGGTGTCTTGCCCGACTCCCCGCGGCAGGCGGTTCAACGTCCAGCTGACCGTGCGGGCGTTCGGATCAAAGTTCACCTCGCCGGCCGTGGTCGTGACGTTTCTTCCGGTCCAGAAGACCGTCGTCGGCACCGTCGCACTCACACCGATGTTGGTCAATTCGTTGGTGGTGTTCCCGAGGAACCAGCTGATCCGGTACGTGGTCGTCTGGCCGACCGTCGGCGGTAGTGGGCCTGCGCCGAGCGGCTCGCCATCGTCGCTATAGTAGCGCGGATCAACGCTCAGGGTCGGCTTTGAAGTGACTTTCGTCTCAAGCGGGGCTAAGACAATGCTCTCTGGTTTGCCGCCGTTCGCCCCGAGGGCGGTGATGTTGGCGCTGACCGCAGCGATCACGGTCGGACCGCCAGCGTCAATCGGTTTCGGCGAGTCGAGGACTTTCACGGAAAACCGAAGGTTGCCGGCAGCGCCGGGTTTGAGAGTTGCGAGGTCCGGAACAAGCTTGACGTCCCAACTCACGCTGCCGTCCTTCAGTTTTGCGCCGTGGTCGTCGTTAAACGACGCCAGGTTAACACCGCCGCCGGACAACTTGGCAGTGATCCGGACGTCGCGGACTTCGATGTCGCTGGCGTTTTCGTAAGAAAGCTTATACTGCAAGGTCTGTCCGGGGTTGGCAACGCTGTCTTTGTCCACTTCGTTGACCGTCAGCTTGAGGTTGAAACCGGAGGCCACGACAATCACGACCAGTGATGTCTCCGCCTGGCGCTCGGGGAAACCGCCGCGCTGAAGTTCAGCCACAAAGGTCAGTTCGAATGAGGCCCCGACCTCGCCGCCAAATGACCCGTGGAGCTTGATCTCGCCCGTTCCGCCGCTCTTGACCTCGTCGAGGACCCAGACCGAATTCCCTTCGCGTGGCTTCGGCTCGAGCGTCGTCGGCGTGAAACCGTCCGGATAGGTTGCGATCAGCCGCAGGCCACGGAGATCGTCGCTCGAATTGTTCGTGTACGTCAGGGTGTAGGTCGCCGGCGCCCCGGGGGTGGTCTGGGTGGGCCCTTGGAAATTGAGTTCGAGAATGGATGAACCGACCGTCACCGAACCGCTCGCCCGAGCGGTGAAGTCGTAATTGAAGTTCGCCGGTCGGTAAGTGACCGTGGCGCTGAAGGTCTTGACGCTCCCCACCTCGCCCGCCAGTTGGCCGACAACGCTGACCGACCGTTTCCCCCGGGCGGGGACTGTCCCGAGGCGCCAGAGTGTGTTTGTTCCGTCGCTCGGTGCCGGATCGCTCCGGCCGTACGTCCAACCATCCGGCGCGGACAGGGAGAGTTCGGTATCCCTCGTCGCAACCGGCGTGTCGTTCGCGATTGTCAGGTTGACCGTGGTCTCGCCTCCGGACGTAACCGAATTCGGCGTTTCCACCTTCAGCGTCACGCCCTGCTCGTTGAAGTACTGCCGCCGGTAGAACGTCAAAAATCCGGCCACCGTTGAGGCCACGAGCAACGCCAGGACGACGAGGATGATCAGCAGGCGCCGCGACCGGCGCCGCCCGACGGTTTTTTCGATTTTCTGGAGTGAATCGTCTCGTTTCCCTTGACGAAGACTGTAGATATCGGCAATCACCTTTCCCGCCTCCGGTGGCAACGGCTTGACCGTCAGTTTCCGCGGCTTCCTGGAGCGATCGTTCGTGGTGTCAGACGATTTTGCCATACAGCCTAAGGGTTCTTACTTCATCATCATACCACACGCATCACCCGCCGAAAGAACGAGGCCGCCGAAATTTCCCGTTCTGCCATTTCCTCGGCGAAGGCCGTCCCCGCTTCCGCGCCGAGGCGCGCGGTCTGGACCGAACATCGAATGCGCCGGACGAGCAGCGGATGGCCGCGCAGAAGAACGGCCACTAAGCGAACCACCGCCGGCGTCGAGCGAACGCCTGCCATCGCCGGCGCATAGCCGAGATTGCGCAAAAGATTCCACAGGCCGTAGGCCACGCTCAAGAACACTTCGCGGTTCGTCCGGCTTCGCTCCAGCAACACGAAGGCCTCACGGATGCGCTGGTACGCCGTTGACTCATCGAGGTGTCCGCGAACGAGCGCATCGAGAGCTGACGCCAGGATGCCGGCACCGGCAAGCCGAGGAACGCTCTGTCGGATCTGGTCGTAGGCATCGCGCACGCTGGCACCGGTAATCTGACCCAGGCGCTTTCCCCGCGCCACCGTCAACTCGACCAAGGTCAATGGTTCGAGCGAACCGGCCAGTTTACTCTCCAATTTCTGTGTTCCCCGCGCCCGATACTCGTGTTTCCCGTCGACCGCGAAGAAAGTGACTATCCGATCGTGGTTGCCGATATTTCTCCGATTGAGAATGATCCCGATTTTCCGTTCGAGCATCGTGATGGCGTTTCAATGACAGGCGCCGGTGCCGCTATCGCGGAACGCGGCGCCTTCAACTGGGACAAACTCCCAATCGTAACTCGAGTCGCGGAGGGTGAGCTTCAAGACGCCGTAGCTGGTATTATCGCGCACTTCGCTGGTTGAAAGCGGCGGACCGAAGTTGTAATGGCTCCGGCCGCCCGTGCCGACGACGAATTCGCGCACGCCGCTCTGGAGATCTTCTTGACCATTGAGGCCCATCGGCTTGAAGCGTTCGTAGGTATGATCATGCCCGGCCAGCACCACATCCACGCCGTTCTCATGAAGCGTCTGCCACAGCGTTTGCAGGGTCTGGTCGCTCCCATGCCGCGCCCCGGAACTGAAGCGCGGGTGGTGCATGTACGCCAGGGTGCAGGTCGCCGGATGAGCTGCCAGGTCCTTCCGCAACCATTGCACTTGGGGAGAATGCTGCCCGCACCCTCCGATCTGCCCGCAGTTGCTGTTGAGGACGACGATGTGCCACCGCCCGAGATTGTAGCTATAAAACCCTTCGCGGCGGTCGCCAGCCGCGTCCCCGAAGTAGGCAAAGTAATCCTCCGCCTGGGGAATAAAATAATCGTGATTACCAGCGGCCGGCTTTGTCCGCGCTTTGTGTCGTCCCCAGGTCGGCTCGTAACAGTTCTTGAGGTCACTGATTGCACCGCCGGGGTAGACGTTGTCGCCGAGAGTGAAGACGGTCCCCTCAATCTCATCGAGCAGCTTGGCCGTCGCTTCGTCATGGTCGTTGTCGCAACTAGCAATATCGCCGGCGCCAACTACCACCGGATCTTGTGCTGGTGAGCCCTTCGTTGGTTCGACCGAATCGGTGCTCTCCGGTCGATAGCGCAGGTCGCGCCATGCCAGGAACACGGCCAGAAGAATTGACAGCGCGACAATCGTCCAGGCCGAGCGCATCGATGCTTATTGTTTGCTAAAACGGAGAATCCGGTCGCGCACCACCGGCAGCTCGGTTACTCCATCCGCACCGCTGAAGTGTTGACGTTGATGCTCCACGATGACCTCGGCGCCGATATTCTGCTCAAGAATCTTCCCGTCCGATTCCCACACGTATGGATCGTCATCGGACATGATCGCCACGAACTTCTTCGTCCGCCTCCGGACTTTCTTCCACTCCACCGGCGTTTCCAGCCAGGGCTTTGCCACCGCTTTCGATCCCTCGTCCTCCGTGGCTTCCGGTTTCAGCGTGAGCCACGGCGCCACCAGCACCACGCCGCCGACTTTGGTGTCTGGCGGAAGCGTGGCTAAGTAACGAAGCACGGTCTGACACCCCACGCTGTGACCGACGAAGTATGTCTGTGTATCCGGATGCCAGACGACGCGCGCCAGGAACGGCACCCAGATTTCGATCTTCGGCCGTGAGTGATCAGGCATGGCTGGCACATGCACTTCAAACCCCTTCGCTTCCAGTTCCTTTTTCAACCATGGAAACCAACCCTCTTGTGGATATCCGTCCCAACCATGCACGATAAAAACACGTTGTTTCATGGAATGAACTTTCAATTATCTTTGCCCCGCATCGGACTCCCAATCTTGTCGGGAGGACTGGTGCGGGGCCATCCGTAAACTCTGAAGACGCGCTTCGTCATACGCTACCCTCGGGCAGTCATTATTCTTCTTTACGTCATGCCACATTCATCTGTCCCTCACTCTCCACACAAACTTCAATCCCGACCAGGTGGCATCAATCGCCGCCACTTTGACGTCCACCAGCCCGTGCTGGAGGCCGATTTTCTGGACAGCTGTCTCGGTCAAGTCCGTTTTCAGGCCCGACGACCCCTCTGGCCATGCTACCCATAACATCCCGTTCTTGACGAGGGCGCGTTTTAACCGCGGAAACGCCGCGGCCAGTTCGCGCTGTTTGGTCGCGAAAAACTGAACGAAGTCGACCGTCCTGTCCAAGCGCTTCGCGGCCCGAACGCCAGTCGGCAGTTTTCCGAGTAACCGCCCATACCCCTTCGGCGCTTTGAGGAAAACGGCCCGCCAGCCGGGCTTGACACCGAGCTTCGCGATCAACGATTTTTTTGAATAACCAGCCATCTCACCCTTTTCCAAATATCACTTTCTTCTCGTCCAACTCGGCGACCACGTACGATTCCGCAATCACGTCCACGCGCTTCAAGGACGACAAGCTGCCTTTTTCCACGAGTTTCCGCGCGAAGTGATCGACATATTTCGCCGCCTGATCATCGCACGCAAAGACGACTGCCGCCGGCTCCCCAGGTTTTAATCGCAAGAGCTTCCGTAACGCATTGACCGCGCGAATCATCTCGCGCAGATACCCCTCTTCCCGCAGTTCGTCCGTCACGGTCGAGTCGACGCTCACGTTCTGGAGCGTTTTCCATTCTTGGCCGGTCGGCGCCGCTTGGGTGGTGTGGACTTCTTTGACGTTCAACTCGTCAGCCACGATCTGTCGAAATTCTTGGCCGAGCTTCATCCCGATGAGCACGAGTTGCGAGAGCGGCTGTCGGACCTTCAACTTTGCCGCCGCCCGCACGGCGTGTCCGGTTTCGACGATCTGCTGCACCTCCGCCATCTCGGCCAATACTTTCTCGTCCGGCTTATGGCCGTGCGGCCAGGCCTCAAGATGTACCGATGCTTGATTCCCCAACTCGCGCCACACGGCGTCGCTGAAGAACGGCGTGAACGGGGCCGAAAGTTTTGCGTATTCTCGCAAGACGTAGCCCAAGGTCTCGGTCACTTCCGAACCCGTTTTCGCCCGTTCGCGCGACCGACGGACGTACCAGGTCGAGAGATCGGTGACGAAGGCGGCCAGCGACCGCCCCGCCTCCACAATCTCATACCGCTCGAGATGCTTGGTGACGGCTTGGTCGAGATCGTCGAGTCGCGCCAGGATCCACTTGTCCATGAGGGAAACGGCTGACGGCTTTCGGCTAGCGGCTTGTAGCTGGTAGCTAGTAGCCGATTGCTGATAGCCAGCTGCCAATTTCCAAAATGCTAGGACATTCCACAGGATCAAAAACGTCTTCTTGACGATGTCGGCAACGTGCTCTTCGTCGAAATTTTTCGGTTCGGACGGCTGGTTTACCGTGAAAAAGTACATCCGCACCGCGTCCGCCCCGTACTTTCCCAACAACGTCATCGGGTCAATGTAATTCCCGAGCGACTTCGAGAGTTTTCGTCCCTGCTTGTCGCGGATGTGTCCGAGCACGAGGCAGGCCGCATACGGGGGGCCCGCTGGCACCTTTTTCGCATGCTGCAACACCGTCGCCACCGCCAACAGCGTGTAGAACCAGCCGCGCGTCTGATCAATGCCCTCGGTGATGAAATCCGCCGGATACGCCTTGCCCTTGTCCAGGCGCTGGCTGTTTTCGAACGGATAGTGCCACTGCGCCAAGGGCATTGACCCGGAATCGAACCAGGCGTCTCCAACCTCCGGAATGCGGCGTTTCGTTCCCTGACCGCAGTGCTGACACGGCCACGATAGCCGGTCGATAAACGGTCGGTGCGGATCGAAGGCCCCGTCTTCCTTGAAGAGGATAGCTGGAAATCTCGCCTCAATCGCTTCGGCGTACCGCGGATAGTGAACCTCGTCAATCTGTGACTCCGCTTTCAAAGACAACGCCCAGAGCGCGACGAAAAGCGGATCGCCGTGGGACACGA
>SBBC01000007.1 GCA_005239865.1 Candidatus Microgenomatus auricola
CGCCCGCCTGCCTGTCGTCGAGCGCCGATGTCGCTCAACTGGCAACCTGCCCGCCTTCGCCCGTGCCCACGTAGCTCAGCTGGTAGAGCAATGCTTTCGTAAAGCAGAGGTCGTCGGTTCGATTCCGACCGTGGGCTCCACGACGAACACGCCCCAATGATCGGAACAGGGTTACGGAACCAGCCAAAAATTCGACCACCCTTAGGGCGAGGCGGCCACCCGGCCGTTCTGGCTGTCCCAACGGAGACCAGCGATCAGCGTCGCCACGCGCTGCCGCTTTGACTGCTCGAACAACCACTCGTCGAGCGGTTTGGCGCTGATGAAAATATGAGCGACATGGACCCTTTCGTCCTGGCCAGCCTGCTCATCTGCTGGAATCTTCTCGAGGAGTTTCAGGATGTGGAATCCTTGACTGGTTCGGACGATCCCACTCGTCTTCCCCACCTCGAGCGAAAAGGCCGCCTGTTCGAGGGTCGCATCACGCTCGCCCCGTCCGAACACGCCGAGATCGCCGTCGGTGCTTTTTGTCACGTCCTCGTTGACCGAACGCGCGATCGCTTGGAACTCCTCTTGTCCCGCTTCGACCCGCCCCAGTAGCGCCTCGGCTTTCTTCTTTTGGTCAGCGTTCAGGTTTTCGTCGGCGGATATTTTTTCCTGGAGTTGTTGCCGAATGAGGAATGGCTCGACCACTCGTTTTTGGAAGGTCGGGAGATCCCAACGGTAGAGCGAACGAATTTTCTGCTCAACCTCGGCCTTGCTGCCGCTCTGCTCGATCAGTTTTTTCATCTCCGCGTCGATCTCGGCCCGCGAAACGACGACCTTCTGTCTCGACGCCAGCTGCCGGACGAGCCGATCCTTGATCATTCGATCAAGCACGATGACTTCCAGTTCGGCGGCCGTCGGTCGTTGCGTCAGCCCGCTCGCCTGAAAAACCTCGGGCTGGCTGTAGGCGTAGTCAAGGGTGTCATAGGCGTCGACAAAGTCGTAATACCAGAGCCCCTGTCCATTGACGATCGCCACTGGCAGCGGCACCACCCGCACGATATTCTTAACCGTCGGTGTACGCCAGTGGTAGCCGTAGACGCCGACCGCTAGAACGAGCAATCCGATGAGTACGATAATAATGATCACGCCGAGGACGATCGGACCGGTCCGTTTCCCTGGTCGCGGTGGGGTTCCGGCCTGGTTCGAGTGCAGAGAAACCGACGAAGCGGTTCGGATGGAATTTTTTGCCATCGGGATTTTATGATGATGAACTTGATGAAAAGAGGAATTGCCACCAACGACGGACATTGGTTCGCTCGTCCGGTCGAGCCTGGTCGTTACCGTCAACGGTCTCGGGTCCAGCGCTGCCCGGAGGGGACGGCTTGACGCCAGTGTTGAGGTTCGGTATGACGAGGACGTTTTCCCCGGGCCGTTGGAGGTTGAAACGCGTTCGCGCGGTCCCTTCCTGGAAGGTCGAGCTTTGGACAGTCGCGATCAGTTGTTTCAGATCTTTCGTCGCCCGCTCGGCTTGAACGATATCCTTCGTCAGCCGGTCGATCTCCTGTTGGACTGCCACCCGTCGAGCGATTTCTCGACCGAGCGCCAAGCTGACCGCCGACGCCACGACCATCAGACCGACGGTCAGGAATCGCGAACGCAGGAGTTCGCGGAATTGTCTACGTCGCAGAAGTCGCGCCATAACAAAGTGACTTCCAGTATAGCGCGGGCCGGCCGATTCGTCGAGCTCCTAAGTCCGCTTTCGCTCACCGTTCTTCGCCCGCCGAAGGATTTCCCGGAAGGCCTCATCGCCGAGCTCCGCTTTGGCCTGGCCAAGAGCAGCCACGAGTTCCTCGGATGATAGAGATCGTCCGGGATGATCCTTGGCGGCCCGAACAAGGTCAACGAGCGACGTCTGGACTTGGCTGGGATGGCGCACCCCTTCGAGCCGCAGCGGCTCGCCGCTCGCATTCAAGACCTCGATCGTCCCTAAGCCGAGAGCGGTTTGGAGCGGTCCCTTGACCGTACTCCGAACATCGGCCACGCTAGCGTATGGCAGGGCCGAGACCATTCGCGTGAAGAAGCCCTGCTGCCAAACGTGAACAATCCGCTGATTGGTCACCAGCAGCGCGTTCAATTGCCATTCGACGAACGACCGAATCGCCAGCACCATAGCCGTCACCAGCAGGAGGAAAAAGGCCAGTATTCCCCAGGCGCCGTGGCGAAGAAAAAACGTCAGTAGGAAAAAGTCGAGCAACACGAGGAGCGCCGCCACCAACAATGGACGGACGCCGGCCAGGAGGTCTCGTCGGATCATCCGGATGAGCACTTCACCGGCTTGGAGATTCTTGCTAAACTTCTCGAGGAGCATAACCTGATAATTCTATGAAACGAAGTGTCCGCGTGCGTTTATTCTGGATCATCGTTTCCCTGATTACGATTGGGGGCATGATCATCTTTACCCTGCTGCCGCTCATCCAAGCGACGGGCTACTGACCTTTATCGCTTGAGAATGGCCAGATAGGCCTGGCTGGGGATGTCGACCTTGCCGAGGAGCTTCATCCGCTGCTTACCCTTTTTCTGTTTTTCCAAGAGTTTCCGTTTTCGCGTGACGTCGCCGCCATAGAGCTTCGCGGTCACATCCTTCCGCATCGCCGGAATCGTGGCCGCGGCAATGATCTTGGCGCCGAGCGCAGCTTGAAGTTTGACCTCGAACATCTGGCGGGGCAGGATCGACTTCAGCCGTTCAACGATGCGCCGACCGCGCTGATAGGCCTCCTCGCGATAGACCAGCGACGACAAGGCGTCAATTTCCTTGCCCGCCACAAGAATGTCCAAGCGGACGACGGACGCGGGTTCGTAGCGGGCGAACTGGTAATTCATCGAGGCGTAACCGGCGCTGACGCTCTTAAGTGTATCATAGAAATCGACGAGCAGTGAAGTCAGCGGAATTTCGTACTGCAGGATGACCAGACGCTGGTCGAGATATCTCGTCGTCAGGTAACGGGCGCGGCGTTGGCTCGTAAACTTCATGATTGGTCCGAGCCGTTCGGCCGGACTGACGATATCGAGTTTCATCAGCGGTTCTTCGATCGCCTTCAGGCGCGTCGGGTCGGGTACGTCAAGCGGCGAGTGAATTATCGTCGATGACCCGTCCGTCAATTCGACGCGATAGGCGACCGATGGCACGGTCACAATCAGGTTCAACCCATGCTCCCGGTGCAACCGTTCCTGTACGATGTCAAGGTGTAAAAGTCCGAGAAAGCCGGCGCGAAAGCCGTAACCGAGAGCGGCTGAATGTTCCGGTTCGTAAACCAGCGAGGCATCATTCAAATGGAGTTTTTCTAGCGCCTCGCGGAGCTTTGGATACTGATCGCCCGCCTGACAGAAAATCCCGGCGAAGACCATCGGCTTAACCTGGCGGTAACCAGCCAGCGGCGCGGCAGCGTCGCGATCAGCGATCGTGTCCCCGACTCGCACTGCGCGCAGGTCTTTCAAGCCGGTGACAAGATAGCCGATTTCACCGGCTGACAGTTCCCGTTCGGCCACGCGCTTTGGCGTAAACCGTCCGACTTCGAGCACCTCGCCCGTCTGACCGGTAGCCAGGAACCAGACCGTGCTCCGCGGCTTGACTGCGCCCTCAACTATGCGGACATAGGCGATGACGCCCTGATAATCATCGTAGACCGAGTCAAAAATCAGCGCTCGCAAGGCCGCCTTTCGTTCCGGGCTGGGCGCCGGAATCCGCTCAACGATCCGATCAAGCAAGGTGGAAACACCGGTGCCGAGCTTGGCCGACACTTCGAGTACCTCGTCGGGGTGAGACTGGACGAGCTCCGCAAGTTCATGCTTGACCGTTGGAATGTCAGCGTTCGGCAAATCGATTTTGTTGACCACCGGGATGATCGTCAGCCCGGTTTCCCTTGCCAGGTTGAGGTTAGCGATGGTCTGCGCCTCGATGCCCTGGGTCGCGTCAACGACCAGGATCACGCCTTCGACCGCGGCCAGGGAACGCGAAACCTCATAGGCAAAGTCAACGTGGCCGGGCGTATCAATCAGATTGAGCTCATGCCCCTGCCACATCATCCGAACCGGCGCCAGCTTGACCGTGATCCCGCGCTCCCGCTCGATCTCCATCTGGTCGAGAAATTGTGCCTGCATTTCGCGCTGCGGTACCGTCCCGGTCAATTCCAAAAAACGATCAGCTAAGGTTGATTTCCCGTGATCGATGTGGGCAATGATACAGAAATTTCTGATCTTCAGCGGTTCGGATGCCATGCTCTAGGCACCTCTGTTTCCGTTGACCAACTGTTCTTTCGTTCGAGCCAGCCAGCTTCGAAGGACCGCCACCTCGTCGAGTTTCAGCGCCACGGCGAAAGCCAGATACGCCAGGACACCAAGCATCCCGGCCACCAGGAGTTGCGTCAACACCCCGAAGCCGGTCTCGAGTGTCACGCCCAACGCCACGACCGTGTACTTGACGCCCTGGACGAACACCGCGGTCAGGCCGCTCGCCAGAATGACCTTGACAATCGTCTTGACGACCCGATCGTCGTCAAGATCGCCGAGTCGCAGCCGCAGCGTCAGGTACATCAAGAGCATCCCCACGACGTTCGAGAGTGAGTACGCCAGCGCCAACCCACGCACCCCGAGCCCGGCAAACTCCCAAGTCCCCAGCGAAAATCCGCGACTCAAGACGAAGGAACCGACGATGTTGAGCACGACGGCAAAGACTGTGATTTTGACCGGCGTGGCCGTATCTTTCATCGCGTAAAACGAGCGCGCCAGCACCGGGATCAGCGACTGGGCAAAAAACGACAGGGCGAAAAATCCAAGGGTGTTGGCGGTCAGGATGGTGGCCGGCCAATCGAAGCGACCGGCCCCTAAGATGACCCGGACCGCTTGCGCGCGCAGGATCAGAAAGAGGACCGAGATCGGGATGACGAGGAACAAAATCTGACGAACGACGCGAGAGAAGTTCTCGACGAAGGCCGGGCGGTCGTTTCTGGCCAGCGCCTGACTGAACACCGGAAAGGCCACGGTCGCCAAGGAAACCCCGATCAGGGTGATCGGCAGATCCTGGATATTCGTGGCCCAACGGAAGATCGTGACGCTGCCGACCGCCAGCGTTGAACCGATGATTAGGTTGACGAGCTGGTCGATCTGCGTGACTGATTGACCAAAGGCCCGCGGAAGGATCAACCGGCCGATTTCGCGGACGCCCGGATGTCGCGCGTCGAGCTGGGCGCGGTAGCGCCAGCCGGCGTGGATGACCGCCGGAATCTGGACTAGCACATGCAGCGATGCGCCGATGACCGCGCCGACAGCCACGCCAGTAATCCCGAATGTCGGCACCAGGGCGACCAAGCCAAAGATGATTCCCAAGTTATAGAGCACCGGCGCGATGGAAAATGCAAAGAAGCGCCGGGCGGCGTTCAAGATACCGGACAGGACGTTCGAGATTCCGAACAACAGGATATTGATCGAGATAATCCGCGTCATGGTCACCGACATTGCCAAGCGGTCGCTGTCGAACCCCGGCGCCACCAGGACGATGATCTGGGTGGCAAACACAAACAGGATGATCCCGAAAGCCAGAAATCCCAAGATGATGATGTTGAGAATCGAATTGGCCACGCGGAACGCCTCATCCTGACTCCGTTCGCGGTACTGAATGAACACCGGGATGAAGACCGACAAGAGCGAACCCAAAATCAGCGTGCCGTAGATAAAGTCCGGCACGCCAAAGGCGGCATTATATGCGTCCGTCTCCGGCGATGCGCCGAAGCGGGCGGCGATCAAGCGCTCACGGAGAAATCCGAGCAGTTTCGAAACAAACCACGAACTCGAAACGAGGATGGCCCCGCCCGTGACCGTTGTTTGCAACTTGCTCCAGAGTTTTGCCATTATAAACCACCCGCAAAAGTTCTTTCACTCTATCACAACCAACACCCCTCGTGAAGGCGAAAGTTCTTGAGCGACCGTGGTTTGGTTGAAGTTACGAAAAAAACACCTCCTCAACAACCGCTTAAGACGCCAGTCCGCTCGCCAGTTACCCTGAAAAACCCGGCCAGAAAGGCTACCCATGAAATCCATTACGGATTTCATGGGGCCCGGACGCGGTCCCAGGCTTAACTGTTGCCACGTGAGGAGAGAGATTGATCCCCCCCGCGTACGCGGTGGGAAACGTGAGCGACGAGTCAAGTATGGACCGGCTCTGGCCGGATCTTTCAGGACCACGTAGGAAGACACTTGATCTTGAACGTTTGACATTTGACCAATCCGCGAACAACCCTTCAAACGTCAAATGTCAATGGTCAAACGTTCTCCTAAATGGTGGGAACAGTTTGACGGTATGTTCCCAGGAAGACCGTGTTCGGAAGGACCGTCCTATCCTACCCCTCGAGGGCGGGCCTTGGCAATGCTTAAAAGCGCCCGTCGCCCCAGCAGACACGCCTGCGTGAACAGAAACACACCAATCCCAACGGCCAGCGCGCCGTCAATCCAGAAGGCGGTCGTCATGACCATGACGATTCCACCGAAGATGACGGCCAGGCTGTTGAGGAAATCGCCGAGGACATGCAGTCGTGCGCCACGGACATGGAGATGTCCGGGTGCGTGGCGAGACAAAAGCTTGAGGCAGGCGAAATTGACGAGCAACCCAGCCAGGGCGGTGACACTCATCCAGGCCGCCTGAATCTCTTGGGGACGGAGGAAACGTTTGATGCCGCCCGCGATCAGGAGATACGCGGTCGGCACGAGCATGACGGCAATCACCAATGCGCCGATCGACTCGCTCCGTTCGCGCTCACTGCCGTTCGTCACCCGTTCGGCGAAGACGGCGGTAAAGAGCGCCACGCCGACACCGGCCGCGTCGAGCATCATGTGCCAGCCGTCGCCCTGGAGCGACAGTGAGTTGACCAGAAACCCAACCACGATTTCTACCATTCCGAAAGACAGCAACAGCAGGAACACCTGCTGCAGCCGCTTCTTCGGAGAAGCATGAACGTGCATGGTGTTCCTCCCTTGCCACGTGATCGCGTGATCCAGCCGAAGGCGGGATGGTGGTATGCGACTTTACCCGGCTGTCCTGATTGTCAATGTAACGATCAGTACATTTCCCAGCCAACCTCATCGAGATTGGCTTAGAAAAGTGGAGAAGGATTATTCCAACACCTGTTGGCTTCACACACGGCGCTGGGCAATACCTTCTCCGACCATCAACGTGGTGCCGAATTACTTCAACAACCGCTCCACGAGCTTGCGTCCGTGAACACTGAACAAGACGGCCAGCTCCGGCGACCATTCCTCGTCGCCGAGATCAGTCATCGGATACCGCCGTGAGTCATGGCTCAACCGCTTGGTGACGATGACCGCGTCTCCGTCGCTTTGGAACGCGAACTTCTGCCGGAGAAGCAGACTACCGATGTCGATGTTGCCCATGGCTTCCATCGCCTCGCGACCGTCAGCAGTCTGCCACGGAGCATACAACTCTCGGCCGAACTTCTCCTCCATTCTGCAGAGGGTATTCGAACGACCGGTCTGAAATCCGTCGAAGAACATATTCGACTGGAGTCTCAAGTCGCGCCTCGGTTCGAAACGGGGCTGACCGGATTGCATCGCGCAGGTGAATCGCTTCGCAATCCAGATCCGCGCGAGCACGATGTTGTCGAGCGCTTGCACGTACGCGTAATCCGCCAGCGGATCACGGTACAGAAGCCGCGCCACCGCATCAATGAGATCGACGAAACGGCAGCTAGGCGTGTAGAAAATCTCCTCGATCGAAACGTGGAGATGCTGCGGCTGGCGATTGACCATGATGCTGATCGCCCAAGTCCCGCCGACAATACCCTCGACCACGGTATTCCTCAACTGCAGAACGCCGTCAGTCAGGAGCTGTGTGCTCCGCCCAGTCTGCACGGGCTGTTCGCATCTCACGGCCTCGAGGCTCTCAACGTGCTTGATGATCCGTTTCGGAACCTTCAGCTTGTCGAACAACACATCGTACAACCTCTTGACGACGTCGTCTTCGGTCATGACGCCCCCCTCACCGCATGGTCAGGATGTTTGCGATAGCTGAAAACTATGGTTCGTTGACGAGTAGAAATTATCGACGAGCGTTCCTTGTCTGAACCAACCATGTTATACCATACATGCCTGGCTCGGAAAAGGTCCCCGCACCACTGGTTGCACAACTGATTCACTTATGGTGCGGGGATGGGGTTCTGTTCCACGGCTTATCCCCAAAGCCGGTACTGAACGAGCGTCATTTCATTCGCCTCACCCCTTTATGCGATCTTGGGGGTTGAGGGACTACGCCGCCTGGCCGCGCTTGTGCTTCGACTTCCGCCAACCGAACTTCGGCGGCGCGGCGTTATGCCCACGCATCGAGGCGCGGAGCGCAGCGTCGCGCCTGGACTTCGCCAGCTTCTTGACCCGGACACTCCGATCGGCCTTTCGACCGTTGCCATTCAGCCGTTCCGGTCCGACGAAGACGACCCTGTTCGAACCGGTGATCGGTCGATGACCGTTGGACTTCTCGACCAGCTGCTGCACCTTCCGCTGGTCCTGCCACCAGCTGATCTGCCTCTGCAGGCCCTCCTGCCGGCGCTGGAGGGCGGCGATCCGACCGCGTTTGGCCGTAGTCAGCCCGGGATTCTCCTTGAGCGCCTGGTAGACTTCCACCATCTCGCAAACCAGCAGGGAGAGGTTCCGGTCGATCTCCTTGAGCGTGCGCATCGTCGACCTCCTGTCCCCCACACATTTCGGAAAGGTGTGGGGGCGGTTGAGAGTGAAATGACGCGATGATCCAAAGAGCGTATTGTGTTTCCCGCTTCTCGCCTGAACCGTAATGCTTTACTCGTACTTCGTAATTCTCGATTCAACCGAAAAGTGGGAGGTGGACGACACTGAAATTGCTTCAGCATCGTCCACCCTTGACTGCCATCAGGCAAGTCGTGCGTCTCCGGTGCTGCCTACTGCCGGTGGAGGCAGTTACGGATGGTCTGGTTGACCACCCAGACTGCGACGCGACGCCGCTGCCACGGCCTGAGCTTGCGGTCCTCCGTCTTGGCGTGCGCCGTGTTCGCGAGCGCGGTGGTCATCACGTCGGGGTGAACCGCACCAGTCAGGCCAGCGGCAACTGCCAGTGCTGCGGACATGGAATGAACCTCCGTGTTCGGTCATGCCCTGACCGTGGGGGTGGCTCGGAACCACAGGCAACTTCAATCTGTTTTCCTCACTTGAATCTGGTCGAATGACTGAACTCGAGCGAGGGTGGGAGAAAAGATACATCGATCTCCTCTCCCTCACCTGTTACTTACTCCGCGGTGAACTGCGGAGGTACATCCCGACCCAGTGGTCGCGTGCTGGCTTGACGAAGCCATACCTGGCAGTTGATGTAGCCGATGACGGCGACAAGGTACAGCGTGAAGCCGGCTTCCTGAAAGTTCCAGGTCTGGATGGCGAACAAGTTGATGAGCGCGCCGACCAGAAAGATGGTCCAACCAAACCGCGGCTCGTCCGCCGGGTTCTTCGTCACCCCAACGACCGTCGGGATCGCGGCTAAGCCATCGGTCGTGATGGCGAGCGCCAAGGTCCAGACCGGAACCTTGACCACCAGCAGCAAGAGCAAGCTCACGCCGCCGAGGACGCCGCAGACAACATCCAGGGGCTTCCAGCTCCGCTCGCCATACTTGAAAAGCAGGATAGCGGTCAGCGCTGAACCGACGAGGTACATCAGGACGATCCAGGTGGTGGCGCTGGCTCCTTGTTGCCGGCTGCTGATGAAAATGACCAATTGCAGCAGGGTCCAGATCAACCAGCTGACTTGGTGGGGCCTGTTTCCGCCTTTAAGCTTCAAGTGCTTCCACATCCAGCGGGTGGCCCAGAACTTCTTGGTCGGCTCGCCGATGAACTCGACGATGTAGGGTGGGTACGCTAGGAAAGAGATAACGGCGGCCACCCAGCCGATGAACTCACGGCCGTGATCGCTCACATTATCCTCCGGGCGCAGTGCGCCGGTTGACCGACATCGTTCGGGATTTTCCCGTCTAAAGCAGATTCGGGTGATTGTGATTGAACGAGCTGTTCTGAACCAACTCATTCTGAGCGCCCCGCTCAGGATGACCCTGAGTTTATCGAAGGGCTACCTTTGAATTGGCTCGGAACAGCCAGGGACTCGTTCACATGTCATTCCAAACTCGGTTCGGAATCTCATGGAATTCGTCCCCTGCCACTTGCGTGGACTTGAACGAACTGCTAGCTGGAAAAACCGACTGACTTGGCGAAGCATCCGATGATGGCTCCGACCAAGCCGAGGAATACGACCGTCCATCCGATCACCCACAATCGCTGGTGAGGATAGAGCCAGGCTTTTTCTGGAATGGTCATCAGCCGGATCTTGACGAGCAGGTTGACCTCGTCGAGCTGACGGATCGACCCAGGGTCATGACGCTTCTGCGCGAGCATAGCCTGGGTCTCGTTGTAGGCACCCTGGACGTTGGCGTACCAGAGGCCGAGATCCGATGAGGGGGTGTGGAAAAAGATATCGCAGTATCCGCTGGTTAGGTTGTTGCTCTCCATGTATCCGAGCGCGCGCTGCAGGTACATCGACGCCATCTCGACCGTTGCCGCGCGACCAGCCAATTCGAGATAGTCCTCGCATCCGCCGCGGAACTCCCTGGCCTTCATGCACCCGCCGAATCCGATGAAGACCATAGCCGTCACCATGACCACCAGCGAACCGACAAACGTACGCATGACCTCTCTCCTTTCCAGAAGTCCCTCCCCAGTCCCCTGAGGATCGGTCCAAGCTGGGCTTGGATATTTCACGAACAGAGATCATCTAGACCGCTCGGGAGACATTGGGCAATTGCTCAATGTCATCGCCGAACGCTCCGCCTTACCCCCTTGATCCCCCTCCCCTCGCATTTCAATATTGAACAGTGAGGGGAGGGGTGGGGTCCAGAGATCTGGAGGCGAGACAAGCCGTCTGTCTTTGGACCGAGGTCCGACAGACCAGAACGGTTCAGTCGTGGTTGGTAGTGCATCACCACCGCACATGACTTCCCCGCCCAATTCGCTCCCCTCCATGTCTCTGGGTACTCAACAAAACGAGGTGGGTCGTACGAAAGAGTCAGAGACGTCTCACGCACAATCCACCCCGTTGTCGGTTGTGGTTGTGCCCCGAACCATGTGGTTCAGGGAAAACTGGTGGAACAGGTTTCTCAACGCCTGTCCCTTACTTATCCCGCCGCCAGGCGGGACTCTCTCCTCTTCGTTATTTGCTTGTAACGTGCTCTCCTCACAAAGAACCGGTCATGATAAATCACCGCCAAAATCCTGTCAAGAGGTCGAGCCAGGCCCTGTATCCTTAGATTTTCCCTAACCCTAGCCAAAAAACAACCGACAGCAAAAAACTTGGCTCAAATTAGGGTAAATTTTTGCCCGATTTTCCGTCTATTTTTTTAGGATAAATGAAAGATCTTCGGTTTGTCGCAGATTGACGGAAAACTTGAGTAAGCCATCCGCGACCTCGGCCTCGTCATCAGACGCCCAGACGATGTCCTGGCCTTTGGGGACCGTGACCACCACTTCGACGTTGCGGTTCGCAGCGGCCTGCTTTCCAATGGTTAGGTCGTAGCGCTCGAGATCGCCATTAACCGTCAACGGCAAGGCGTAGGTGAAGCGGAAGGTCACCGCTTGGCCGGGGTCAAGCTCGGTCCAATTCCCGAATACCGTTTTGCCGAATTCTTCGTTCATCCGCGTCCCGCTCTGTTCGTCAACCGTCACTCGTCCCTCGATGCTCTTAAAATACTCGTCCGGTCGCGAACCAGTTGGCAAGCGCCGGAACATGTCGGCCGAGAGGCGCGTGAATCCTTCGGCGCTTAAAAGCTTCGAGCCGGCCGGGACATACAGCCGATGGTAGGTCCGGTTGCGGCTGCCGGTAAAGAAGTCGCCAGCCGTACCGTTGTGGGTGCGTGTCACTTCGACCGTCGCCGTCACCCGGCCATCCGATTGAATGACAATCGTATCGCGAATCTTGACGTCAATTACGCCGTCGGTCTTTCCGCCGCCGACGTTGGTGTCCACGAGCTCAAAGAAATCCCCCGGCCGATCGGCTAGCCTCCCCGACCAGCCAAGTTTTGTGATCCTGGCTTCAATCTCGGAGTCGGCGCTCCAGAGTTGGAGCTCGCCAGCGGCCACGCTCTCCAGCACCGCCCCGAGCAAGGCCGGATACTGTCGCAGTTCGATCGCGGACAATTTCGACGCCAGCACGGGCACCAGATCGACGATGAACTTTTTCGGATCATTGACGCGGAGGTCGTAGTTGCGCTCGACCTGCGCCTGCGTCAGGGTCGTAAAACTTGCGGCGTCAACCGTCAGGCCATACGCCGGAAATTCAACCGGACCGGTGATGCGGAGAAGCCGCTCGAGGAAAGTGTTCGTCAAGGCGATGACACCGTCCGGTCGGAAGCCGCGTGCCTGCTCGTAGAACCGAAGCATCTGTTCGGACGAGGCCGGGAAATCCGGATACCAATTAGCGTCGCGGAAGTACCAGCTCGGAGTGATGACCTGCAAGGGGAGCGGCGGGGCGATGGTGGCGGGTAAGTAGTCATCAACCCCGAGCGAGCCGCGACTCGGCGCATCGAGAATCTTGAACACGCCGCGCTCGAGGCGGATGAGAGCAAAACTCCCGAGGAATCCGCCAGTCGGACGAAGCTCGTTCGCGTTCTGAAAGGCGTAGATATACTCGACCGGCTGGACCACCCCAAACAGATGAGCCAGAACCGCGCTCCCGTCGTGGACCGCGCCCAAACTCGACTGCAAGCCCGGCAGCACGCGTTGCAAGGCTTCGACCGACGTCCGATGCGGCTCCGGTAAATCGGCCGCTCGGACTTTTTTAAGCTCGCCCATCGCCTGCTCAAGGTCGGTGGTGATTGCGTTCAGCGTCTGCTCGTCGCGCGTGAGACTCTCCAAGAAGTTTGCGGTTGCGGAAAAGCCTTCGCCCGTGGAGGCTAAGGGAATAGCCAGAGTTGTGAAACGTGAACCAGCGGACGAGACGAGACGGCCAGCGATCAAGAGATGGCGGCTGCTGCGGAGTTGACTACCGGCAATGGGAAGGCGTTTCAGCAAGCTCGCCAAGGCCGGGTCGAGTTCGTTGAAGGCCGCTTCCGCCGAGGCGAAATGCTCGGCTGCATCTTTGAGCGCATCGGCGGCGGCGGTGAGGTCGCGCTCGGCGGCCTTGGCGTTAGCGATTTTCAGGGAATCGTAACCGGCCGTGGCCAGCCGTAAGACATTCGCCCGAACGTTCATGACTTGTCCCACGGAAGTCAATACCACGAAGGCCAGCAGCGCAACGACCGCCAGCAGCGGGAACGCGCCGAGGCGGTAGCCTTGAACCAGCGCGGTCGTACGCTCAAGGACGTCTCCCCATCGCATTGCTCGGCCGCGTTGGCGTCGTCTTTTCGGTTGCTGACCAGGTCGTTTCCAAAACGCCTCGAGAACGCTCTGTCGCGATGCCTGAACTCGCGGCTGACGAATCTTCCGTAAATCCAAGACGTTGGCCGGTGGAACGTCCCCGACCGGTGAGGGCGGTGTCGTCGAACGGTGATTGCTCACGGCGCACGTCTCCTTCCGATGGTAGTGTACACCGTCAGCGTCTCCTCCGCCATCTTCCGCCAGCTGTAACGCCGAACGCGCTCTCGCCCGGCCGCGCGGAGCTCCCGCTGCCGTTCTTCGTCGCCGAGTACTCGCCTCATCACGCCCGCCATCTCGGACGTGCTCTGCGGATTGAAATATTCGGCCGCTTCGCCGTACACCTCGGGGAGCGAGGAGGTATTTGAAGCGACCACCGGCAATCCCCGGGCCATCGCTTCGAGTCCGGGAAGACCAAACCCTTCGTAGAGTGACGGACAAACGTAGAGTTTTGCCTGACGATACAGGAGATCAAGCACGTCGTCATGAACGTAACCGGCGAAGACGATGACCGGTTCGTGTTCGTTCAAACGACGCTGGGAAACAAAGCGCTTCAGCCGTTGCAGGAAATAGTCCTCGCGCCCGACCAGAACCAAGGCTACCCTCACCCCCCGTTCACGGAGCAGCCCCACGGCCTCAACCAAACGTTCGAGATTCTTGTGCGGGTAGGCCGTCCCGACGTTCAAGAGAAACGGAGCGGTGATGCCGAGTCTTCGCTCGACGTAGTCGCGGCCCGTGAGCGGCAGCGGCTGGGCTAGATCGCAGGCCTCGTACGCCACTTTGATCTTGGCCGGAGAAACGCCGAATCCACTCACCACGTCGCGCTTGGTTGATTCGGTGACGGCGATGATGCCCTGGGAGCGGCGGACGGCCGCACGGATGACGAGGTTGTAGGCCGTATGTTTCAACCAATAAAAAACCGGCTCGAGCGTCGAAGCGCGTTCAGTCGGGAACTTGCTCAAAATCAGGTCGTGGATGGTGACCACGAACGGCTGGGGGGCGAACAACGGCACGTTAAAATTAAGAAAGTGCATGAGGTCGAGCTGGTGGCGGCGAATGAGTTTCGGAAATCCGACCTGCTCACCGAATGAATACCAGCGCCACGGCGCTGGCACTTTGAAAAATCGCGGGTTCGTCGGCGTGTAAAAGTCGAAATTTTCGTGACGCAAAAAAATGGCGTAGTCGTTCGCTTCGTCCAACGTTTCCAGCTGCTCGATCAGACGGTTGGTGTACCGGCCGATTCCGGTGCCGGCGCTCGGGCCGTAAAACCGCGCGTCAATCCCAATCCTCATGATGGTTTACAGCGCGGGCCGTCGAGCTGGGCCCAGGTACTCAACCAACGGCACCAGAAACAAAGCCAGCACGATGCCGACGACCAGCGAAATACTCCCGATCAGGAGTGGCGATGGGTCAGCTTTGACAATCACCGGCGGCGAGCCGGTCAGCTCGAAGATCGACTGGTCGTCAGTCGTCCGATTGACGTCCTTGGCTCGTGCTGTGATCACGTCAGTGATCGCCGTCGCCAGTCGTTTGGCTTCCTCCTGGCTGGGCGCGGAGAAGGTGACGACGATGTTTTGCGATGAATACTTCTTCGTTTTAAAACGACTGGTCAGTGAGCGGATGGAGTGGACCGGTGTGGTGATGCCAGCCGAATCGTAAATTTCGACCAGGACCGATGGCGTCTGCAGCCAACTGACGATGGTTTGGCTAAAGAGATCGGCCGCTTGGAGCGCGTAATACCCGTCGAATTGGTAGTCGGGTGTCGATTGCCGGCTCAAGCGGTTGACTGAAAACGACATTGAGGTGGTGTAGCGGACCGGCTGAACGTAAGCCCAGACATATGCTCCAGCCACGATCAAGAGGACGATGCCGAAGGCCAGGTTCTTTCGACGGATGAAGACGTTCAGAGTCTCACGGAATTCCATAGCGGCTCCTTTCTTTAGGTCAATGCGAGGTGAATGACGTCGCTCATCCGTTGAACGTGACGCGTCCATTCGCGCTCCACGGCGGCGGCGAAGCGTTCCCGAAAACGAGCGGTATCAAAAGTCAGGGCGTGTTGCCGGATCGCCGTCGGCGAGAAGTCCTCCGGGCGGAAACGGATAATCGCGTCGGCCAGCGATTCCCACTCCTGTTCCTCGAAGAAGACGCCGGTCTGCCTAGGGACGACCGTTTCGAGTGCGCCGCCAGCCGCATAGGCGATGACCGGTCGTCCGGCGGCATTCGCTTCGACCGCCGTAATGCCGAAATCCTCCTCTTGCGGGTGGAGGAAAGCGAGGCACTCGCGATAGAGCCGCTTGAGCTCATCCGGAGTCACCGGACCAAGGAACTCGATGTTGGGTTTTGCCAGCTGGCGGAGGCGACCGGCTTCCGGCCCGGTGCCGAAAATTTTCAAAGGCAGACCGAGCCGGTTGAACGCCCGGATCGCCAAGTCGTAGCGTTTGTAGGCGACCAGCCGCCCGCCAATCAGGTAATAATTTCCGACCGCGCTCGCGATCGTAAACTGCGCCGAGTCAACGGGCGGGTGCATGACCGTGCTGTCGCGCCGGTAGTACTTCCGAATTCGGTGCTGAACGTTCCGCGAATTGGCAAAAAACACGTCAACCCGATCAGCCGCCAGGCGATCCCATTGCCGGATGCGGGTCAGGATAAAGGGGATGAATTTCTTCAAGAGCCCTGGGTACGGCAGTTCGTCAACGTACCGATGGGTGTCGCTCCAGAGGTAGCGCGTCGGCGAATGGCAGTAGTCAATGTGGAGAGTTCGGGGAAGGGTCAGAACGCCGCGCGAAAAGGAGGCCGAGTTCGAAATCACCAGATCGAAGTCGTTGAGCTCGTAGCGCTCGATGGCGTTCGGCATCCACGGTAAGTACCACTGGTAGCGCTTAACGGCCAGCGGCATCCGTTGGAGAAATGACGTCCGGATGTCACGTTGCTGAAACACCGGATTCGCTCGCCGCGGGTCGTGGACCAGGGTGAAGGTCGGCGCCCCGGGATACATCTCTTGCAGCACGGCCAGTACCCGTTCGGCTCCGCCGTCCTGGGCCAGGTGATCGTGGATCAGGGCAACCCGGCGTTTCCGTTCGGTCATGCGGCTGATTTCGTTGAAAATACCACCCGCGGCGTCTTCAAGAGAATCTGGAGATCGAGCCGCATCGTCCAATTCTCGATGTAATAGGAATCAAGACGAACCTCTTCCTCGAACGTCAGATCGGATCGACCGGACGTCTGCGCCATGCCGGTCAAACCTGGTTTAATCGATAGCAGTTTCCGATGGTGCTTCTCATAGCGCGCCACTTCCGCCGGCTCATGCGGTCGTGGCCCGACCAGGCTCATTTCCCCTTTCAGGACATTCCAGAGCTGCGGCAGTTCGTCCAAGGACGTCTTCCTGATGAACCGCCCAAACCGCGTCACCCGCGGGTCGTTCTTCATTTTAAACAGCGGGCCTTCGCGTTCGTTCTGGTCGAGGAGTTGTTCTTTGAGCGCCTCCGCGTTCTTAACCATCGAACGAAATTTCAGGACGAAAAAGCGACGACCCTTCTCACCGACTCGTTCGAGGCGAAGGATCATCGGACCGGCCGAATCGAGTTTGATGAGCAGGCCGACGAGCAGGAGCAAGGGGGAGAAGATGATCAGTCCGAAGACTGCCACGACCACGTCAAACGCCCGCTTGAGAATCTTTCCCCATCCGTCGAGCGGCGTTCGCTTCATCTCAATGATCGGAATGCCAGCCAGGGTTTGGACCTGAATGTTGGCAGCGTGGGCGTCGAAGATGTCGGCTGCGTATTTGAAAACGATGTGGTGTTCGTTGCAGAAGTCGATCAAACGGATGGTCTCGGCTTTCGGGATGTTCGGATCCGCTTGAATCATTTCGTCAACCCGGCTGACACGGATGCGCGCCAGCAATTTTTCGAATAATTCGTCGTTCACCTCCTGGAATCGTTCAACGATTTTGTACCCCAATGACGGAGAGCGGCTGACGTGACCAACGATGTCATCGGTGGTTTTGTCTTTTCCCACGACGATGACGTTATGAACGCCGACCCCGCGCACGAACAGGGCGTGCTGCACCGCTCGGACGAGCGCCCGCTCGATCACGACCAAGACCACCGCCAAAACCCAGCTCACCAGTACAATAAAACGAGAGGAAAAGAGTTCGCGAGAAAAGAAAATTACAACGATGACGAGCAGGATACTGGTCGAGCAAGCCAGGAAAATTTTCGCAATTTCGTCAACCGCCCGGCGGGTCGAACGAACAGTATACAACCCCGAAATGGCAAAAATCACCACCCAGGCGGCGGCCACCACGAAAAGGATGTTGAGATAGGTAGCCAGCGGCATGACCTCCTGCACCGGCCGCAGGTCGGCGATGGTGGTAAAACGAATGTAATAGGCCAGGAGTCCGGCGGCGACGAGGACGGCGTAGTCGAAGGGGACGAGGATTGCGCTAAATACCAATTCGGATTTTTTCATACCGTCATGCTGCTCTCAGGGGGCGTGTAAGCCGAATTCTGTTCCCGCACCTTTCTGGACCCGAGGTCACCGTCGAGTTTTCGGGTTCGTTACTCCAGAAAGGTGCGGGAGATGATCATCTCTCTCGCCTCTGCATTGCTGCAAAGTTTTAGCGATCTACCCGCCCCGCCACCTTTGCGGTGCAAAGGTGCGGGACCTATGCGATCTTGCACCGGAGAGGGTTTGCCCCACCGTCCAGTCACCTGGACGATGCGTGGGCTCTTACCCCACGATTTCACCCTTACCCGGCACCATTCGGTCTCGTCATTGTCCACCTCTGGATGTTCACCGTCGGTGTCGGCCACAACGAGGACCGCGAGAAGTGCACTTGCGCAATGAATGGTGCGAGGCGGTATGTTTCTGTTGCACTCTTCACCCCGCACCTTTTGCACACGATATCAATGAATCCGTCTTTGTCAATAACTTTGCGTGCAAAAGGTGCGGGGTCCCTGGGCTTCTGCCATGAGTATTCGCGAACGGATACTCATGTGTAGGGCACCCATAAAATCCTCAAGGATTTTCTGGGAACCCGCCTTCGCCCGGTCGCCGTTAGCGACTCTCCACTTCTCCCGCCGTTTGAGCGGGAGGGTGTTCGGACTTTCCTCCCAGCCCCTTTCCAAAAGGTCGTCATGAAACACTGTCAAACAGTTTGACAACCCCAGGGTTTCGGAAAGGTGCTGGGCGATCATCCAGCCCCCAAAGAGCGTATAGTAGCATACGAAAACTGGGGGCTTTCGTCAAGAGATCGTGGTAATGTGCACAGACATATGGCGGTTTTCCCTAGAATTGGGAAATGGCAATATGTATGGCGAAATCAATTAAGGAAGAAAGGTTGCGATGGGTGCTGC
>SBBC01000037.1 GCA_005239865.1 Candidatus Microgenomatus auricola
GCAGCTGCTGCTCAAGCGTCGCCTGGACATTGACTGTTCGACGACCATCATCTACCGCTACTACCTCAGGAAAAAACTCATCCGACGGCCCCAGAAGCGACTGCCGTGGTACCGGCCCCTCACTGAACCGATCATCCCAGGAAAGCCCGGGGAACTGGTGGAAATGGACACAAAATATGTCTGGATGCACGGCACACGTCAGTACCAACGCACCTTCGTGGATATCTACACCGGATTCCAGCACGCGGTGGTGGTTGGTTCGCTCGAAGCCCAAGACACGATCACTGCCTTCAAAGAAACCGAACGACTCTTTCCCTTCACGATCCTGGGCGTCCAAAGCGACAACGGTTCAGAGAACCGCGGTGACTTTACCACTATCTTGGGCTGCGAGGAATTGCTCATTACTTTGTCCCCAAGAACTCCCCCAACTGGCAGGGCGCGGTGGAACGGGCCCATGGGGTGATTGACCAGGAATACTACCTGAACCCGCAGCGACCGTGGGCATCGCTCGCCGATTACCTGCACTGGTACAACCATGAGCGAATCCATCTCGGGAAGTATTTGAGCGGACTCACGCCGACCGAAAAACTTCAGGCCTACCAACAAAAGTGTTACCCTTGACTGTTAAGTGAAGGGAAGGCCCGATGCTCCCGGAGTCACCGTCAACATCCATTGCTTCTTAAAAGCCGGCAGCGTCCAACGCTTGATTGACCTGGTGGTCGGCCGCCGCGTTCTCCTCACGCGAGACCGATGCCACCCTGATACTCCTAAACTCCTGCATCAGGTTCCAAACGCGGAGGAATATTTTCCCCAATTCCGCGTTCTTGATTTTGTACTCACGCCGCAGTTGGCTGGCAATCAGCTCACTATCGAGGTACACGACCAGGTGCGTACCGCCGAGCTCCTTGGCTCGCCGCAAGGCCGCTTCCACTGCTAGGTATTCCGCTTGATTGTTGGTCAGGCGCTCTCCTACCACCCGACCAAAAACGTCAAGCACCGTCCCGTCTTCTTGAATCACCACACCGATGGCGGCTGGCCCCGGATTCCCGCGCGCGCCGCCGTCGGTGTGAATGATAAGTTTCCGTGAGGTAGCGGTCATCATCGCGCGGGTTGAAGATCAATAATTTTCAGTTCGATCTCCCGCTGACCATTCCACTCGTTGACGCCGACCTCGAAGACCAGATCGATCTTGTCGCCGGGTCGGAGGCGCTCAATCAATGCACCGAAGCGAAAGCCGATGGTCTTCCGCGCCGTTGAAGTGGCGTGGCGAACGTGCATCCGCAGGTGCTGATGATCCTTGCCGACGGTGTCGACGGCCACGACCTGCAGGCCGCGGCTCAAGAAACGCGGTCGCTCGGCGTCCATGCCAAAGGGAGCCAGCCGTTCAACCTCCTCGATGAGTTCCCATTTGAGATCGTCGAGCACGACCTCGGCGTCAATCAAGAGGATCGGTTGGAGATCGTCATCCCTCATCACGGCTGTCGCGCGCGCCTGCAGGGCCCGACCGACCTCACGGGGATCAATCCCGGGTTTGACCGTAAACCCGCAGGCCTGGGGGTGTCCGCCGAAGCGATCGAAATAATGGCCGAGGTCACGGAGCGCGGCGGTGATGTCAAACGATTCGATTGATCTACCCGAACCAATAATCTTCCCTTGTGACACCGTCATCATGACGGCCGGGCGATGGAAACGTTCGCTGACCTTCGAGGCCACCAATCCCAAGATGCCGGCCGACCAATCCGAGCCGACGGCGTAGAGCAGTCGCTCGTCGACTTGCGGGATAATTTGCTGGAGCGCTTGTTGAAAGGTCAATTCGGTCACGCGTTGCCGCTCGGCGTTGGCGGTCGAAAGTTGTTCGGCCAGACGACGCGCCTCCGTCACGTCGCTCGTGGTCAAGAGTCGATAGGCGGTCGAGGCGTGGTTCATCCGACCGGCGGCATTGAGTCGCGGTCCGACTTGGAAGCCGAGCGTCTCTTCGTCCGCCGAGGCGATGTCCGAGCGCATGGTGTTGAAGAGTTCACGCACACCCACGCGTCGGCCTTTCTGGAGGACCGCCAATCCGAACCGCACGAACACCCGATTCTCCCCGAGCAGCGGGACCATGTCGGTGACAGTCGAAATCGCCACCAAGTCTAGCAGCCACTTCTCCCAACCGGTCGGTAACGGGTCGCGACCGAGCGTTTTCCCGTGCTCGCTCGCTTGCAGCAAGGCCGACGCGAGCTTGAAGGCGACGCCCGATGCCGCCAAATGCTTAAACGGATACGTTTCCGAAGGCAGTTCCGGATTGAGCAGGGCTAGGGCGGCCGGTAACTGCGGCGGCTCGTCGTGGTGATCGGTAATGATCGTCTCAATCCCGAAGGTCCTGGCGCGGTCAACTTCCGCCACATTCGTCGTGCCGCAATCAACCGTGATGATGAGTTTCGTCCCCTGCTTGGCGATCTCGTCAACCGCCGGGAGATTCATACCGTACCCCTCGGTTTCCCGGTAGGGAATGTAAACGTCAACCACCCCGCCCAAGGCCCGCAGGGTCTCGGTCATGACGGCTGAGGCGCAGACGCCGTCCGCATCGTAATCGCCGTAGATGACTATCCGTTCCTGCTTCTTGAGGGCCGCCATGATTCGCTCGACCGCGATCGCCATCTGTCGGAAGGCAAATGGATCATGGACGTCCCGCGAATAGTCCGGCTCGAGGAAGACGTCAATCGCCGACTGCTCACTCAATCCCCGCGCGTACAACAACTGGAGGAGGATCGGATCAATCTCCGGAAATTTCTCAAGCGCCGCGGCCGGCAGCTTCGGCTTCAGGATCCAGTGTTTGGCTGGCTGGTTGATCACTGATAATGCTTGACAAGCTGGCTGATGGCCGGCGGTGACGTTGGGCTCGAAGCGACGAGCGTCTGCTGACGCAAGGCCGGTTGCTGCGATTCGAGGGTCGGTCGTTCGGTCCGGAAGAAAATGCCGAGTGGAATTTTTTCCTCGAACGGTTCTTGACTGCGTCGCCAGGCCGCGGCAAAATCGCTCGGGTCGTGCTGCCCATTAGTCAGGTCGTAGACGCGCTGGTAGTACCAGAAATAGGTGTTGTGGTGATTGTAGGTCACGCACGGCTGCAGGACGTCGACGATCGCGAAACCCGGGTGGTTGATCCCTGCCACCATCAGCTCCACCAGTCCGGCCACGTCGCCGGCGAATCCACGACTGACAAACGTCGCCCCAGCCGCTAACGCCAGGGCGATCGGGTTCAAGGGTTCTTCCTTAACTCCGGTGGGCGCAGTCGGGCTCGTGAATCCGCGCGGGGCGGTCGGACTGGGCTGTCCCTTCGTCAATCCATAGACCTGATTGTCGTGGATAATGTACGTGATGTTCGGGTTGTCGCGGATGGTGTGGATAAAGTGTCCGATGCCCTCACCCAAACCATCACCGTCGCCGCCGATGACGATGACTGGTAAGCGGTGATTCGCTAGGCGAATCCCTTCCGCCACCGGCAGCGGACGACCATGCAATCCATGAAAGCCGTAGGCCCGGATGAAGTTCACCATGTTCCCGCTGCAGCCGATGCCGAAGACGATAGCCAATTCATCCGGCCGTTTCCCCAGTCGCACCAAGGATTTTTTCAGCGCGGTCCAGATGCCGAAGTCGCCGCACCCCGGGCACCAGTTCGGCGCTTTGGAAGAAAAATTCTTCTCCGTCAGTCGGTCCTTCAGTTTAGCCATAGCGCTTCATCCGTCGGCGGAATTCTTCTGCCAGTTCAGTCGCTTCGAACGGACGACCGTCGGATTTTAAAATTTGGTCTTCGACCGTGACGCCGGTTTGCTCACGGACAAGACCGGCGAACTGACCGCTGGCATTGCCTTCAACCACCACCACGTGAGAACTTTTTGAAAGCGCCGATCGAAGCGCCGCCCCGGGAAACGGACTAAGTGCCGGTAGCTGTATCATGTCGATGGACAGGCTCTCCCGCTCGAGGATCTCGAGGGCGTCAAGCACCGGGCCCTTGGTTGAACCCCACGTCAGAATAGTCATCTGGCCGCGGCTGGCGCCGTAGCGTTGTGGCCCGGGTACCGCCTTGGCAATTCCCTGTAATTTCCGCAGCCGCTTGGAGTGCTGCGTGATTCGCATGTCGGGGTCCTCGTTCGAAAGCCCGAACTGGTCGTGCTCGTCGGAATTCGCCATGAACGGGAGACCGGGCGTTCCCGGCAGCGGTCGCGCTGATACGCCGCTTGGCGAATCGGCGTAGCGCGCGAACAATCCGCTGGCCCGAGACGTTCCGCTTTTCGCGATCCGCCCGCGATCAATTGTCAGGCCGCGCGTCGAAAAAGCCGGGGTCGTAAACCAACTCTCGGCCAGATATTTATCGGTCAGAACGATGACCGGCGTCTGGTAACGATCGGCGAGGTTGAAAGCCAGCGGCATCAGACGGAAGCATTCTTCGACGTCACCCGGCGCTAAAACCACGCGCGGAAAATCGCCCTGGGCGGCGTGGAGAACGAAACGCAAATCACCCTGCTCGGTCCAGGTCGGTAGTCCGGTCGACGGTCCGGGACGCTGGGCGTCAACCATCACCAGCGGCGTTTCGGTCATGGCCGCCAGCCCGATCGCCTCAACCATCAGAGAAAATCCGCCGCCTGAAGTCGCGACCATCGCCCGCGCCCCGGCGAACGATACTCCGATGGCGGCATTGACCACCGCAATCTCGTCCGGCATCTGTCGAACGACCAGGCCCGACGACGGTCCGTGTTTGACCATGAACTGCAGGAGTGATGACGATGGGGTCATCGGATAACCGGCGTAAAACCGACAGCCGGCCGCGATCGCGCCAAGGCCCAACGCTTCGTTTCCGGCGATCAGCATCCGCGACGATCTTCTCGCCGGCTTCAACGACCAGGGAAATGGTTTCTTCACCTGTTTCTTCACAAACTCGACTCCGCCATCAACCGCGCGCAGATCTTCGGCCACGACCGCCTGTCCCTTGCGTCCATATTCCTCACGGATGATGTCTTTCAGGGTGGCCGCGGGATAACCAAGAAGTTCGAGGGTCACACCAAGACTGACCACGTTTCGCATCATTTTCTCGGCGCCGAGCGTTCGGGCAATGGTGGTCAGCCGAACGGGCACCGCGACCACGTCTGGCCGAACGGACGGGGGGGTCTTCAGTTCATCGGCGTCATAGATCATCCAGCCGTTGCGCACCACCTCGTCGACGTGATCACGCACCGACTGCGCATTCAGACAAACCAGGAGATTGACGGCGCGGCGATGACTGCGGAGTGTCGCCGGACTGACCGCGACCTGACCGCTGGCCGCTCCGCCCTTGATGATCGAAGGGAATTCATCATAAACGTGAACGAATAGCCCCCCGCGCAGGAATGTTTTCCCGAGGAGGTTCGAGGCGGCTTGCAACCCATAGCCGCCGACCCCGCCGATTTTCCAGTTGAACGTTTGGGGTTCGGGCATCACCATCAGTATACCCCGTCGCACAACAACGAACAATTCGCCAGAAGACAGAAGAGAAGAGTACGGGAATCATGCGCTGGACGGAGGTTGTACGACGGGGCATACCGAGGGCTGGGACGTTCGTCCACGAACAAAACGCCGCTTCACACCCCGAAGGCAGCGAGAACGTGACGCCAAGCGCCTTCAATCACTTCGCGATTCGTGCTGCCGAGAAAGCCGAGCGCCAGAAAATACGGAAGTCGCCCCAGGAAGAATGCCAGTGCCAGCCGCCAGACCGGGTACCGTTCCAACCCGCCGGCCAGACTCATCACCTGGTCCGGTAATGGCAGCAGGGCGAATAAAAAAATCGAGACGAACATCCGACCGGCCAACCATTTCAGGAGTTTCTGCATCCATCGTTGGTGCCGCCAACGCTCAACCGTTCGGGTGTCACGCAGCCGCCACGATACGGCGTAGAGGGGAATCGTGCCGATACTCGCCCCGACCGCCGCGCTCAACGCCACCGCGACCGGATGAACGCTCGTGGCGACCAGTGGAATCAGGAAGGCCAGACGGATCGGAAACCACGGGAAGATCGGCAGCAGGAAACCAACGAGGAAAACCAGGCCGAGTTGGCCGAAAACCTGGCTCATCGCTTCAGGAGTCGTTTGACCTCCCGAAAGATTGTGCCTTCCTCGTCCGCGGCGATGACGATGACCCTGGGATGTCCTGGAAGCGACAAGCCGGACATCACCAGTCGACGGAGATCAGGATTGTGCTCGCCGATCGCGCCGGTAAACACGATCGCTTGTACGCGTCCAAGAACAGCGGCGTAGGCGCCAAGATATTTTTGGAGGCGGTAGACGAATACACCGATCGCGCGCCGCGCCCCTTCCCGCTGTTGGCGCGTGAATCGTCTTGGTGCTGGAAAGCCGGGAACCCGGTAGCCAGCCGCGGTCATGATCTGGCGCATGTCTGCGCTCATACCGCTTAAGCCCAGAATGCCTGAACGCCGGTCAAGAAGTTCTTCGAGTTCAGCCACACTCATCCCCGCCTTCAAAAGATAGATGAGCGCGCCCGGATCGATATCGCCGGCGCGCGTGCCCATGACCAACCCCTCGAGCGGCGAGAACCCCATCGAGGTGTCAAGCGGCTGCCCCTGGCGGATGGCGGCGATCGAACAACCCGAGCCGAGGTGGACCGTGACGAGATTGAGCGCGGCCAGCGGTTGATGTAAGCGTTGGCTGGCGGCCCGCGCAGCCGCGGCATGGCTTAAACCATGAAACCCGACGCGCCGAATGCCGTAGCGCCGCGCCAGGCGCTGGTCAATGGCGTAGGTCTGCGCCACCTCCGGCAAAGCGACAAAGAACGACGTATCGAAACAGGCAAACTGCGGAGTCCGCGGAAACCGGCGCTTGAGTTCACGCATGCACGCCAGGACCGGCGGATTATGCAGTGGGGCGCGATCACGGGCCTGCCAAATTGCCTGCTCGACCGCCGGCGTCACGCGGACGGCACGTTCGTGGACTCCTCCGTAGACGACGCGATGACCGATCGCTGAAATCTGATGCTGCGCGACGTCGCTGGCAGTCAAAACGTCAAGGAGAACCCGAAT
The DNA here is from genome assembly GCA_005239865.1 of Candidatus Microgenomatus auricola. Taxonomy (GTDB): domain Bacteria; phylum Patescibacteriota; class Patescibacteriia; order SBBC01; family SBBC01; genus Microgenomatus_A; species Microgenomatus_A auricola_A. The sequence goes on from SBBC01000037.1 coordinate 7,046, forward strand.
CGCCAGCCGATGGTTACGCAACTGACGATACGTTTCTTCGCTGTGCATGCCGAACAAGTCATAAACCAAGATCGCCTGGGGAGAACCGATCCGGTCAAATTCTCCAGCCCCGACCTTTTCGCCGGATAGTCGCGCATACAGGCCGAACTTCAACGTTGAACTCCCGGCATTGCAGATCAAGACATACCTCATGTCCGTAGCACCTCCGCCTCCTCTCCGCCGACCAAGCCGGCGGCGTTGGCTTCGTCAGTATCAAGATGCAGCCGCCAGGTAAACGACGGATCGACTTTCACAAAGACCTGGTCGAAAACCGCCCCGCGCGGACCGCCGATCCGGACGCGGACCATCCCAGCCGGCGCCAGGCTGTACTTCCGACAGTCGTTGAGCGTGGCATGGATGTGTCGCCGCTGGACGATCACACCCTCCGTCAGTTTGACTTCGCCGGCCGGACCGACCAACTTGACGCCGGCGCTGGCCTTGAGATCGCCGGAGTCGCGGAGTGGCGCCTCAAGACCGAGGTGCCGAGCATCCGTTCGGCTCAACTCCACCTGGGTGGCGCGGCGAGTCGGTCCGACCACCCGCACACGTTCAAGCTTCGCCCGCGGCCCGACCAGCGTGACTGTTTCTTCAGCTGCGAACTGTCCGGTTTGCGAAATCGCGCGGCGCTGATGGAGACCAGCGCCCTGGCCAAAAAGCGCTACCAGGTCAGACGCGCTGACATGCACGTGCCGATTCGAAACCTCAACCGGAACAGTAATTTTAGGCTGGCCTTGTGCGTTAATCATAGAAGACGGAGAAAACTTCGGCCAGTCATGTCCGGCGGCTTCGGCAGTTCCTCGAGATCGAGGAGTGTGGGTGCCACATCCGCCAGAATACCGCTCGGCCTGACCGAACTCAAGTCGGGAGAATTCCGGCCCCGGCCCTGCCACCGCTTCCCGACGAGGATGAACGGAACGGGATTGGCCGTGTGCTCTTTGTTGATGAAACCGGTCGTCAGGTCGAGTTTTTCTTCGGCATTGCCGTGATCGGCCGTGATCACGAGCACGCCGTCAGCACCCAGCACGGCGCTTGCCAATCGATCGAGTTCGGCATCCAGCGCTTCGATCGCCTTGACCGTGGCTGGAATATTGCCGGTATGTCCAACCATGTCGGGATTGGCGTAATTGATGACGATGAAACCGTAAACTGCGCTATTGATCTCTTTCATAGCGCGTTCAGTTACTTCCCGACAGCTCATTTCCGGTTTCTGGTCGTAGGTCGCCACCGACGGCGACGGCACGAGCATCCGCTGCTCCCCGGGGAAAGGCGTTTCCGTTCCACCATTGAAGAAGAACGTGACGTGGGCGTACTTCTCGGTCTCGGCGATGTGAAGTTGCTTCTCGCCAAGATCGCTCAACACCCTCGCCAGCGGGAACGACACCACCTCGGGCGGGAAAGCCACGAGGACCGGGAGGTTCTGTTCGTATTCCGTCATCGTCACGAACACGAGGTTGTGTAGGTACGTTCGTTCGAACTTCATGAATCCGGGCAGGGCGAAGGCTTTCGTCAGCTGACGCGCGCGGTCAGCCCGAAAATTGAAGAAGATCACGCCGTCGCCCTCCCGAACCGGCCCACGCGGTTGGCCGTCGGCCGTCGCGATGACAGTCGGCGAGAATTCTTCGTCATACATGCCGCGCGCGTAGCGCGTGCGAATGGCCGTCAATGGATCGTCGAACATTTCGTCGGATACGCCGTCGACCATCGCCCGGTACGCCTTGGCAATCCGATCCCAGTGATGATCGCGATCCATCGCCCACCAACGTCCGCTGATGGTGGCTATCGTTCCGACCTTCAACTCGCCTAGCTTCGCTTCGAGTTTTGCCACAAACGTCTCGCCGCTGTTGTGCGGCGTGTCCCGTCCATCGAGGATGAGGTGAAGGTAGACGGTCTTGACTTTCTGCTTCTGCGCGAATTCGAGCAGAGCGTAGGCGTGCTCATTGAAACTGTGGATCCCGCCAGAACTCAACAGCCCAACCAGGTGCAGGGCACCGCCAGTCTTTTTGACGTGCCGGCCGGCCTCCAGGAAGGCCGGCCGTTCGTAAAAAGTGCCGTCGAGAATAGCGCGGTTGATCCGGGGCAGATCGCGGTAAAGAATTTTGCCGGCGCCGATGTTCATATGTCCGACTTCGGAATTTCCCATTTCACCCCAGGGCAGGCCGACCGACTCGCCGGCCGCTTGCAAGGTCACCGATGGGAACGTCGTCAGCAGTCGATCCCAGCCCGGCGTCTTGGCCAGGGCAATCGCGTTCCCGCGGTTCTTCGGGGCCACACCCCAGCCGTCGAGAATCGCCAGCACCAGCGGACGGTAGTTAAGCGGCATGGGAATTTTCCAACAATGAGCGCCCGGTCATGACCGCCGGTGGCTGAATCCCGAAGAGGTCGAGGACGGTCGGCGCGACATCAGCCAGCCGACCACCGCCCGCCAATCGAAACGGTGGTGGAGACGACGTGACGATGACGAACGGAACGGGATTGATCGAGTGCTCGGTATCAACGTCCATGGCACCTGGCAAGAGCATTTCCTCGGCGTTTCCGTGATCAGCCGTGATCACGAGCGTTCCCTGGCGCGCGCTTACGGCCTCGCGAATCCGGCCAACGCATTGATCAACTACTTCAACCGCCTGCACCGTGGCCGCCAAGTTACCGGTGTGACCGACCATGTCGGGATTGGCAAAGTTCAAGACAATCACCTCGTGTTGCCCCTGCTTGAGATCACTGACGACGACGTCAGTGATCTCGTGCGCGCTCATGGCTGGGACCGTGTCATACGAGGTCACGTCCGGCGAGGGAATTAACATTCGATCCTCGCCCGCCACCGGCCGATCGAAGCCACCGTTCAAGAAGTACGTCACATGGGCATACTTTTCGCTTTCCGCCACGTAGACTTGGCGGCGATTCCTCAACACCACCGGCAGGGTATTGTAGAGATCGACCGAGGGGAAGGCGGTGTAAATCTGACCGAGATCCGGGCCAAAATCCGTCATCGCCACGAATAATAAATTCTTGGGCAGCCTCGTCCGCTCGAAAGAACCTCGATTCAATTGACTGAAGTGTTGTTGGACAAACACTTTCGTCAGCTGCCGCGCGCGATCGGAGCGAAGGTTGAAGTAGATGACCGAATCGTTCTGCCGGATACGGTGCTCCCGCCGGTCGCCGATCGCCGTCGGCGCGATGAACTCGTCGCTTTCGCCGCGCTCGTAGGCCTCGAGAATAGCCGCTTCCGCGCCATCCGTCCGACGTCCCTTCCCGAGCGTCAGCGCTTCGTATGTTCGCTTCGTCCGCGTCCAGACTTTCTTTCGGTCCATCGCGTAGAAACGACCGACGATGGTGGCCACGGTCTCTTCTCGACGAAGCATGCTGTTCAATGCGCGCAAGAGGTGAATCGCGGCATGGGGTGGAGAATCGCGACCATCAGTAAACAGGTGGAGAATGATTCGTCTGACCTTGGCCTCCCGTGCCAGCGTGATAAGCGCCAGGAGATGATCGGGGTCGGCATGCGCGCTCTGCCCGGCCGTCAGCAATCCCATCAGGTGGAGTTGGGAACGATGCTTGGCAACGTGATGGATGGCCGCGTGAAAGGCGGCGTTCTTGAAAAACGATCCATGATTGATGCTCTGGGAAATTCGGACCGAATCCTGCTCAACCACCCGGCCGGCGCCGATGTTCATGTGCCCGGCTTCGGAATTTCCGGCCTGGCGCAATGGCAGTCCGACCGCGCTGCCGGCGGCGGCTAGGGTGGTCGCAGGAAATCGTCGTTGGAGTTCGTCCATGACCGGCGTTTTGGCTTGGCTGATAGCGTTGCCCGGACCAGCCGGGGCCACACCCCAGCCGTCAAAAATCACCAGCACCAGCGGCCAACGAGCTTGACCATTCATGCCCCGATCTCCGCCGCAATCGTCAGGAGGCGGTTGTACTTCGCCAGCCGCTCGCCGCGCATGAGTGAACCGGCTTTCAAAAATCGGCTGCCGACCGCGACCGCTAAATCTGCAATGAAATCATCGGACGTCTCACCGGAACGGTGTGAGACGACAATCTCGTAGCCGTCATCCCGGGCGATCGCCATCGTCTCCATCGTCTCGGTCAGCGTCCCGACCTGGTTCGGTTTTACGAGGATCGCGTTGGCGGCGTGAGCGCGGATTCCTTGACTCAATCTCTCTGGCTGCGTGACGAACAGATCATCGCCAATGATCATCACTTGTTTCCCCAGTCGTTTCGTTAAGACCGCCCAGTTTTCCCAGTCATCCTCGCTCAACCCGTCTTCCAGCGTCTTCAGGGGGTAGATTTTCGCGAGCTGCTCGTACAAATCGATCAGCGACTTGGGATCAAGTTCCCGGTTGTCCGGTGACAGGCGATACGTCCCGCTGCGCGACGAGTAAAATTCGTCTGCCGCCACGTCCAAACCGAACTCGACGTCATCACCGAGCCGCAGTTCGCTTTCGGTGGTGGCCGTGGCCAGAAGTTTCAATCCTTCCTCGTTCGACTTCAGGCGCGGCGCGAATCCGCCTTCGTCTCCGACCAGCGTCCGATCATGACGTTGCCGCAAAAGGTCTTTCAATCGCTGCATCACTCGCCAGGTCCGTTCGATTTGTTCGGCAAAATTTTGGCCGTGGGCCAAGATGTGATACTCCTGCCACGACAGATTGTTATCGGCGTGGAGCCCACCATTCAAAACGTTGCACATCGGGCGAGGAAATACTGGCGGCGGTTTCAGGCGATAGCGCTGCTGCAAGTACCGGTAGAGCGGCATCCGTTCCGCCATCGCGGCGGCGCGGGCGCAAGCCAGCGACACGCTTAAGATTGCATTGGCGCCCAAACGAGAGCGGTTCGGCGTTCCATCAAGTTCAACCATTGTTCGATCGATGGCGGCCTGCTCTTCCACGGCCATGCCCTGGAGGGCTTCGTTGATTGTCGTCTTGACGTGACTGGCGGCTTTACGCACGCCTTTTCCCCGATAACGTGCCTCGCCATCACGCAGTTCATGCGCTTCGTGCGTACCGGTTGAAGCGCCGGCCGGAACGTCGGCCGAGGCCCGCTGACCATCGCCTAAGATGACAGTGGTGCGGATCGTCGGATCACCGCGCGAATCAAGGATTTCTTCGGCCACGATTGACGCAATCGTGTGTTTATTCATGTTGGTCTCCAAACGAGTTCGACCGCCGGAAGCTTTCGTCCTTCGAGAAACTCGATCATCGCTCCGCCGCCGGTGGAGATGAAACTGATCTTGTTTTCCAATCCCTGGGAACGAACGGCGTCGACCGTTTCGCCACCACCGACGATGGTGTAGGCCGAACTTCTGGCCACCGCCAAGGCCATGGCCTTCGTTCCTCGATCAAACGGTCGCTCTTCATACTTGCCCATCGGACCATTCCAGACGATCATCCCGGCCGCCTGCGTGACGTGAGAAAAGAGGTCAACCGTATCCGGTCCGATGTCGAGAATGGCTTCCCGGCGGTGAACCGCCCCCGCCGCTCGGACCCGTGTCGGCCCATGCTCACGCTTCACCACCACGTCAACCGGAAGATGGAGCTTCGGATTCGTCAGGTCGAGGGCGGCGACCGATCGTTCCGTCTTCGGTTCGGTGTACGAGGTGCCGATTTGCAACCCTTTGGCCTTCAAAATAATGTTCGCCAGCGCGCCACCAAGCAGCAGCGCGTCGACGCGCGGCAGCAACCTCATGATCAGATTAAGCTTGGTTGAAATCTTCGATCCGCCGAGCAACACGACGAGCGGTCGCCGTGGGTGCTGCAGGACCCGGGAAAGAACCCGCACCTCCTCGACAAATCGGAGCCCGGCGTACGTCGGCCGATACCGCGCCACACCCACGACCGAGGCGTGGGCCCGATGGGCCGTGCCAAAACACTCGAGCACAAACACATCGGCCAGTCGCGCCAGTGCGCGCGCCAACGCCGGGCTGTTCGTTTCTTCACCGCGATGAAAACGGACATTTTCGAGGAGCAAGACCGTTCCCGGCGACAGACGTTCAACCGCGCGCTCAACGTTTTTTCCGACCGAGGCGGCCACCGTTCGGACGCGCGTGCCTAACGCTCGCCGTAAGGCCGGGGCTAAGCTTTTGGTTCGCAAAGACGGGATGACTCGACCGTCGGGACGTCCCAGGTGCGTGGCGATGATGACCTTGGCCTTCTGGCGGAGTAAAAATTTCAAGGTCGGAACCACCGCTTGCAGACGGCTGTCATCCACAATTCGGCCCTTCCGCTGACGCACCACATTGAGTTCGGCTCGCACCAAAACCCGCTGGCCGCGAAGCTTGACATCCCGAATGGAGCGAAGAACCATACGACGTAGTATATCACGAAGAGTTCGAGGCGTCAGCCGCGCGAACAACGGTTTTGGGGAGTATAAAAACCCCTGTCACGCTATTCGCTGACAGGGGTACGGCGGAGAGAAACGATCAACCCTGACTTTCAGCCGGTCGTTGGACCAGCTTGAGGCGAGGACGAACGGCTTTCGGCTTCGGCGGTGCGGCGGCGAGACCGAGACGGACGCAGTCGAGAATCATCGCCATCCGGAGCTCCGTCGGTCGCACGTCCGAGGCGGTGTGGCTGCCGTTGAGAATCATCTCACCGGGGATGAAGTAATACCAGCAGTCGTCTGCGTTCACGAAGTCCTGCTGATGGAGAAGATTTTCCAGGAGTTTGACGCCCGCCTGCTCTTCTCGCAGCTCAACCTCCCTGATGAATCGTGCGATCGTCCCACGCTCGCGCAGCTCGGCAATCCGCAGGTACCGGACGATCTGGCCGAGTCGGATGCCGGATTTCTTGCGGGTGTACATCTGCACCTGACCGGATGAGTTCTGTTGAATGACGAGATCCGGCTTAGGACCGAGATTGGAGAACGCCGCCTTCATGACGAGGTGGTTGTCCGTGTGGACGACCAGCACCCGTACCGGCTGGGCCTTCGGACCGGGGAACTCGATAAGTTCACCGCGCTTGACCGCTTCGGTCGCCGGGCCGAACTCGCGCTGCTCGAGGTACTTGACCTCAATCGCCTCGTTCGCCCAGGCGATCACCCGCGACTGGTCTCCGGGGAACTGGAGGTTCATGGCCTTGACGAGGTTGTGGAGATCGAAGGGGTGCGTGACGCCCTTGCGGTCGGCAGCCAGCACGAAGGTCAGCACCTGTTGCAAAGCGGGGTCATCGGCAACGCCGAGCGACTGCGCCATGAGCGTGGCGCAGCACTCGGTCGATGCGCTGCTCGTGTCCAACCGATGCTCATCAAACTCGCCCTTGCCGACGCCGAGCTCCAAGACGCCGTTCGGGCAATGCTGCCTGACCCATTCGGCTGTACCGAACTTCCGCGCCATCCACAACGCCAGCATCTCGTCGAGGTGCATCTGCTCGTGGCTCTCGACCACTACTTCGTGCCCAGCAATCGTATACCACAGGCGGATCTTCGCCATGATGCAAACTCCTTCGGTCGGTAGTGAGCAACGGCCAGGCCGGGCGTCTTGGCGAACGACTCCCAGCACGATCGGATTGTTGACGAACGAAACGTCCTGGCGGGAATCAAAACAATGATTCTGCGCCTGAACACACGAGGCTACCACACCCCCGGCTTGATGTCAAGCCGAGGCGAGTTTTCATGGGCTAGTCGTTTTTCACGTAGACTTTCGCGCCCCGGAAAAAAACGCGCAGGGCGTTGCGCAAGCTCATGATCGACATGAAGTAGTCGAGATCGATGAGTTTTCGCAGCAGCCAAGCGATGAAGCCATGCGCCCGCAGGAGTTTTGTCCGGGCAATTGCGAACTTTCCGCCCACCGGGATGACGAAACCAAAATGTCGAGGCACAAATGGATGGAGCGTCTGACCGCCTATGCTGCGGACGATGTTTTTCGCCACCAGCCGACCAGCCTCAACCGCCAGCGGTGCGACCTGCGGAATTTGACGATGCGTCATCGGATCAACAAAGGCCACGCAGTCTCCAGCCGCCCAGATGTTCGACGTGCCAGTGACCCGGAGCGTTGGTTCAACCGATACCTGGCCGCGACCAACCGTCGGCAATCCGCTCACTCGGAGAAGTGGATTGGCCTGAATCCCGGCGCTCCAGACGAGGAGATCGAACGGCATCCGTTTCCCATGCTGCAAGACGATGACGTGTTCCTCAACTTGAGCGATCGGCCGAGCAAAGAAAAATCTCGCCCCCAGTTCCTCGAGTCGCCGCTGTGCCAACCGGCTGGTCTGTTTCCCCAGCGATTTCAACACGCAGTCACTGGCCTCGACGATCGTGAGGTGTATCGCCTGGGGTTCCAACGCACCGTCTCGTTCCAGGCGTCGGACGTACTCCAGTAGTTCACCAGCCAGCTCGACGCCGGTGAATCCGCCTCCGGCAATGACAATGCGGTATGGAGCGGTTGAGCGGCGACGCTGCGCCACCACCGTTCGGATGCGCTCCCTGATGCTAAGCGCGTCCGGAATATCGTGTAAAAAAAGGGCGTGTTCGCGCACACCGGGCATGCCGAAATCGGTCGGTTCGCTGCCCAGCGCCAGCACGAGATGATCGTAGGGAATGTCCGGTTGGTCGCTGCAGCGGACCCGTTGCGGCGACGTCTCAATGCCGGTCACCGTCGCTTGGAGAAAATCAATCTGTCGCTTCGTCACCAGTTCACCAAGCGCTTTTAAACGAATGCACACCCCCCCTTGCAGGTACTCGATGTCCGCCGGACGAATATCGAAGTGGGCAGTCGCCACTTCGTAGAGGAGCCCGTGATAGAGATGATAGCAGTTCTTGTCAACCAGCGTGACATTGAACTCTTCTCGAAATCCGCGCTCCTTCGCCAGCTGCAAACTCGCCGCCAACCCAGCAAAACCGCCGCCGAGAACAACGATCTGTTTGCGAAGGTGGGATTTCATTTTTCAGCCGTTAGTATATCACGCGTGCTGGCGCGTCACAATCTTCGGACGACCAGCGATTTGACAAATCTGTACAATAGCAGTAAGGATAGGTACAGCATCTCCGCCGTTGCATTGTTCACATTCTTGGTCTGGAGGGACCCATGATTGCAAACGGAGGAAACCTGCTGCTGCTCGTTGACTACGAAAACATCAGGCGAAACGTGCACGTGGTGGAAGAGGGACAGCTCGGAACATGGCTGTTGAGCTATCTCAAGGATCACGGGAACGTGGCATTTCCATTCCTGTTCGTCGATGCGGGCGATCCTAAGATCGCTGATCCGGATGTCATGCGGATCCTGTTCGCCACCGGCTTCACGATCGTCCACTGTCCGAAAACTCCGATCCACGGTCGGACGATGATGAAGGACACGGTTGATCAGGCGATCGTCCAGATGATTCACCAAGTCCTCGATCACAGTCCGGATATCACCACCATCGTCCTGGCCTCTGGCGACCGCGACTTCTCCCAGGCGCTGGCGGCATGGAAGCGCCGCGGCAAGAAGATCATCGTCCTCGGGCACCAGAGCGTCTCCAGCGAACTCCGGGAGTTGGCCGATCAGGTCATCGACGTCCGCCCCACTCCGCAGCGCGCGATCGAAGTCTTCCGCTCGCTCCTCCATGAACGTTTTCCGGAGGTGTTCACACGAATCAAGGATCCCTCGGTCGTCCTCGTCCGAGACGTCTGTGCCGACTACCTTCGCAACGTCATCTCAAAGTACATCGCTCAAGGGCAACGGCGAGTCATCACTTCGGTCTTCATCAAGCGTGGATTGCGATGCGACGCTCGTCTCAACCGCTGGTCGGAAACCGAGCTCGGAATGCTCCGCGATTGCCTCTTGGAAACGGTCTTCCGGTCACACTTCGACGGTCTCGATTCCCGCTATTACGATCTCGAACCGAATCATCCGTTCGTCGAGTACGCGCTGGCGCAACCAGTCCTCCCCCATGCGCAGACGGCGTCCCAGGCATAGCCCTGGGCGCTTTTATATACTCCTCCCCTTTCCAAGGGGAGGGGAGCTACACGCGCCACGAACGAAAGTGAGTGAGCGCGTGAGCGGAGAGGGGGAATACTCCTCCCCTCATTGAGGGGAGGGGAACCAGAGACCGCGACCCCGGACTGTGATCCGGGGGAGCGGGCTCGGCAGAGAGGGGTACCACCCCTCCCCTTTCCATCCCTATCTACGCGGCGGTGGAGGAAGCAAGCGGCACAACCGGAGCGGCGGGGCAAGACCACCGAGGAAAACCTTACGGTGTACGCAAATCGTAGACGTTGATCGAGTTCCCCAGCACCGCCGTCGGTGGCCGACGCTTCAACCACTCGTACTCCCGACCCGGATAGTGCAACACCGAGATGCCAATCGCCACGACCCCACGAAATGGCAGCTGTTGAACCTCGTTGTCCGTGGGAACATGCGATTCTTTCAACCCATAGGCACGGGCCGGGGCAGTGGTAAACGATTCAAATCGGTAATCATCAATGCGCTTTGCCTCCAGATATTCCCGCAGCAACGGAAAATCCTGGCCCCAGTCCAGGTTTGAATCAATCAGATATTTTGACAACTTCGGTGGTCCACCGAACGCTTCATTCGCGTAGGGAAGGAAATGCGGGAATGTTCGAGCCACCGACACCACGTGCCACAGCACGAATATCCCGACCACGCCAGTCAGCCAATGGTGTTGTCTCCCCCACCCTCGCCCGGCTCCGCCTGCGAGCACCAGCAGGAGCACGATGACCGGCAGGACGTAACGGACACCCAAATCTAAACGGCTGAACACAGCGCTCGCCAGCAACACTGCGGCCGGAACGGCAATATACCACAGGGTAAACACTCGACGGGATGATTCGTCCGGCCGTCGCCTCATCCCCCAACCGAGGCCAAGTCCCGCCAACACGAGTGATCCGATTGTCATTTTCACGAGCAGCGCCGCTGGAAAATACCACCACCAACCAGTCGGACTGGTTAGACCAAAAATGTAGGCCGGCTGTCCGCCAACCGTATGCGTGACCTGCCAGAACAATCCGCTCACGAACGACGCAGCCGGCAAAAGAACTCCGCGCAGCACCTTGCCCACCCCACCGGCGGCCGCCAGCGCGTTACGCGCAACCTCATCCTGTACTCCGTTGAGCGACCGCACCTCAAATCCATATGCCGCCCACACCAGAACTAAACCAAGAAGAGCGAATGAAAAAACCGTTCGCGCTACCATTCCGGCCAGAACCCTTGTTCCGGTCGTCCGCATGACGACCAGGTACTGAATTGGCAGAAGCACCACCAGTATCAGCGCGCTGAAACGGGTGAGCAAGGCGAGCGCAAATGCCAAGACGGCGATCAGCAATCTCGGTCGCGTCGGTCGCTCCAAGTACGTCCCGAATGCAAACAGGCTGCCGAGTAAGCCCAGCGCATACCCAACATCGGTCGTGGCCAGGTGTCCGTGAGCGAGCAGATTCGGTTCAAATGCCAACAGAAGAAATGTCACGACCGCGCCTTTTCTGCCCCATGTCTTCCACGACCATGCGGCCGCGACCACGACCAGCATCAAGGTCAGCAGGACGTTGACGACTCGGGCCGAGAACAACAGCGACTGCCCGGCCACGACACTTTCGTACAGCACCTTGGGCGCGATGTCCCATTGACTGGCGCCGTTCCAGTCCTCGTCCGAGGCCGAAAACTTTATTCCCCGAGCGACCAGCGGCAGCGCAAACAACTCTTTGAGCAGTGGCGGGTGCTCGATGTTCAGCCGCCAATCGCCGGTTCGCCAGTAACTCAATCCGGAGACCAGATAGACCGCTTCATCCGACGTTTGCGATTCCCTGGCCGCCGGCACCAGCATGAAGACCGCGCTGACGCTCAACACGACCAGCGCCGCGACGAACGCACTGCGTTTATCCGGGCTGACGGTTTCCATGCACCGCTCGATGTCGGCCGTGCCACCAGGTGCCGATCAGAACGACAATCACGCCGCCGAGCATGTTAAAAAACAAGTCGCGCGGCGCGTCGAACGGTCCTTGGACCCGGGCCGTGGAAAACAAGTCATCGCCGATCCATTCCGATACCTCGTACAACGCACCCAGGACCTGGGCGACGCTGAAGGCGTAGAGGTTGAGAACGCGCCAGGACACCCGTAATCTGCCGGCTTGCCAAAGAGCCACGGAAACAACATACAGTCCGACCGTCACGGCCAGCCCGCCGATGATGTGCGTCAGCCGATCCCACCACCAGTATCTGGCGTAAAAGTGCTGGAAGTTGCCGATCGCGTCCAGCCAGACGCTGACGGCGATAATCAGCAACGTGATCCAGTGAATGCTGACACCATAACGACGACGGAGAAACCGTTGACTCAAGAGGTAGAGCGTGACCGAGGCGACGTTCGTGATGGCCAGCGCGACCTGTCGTCCGGTGGTATCATAGTGCGCCACTAACTCATACGCCAACAAGATGAGTTGCGCAATCACAATAACAATCGTGGCCAGACGTTGAATCATCCTGTTAGAGACTTAGTCCCGTTAGAGGGTAGCGTGTTAAAGTATCCGAAGATCAGCAAACTTGTACGTATGTTTAAGACCCCTCTAACGGGATTAGTGAATAAACGACATAAACATAAGGCCAACGAGCGCTTATCAGTAGGCTCTCTAACGGGATCATGAGGGTAACGGTCGATGTCGCTGCCGCGCGAACCATTTCCGCACTTCCTCAACCGCTACGACGAAGAGCGCCGCGACCACGGCCAGAGCCCAATCTGGACTTTTGAGCGGCGCGAGGTGGAAGGCCTTCGACAGGGCGGGCGTATAGAGGATGACCGCCTGCAGGCCGATCACCACGGCCAGGGCCAGAAGCAGAAGACGATTACCGAGGATTCTCGAGAACACGCTTCTTTGAGCGGACCGACTCGTCAATGCCACGAACCACTCACTCAAGGCGATGGTGGTGAGGGTCAGGGCGTAGACCTCAACGCTCGGGCGATGCTGCATCAAGGCGTAGACGAACACGAACAATGTACTCACAGTAATCGCTGTCCCGTCCAAGGCGATTCGCCACCAATGTCCGCTCGACAGCACTGGTCGATCTGGAGGATGGGGTGGTTCCAGCATGATGTAGGGGCTCTTGGGCTCGCGCGCCAAGGCAATGCCGGGAAGCGGATCGGTGATGGCATTCAACCAGATGATATGGATCGGCAGGAGAGGGAGCGGCATTCCCAGGAACATCGTCAGGAGAATCAGGAGCAAGGAGCCGAAATTCGACGCTAACAGGAAAATCAGTACCCGCTGAATGTTTCTAAACATGACCCGTCCCTCCTCGACGGCCGCGACGATACTCGAGAGATTGCCGTCGGTCACGACCATCTCCGCGGCTTCCTTGGCCGCGTCAGTACTCGACATACCGATCGCCACACCGATGTTCGCCTCCATCAGCGCCGGTACGTCGTTGATGCCGTCGCCGGTCATCGCCACGATCTCGCCGTTGGCCTTGAACAGCCGAGCAATGCGCAACTTCTGCTCGGGCGATACCCGACTGAAAACGACAGCCTGGCGCAGTCGCTGCCGGAGTGTTTCGTCGTTCAGCGACTCGAGGTCGGCCCCATCGAGCACGCGTTCGCGTTCGTTGTCGTGTTGACCCAAAATTCCGATTTCCTTCGCCACCGTGACCGCCGTCACCCGGTAATCGCCGGTCACCATGACGACCCGAATGCCGGCGCGACGGGTGGCCATGATGGTCGCGCGTGCCTCCGGGCGAACCTGGTCACGAATCCCAATCAAGCCGAGGTAGGTCAAATGCTGACCCAGGTTATCGTGACGGACGGCCCGCCAGTCGGAGTCGGTCTCGGCGTAGGCCACGCCTAGACCGCGCAATGACCGCGTGGCCATTTCCTCGAAGGCCTGGCGGATGTCCGCCCGATCCCTGTCCGTCAGGGGTCCGACGCCGTTCGGCGTGCGCTTCTTCGTGCACAAGGCCAGGAGTTGCCGGGGAGCGCCCTTGACGGCGATCAAGAACTTTCGGCTCGGTGTCCGGTGAAAAGTCACCATGTACCTCAATTTGAAGTCAAACGGAAACTCGCCCACACGGGGAAAGGCGGTGTCCAGCTCGTCGCGTTTGATCCCGGCTTTTTCGCCCAGCACGACCAAGCTGATTTCGGTCGGATCGCCGATCCAGCGCTCTTGCCCGCGCTCGTCATGCGACAGGTGGCTGTCATTATTGAGCATCCCGACCTCGAGCAGCGTACGGACAACTGGGTCCTCGGTTGGGGCGATGCGCTGGTGGCGTTCAAAGAAGTCACCGACCCGACGGTATCCCTCGCCGCTGACGATGAGGCGTCGATGATCAAGCACGATCTCCTCGACGACCATTTCGCCGAACGTCAGCGTACCGGTTTTGTCGGACGCGATGACCGTTACCGAGCCGAGTGTTTCGACGGCCACCAGTTTACGGATGAGCGCTCGCCGTTTCGCCATTTGCCACATCCCCCAGGCGAAGGTCAAGGTAATGATGACCGGCAAGCCCTCGGGGATGAGCGACACGACCAAGCTGATGGCCAGCAGGATCGATTGCGGCAGCGGAAATTGGCGGACGAGCGTCAAGGCAAAGACCACCAGCGAAAGCATCAGGATGACGAAGGCCAAACGGCGGGCGAAGTCGGCGATTGATTTCTGGAATGGCGTTTCGGTATGAGGAATCTTTGCCACCGCTTGGACAATTCCCCCGAACCGCGTTCGCGTTCCGACTTCAGTCAAGACCAGTCGTCCCCGTCCGCCCGATACCGTGGTGCCGCGCCAAGCCAGGTTCCGGCGATCGGAGATGGCGGTCTTTTCATCCAGCGGGGCAATTGTCTTTTCGGCCGGGACCGATTCACCGGTGAAAACCGCTTCGTTAATTTTGAGGTTGACGGCTTCGACCAATCGTCCGTCAGCCGGAACGATGGCGCCCGTTTCGAGCATGACGACGTCGCCGACGACCAGGGCGGTCGCCGGGAGTTCTCGTTCCTCACCATTCCGGAGCACCCGCACAATTTGCGGCGTGAGCGATCGGAGATTCTCCATCGCTTGGCCAGCTCTCCGTTCCTGCAAAAAACCGATGATGCCGTTAAAGACAACTACGCCCAGAATGATCCAAGCATCAGCTAACGCGTCGAACAGAAACGACAGGCCGGCAGCGATCACGAGGATGACGACGAGGGGACTTTGGAACTGGCTGGTGAACAATACCAGGTCCGACGGCGGACGGACCGCGGCGATGACGTTCGGGCCAAACGTCCGCCGGCGCTCCTCCACCTCGGCCGTCGTCAATCCACTGACAGTGGTTCGCAGCTCGGTCAGAACCTGCTCAACGGACTGGGCATGCCAACGCGCGTCCATACCTCACCCCGAACCCTTGACGAAGTTCAGGAGCACGATCGCGCCGGCGATCGTCATCAACCCAAAGGTCAACCATCCCCCCAGCCGGACCGCCGGCGGACTGCGGTGTTCGCCAACCACGTCCGACCGGTCGGCGAGTCGAATGATGTACCAGAGCATCAGCGGCGCTAGTAACCCATTGAGAACCGCTGCCACGATCAACATGTTGAAGGCCGGCAGGCCGAGGAGATTCATCCCGACGCCGAGGGCGATCGAGACCATGATGGTCAGGTAAAACGGCCGCGCCTGACGAAATTTTTTGCTTAAACCTTCGCGCCAGCCGAAGACCTCGGCCAGCGCATACGACGCCGAGGTAGCCAGAATGGGAATCGCGAGTAAGCCGGTGCC
>SBBC01000024.1 GCA_005239865.1 Candidatus Microgenomatus auricola
CAGCACCCATCGCAACCTTTCTTCCTTAATTGATTTCGCCATACATATTGCCATTTCCCAATTCTAGGGAAAACCGCCATATGTCTGTGCACATTACCCTCGCAACTTGACGGACTCGCATTCTCCGCACAGTCAAGAGCGGAGAGTGTGAGGTTGAAGAAAGCATGGTAGAATGAACGTACCGTGGTGATTTATGAAAATCATCGAGCAGCCAATCAACCGGGCCGAGCTTCTGACCGAGGCCAAACGGCAATTCGGAGATTTCGTCAAAGCCGTGGTTGATATCCGGCGCGGTCTGATGGCCATCGGCGGCGAGCTGCACGCCGACGAGGAAAGTTTGTTGATCGAGCACGGGTCGCACCAAACCGACCTATGGGGAGTCAACTTGTATCCGGAGAAATCGCTGGCTGACTGGATTGAGTTTGACTCGATGATCAATATCCGACCAGCGCAAGGCAATCGCTCGCGATCAGTCGAGGACGAGACGGTGCGGGCCGCCATTGCCAAGGTGGTTCGGCGGCTTGTGGTATGACCGCCGTTCACCAATCACTGGCTGCCGGCCGCTGGCAGCAACTGACATTGGCCGAGCAGTTGGGGAATGTCGGCAGCGAAGTCTATCGCGCCATCCGCTGGCGCAGGGAGAATCAGCCGGCCTTCGAGCGGGCCCTGGAGAGAGCTTTAGAGCTGCTGGATTTAAGCATTACCGATCGACGCTGGACCACCGGCCGGTCGGAACTAACTCGTTTACGCGAGGTTTTGTGCGATTTTTTAGTCGGCGAAAATCTCTACCGCACCGAGGCCGCTTGGCTGCAGCGGTATTTTGACCAGTTTGCCGTGATGGCACGGAAGTAACTTCTTGAGCATCGAGCGGATTCTTCTAAAAACACACCGCCCTGTGGGTTTTGCCAGTCACCCCCCGATCTAATCGGGGCGGGACAAGTTAGATCGGATGTCCTTTCGGTTTTGCTCGTTTTTTCATCAATAGACTTGGCAGCACTTTATGGCACACGCCCTCTATGTACCAGATGTCTCCTAGTCACGCCCAGCGATTGAAATTACAGCTGGGGTGGACAGCGACACACTTTTTTGGTATACTACATACGTAGTTAAGTGCTTAGGTGACTAACCCTCTAAATACCTAAATAAAGAGCATATGAAAACCTTCTATCGTGTGTTCCGCTCCGGTATTGTGCGGAGCATTTTGTATACCTTCACCATTTTCACGCTCGCGCTTTTGATTATTGGGCCGATGGGATCTGTCCGCGCGGGCTCAGATGGCACGGTCATGGGGAGAGTAACCGAACCCGACGGCTCAACGGGCGTGGCCAACGCCCAAGTGACGCTTCGCTGGTCCAACTGGGGGTATTCGCAGTATCAGACAACGAGCAGCAACGGCAGCTTTACGTTCTGGAACGTTCCAGCCGGGGACTACCTCCTCGATGTTTGGGCGAATCACGCGACCTACTTCAACCCTGACCCGCAATCCCTGACCGTGACGGCTGACCAGACGAATAACCTTGGCAGCGTGAAGCTCCTGAACGCGAACTTTTTCTGCAAGGTAACCCAGCCCGACGGGGTCACTCCGGCCACCAGCGGCTCGGTCACGGTTCGGACGAACAACTGGTCCACGAGCAAGTACGCTAACATCGATGCGTCGGGCAACTGCAAGACCGCGCTCTCAACGAACGGCGACTACGTTGTGGAGACGTGGACGTCTCACGATTCCTACTCGCGGCCGGACATGAAAAAAATTACGTACTCGGGTTCGAACGTATATCTCGACGGAACTAACGGCTCGGCGGTCATCAAAATGAACACGCCGCTCTTGCGTGGTCAGATCAAACTTCCGAATGGGACTGGCGCGCAGTACGCTAACATCAATGTTACCACTTCCGACGACCGCTACGTGCAGTGGGCCTCAACCGACAGCAACGGCAATTTCAAGATCGACGACTTCTTCATTGATCCGAATACTCTGACGCCCGATACCGAGGACACGAAGACGACCGGGACGTACACCATCAAAATAACGCCGCCCTACGACCCGCCGGGTCTCTCATCGCCGGCGCCGCTCGCGGTTACCCTGACCAAGGGAACAACGAACACCACCTACCAGACGACGCCGATTGTCCTGACCGAATCAGTCAAGACGATCAGCGGGACCGTGAAGCGCTCGAACGGCGCAGGTGTGAGCGATGCCTCGGTCTACGCTTGGAAGCAGGGAAATGGGTGGGGCTCGGCCTGGAAAGATGCTAACAGCGACGGCTCGTACAGTTTCAAGGTGAGCGAGTGCGGAACGTGGCAGGTGTCTTCGTATCCGCGGTGGATATCCGGCGTATCCCCGGACTGGACGTACAATAAGGCGCCGCAGACCGTCGCCTTTGCCTGCGACAATACCGCCGAGACGAAGACCGTTGACTTCTCCGTCGTCACCTTCTCCGCCACACTCAAGGGCAACGTCTACCTGCCGAACGGGTCAACGGTGCCGGAGGGGCAGTACTGGTCAGTCAGCGCCTGGACGCAGCAAGGGTACGGCGCTGGCAACTGGTCGCAGGTGTCTGGTGGAGCGTACTCCATGAAACTGCCGCCCGGAACGTACACCGTCTCAGCCTACGGTCCAAGCAACGACTACGGCACGCCGCAAAATACAGTTTCCTTGGAAGAAAACCAGATCGTCACGCTCAACATCAAGTTTCTGGAGAAAAATTCCACCATTGTCGCGGCAGTTAAAGACAACAAGGGGAACGCCGTGGCCAATCAGTGGTGCAGTGCCTGGATGAAGAACGGCAGCGGTTGGGCCTCCGGCACAACCAACAGCAGCGGCCTAGCGACGATGAATGTCAATGCGGGAACGTGGATGGTGAGCTGTTACCCGAGCGGGAATGCCAGCGCTTCGAGCCTGTCGTCGATTCTCTCGACTAGTACGAGTTACGTGGCCACTGATCCGCCGCAAGAGGCGACTGTTACGGCTAACAGTTCGAACACTGTAAATATTGTGTTCGCCGTCGCCGACGCCACGCTCAAGGGCACGATTGCCAAGAGCGACGGGACGACGATCGACAACATGTGGGGCTGGGTGACCGCGCAGAAGTGCACGCAAACCACCAGTTCCTCCTCCTTCTACTACTCCGGCTTAGGCGGATCGATAAGCAGCGGCGCCTTTACGCTCCGCGTGCCCTCGGGCTGCTGGAAGCTCGGCGCCTCGTTGCCCTACGGCGCTGATTACTCATCCACCACTACCAGTACGAAGGAGGTGACGCCAACCGCCGGCGAGACTGTCAGCGACATTAAGCTGACCGTGGTCCAGAACAACTCCACGATCAAGGGAGCGTTCAAGGATAAGGATGGTAACGTTCTGACGGGCATTTACGGCTCGGTCACGGCAACCAATGGCGTGGCCTGGCAGTGGTCCTCGTTGAATAACGGCGAGTACACCCTGAAGGCTTCCGCGGACAAGTGGAATATCAGTTGCTGGGTCGATTATTCGACAGCCCAGCAGTACTACATGAACGGCGTGTGTGAACGTGAGGTGACGATCGGCGCGAACGAAACGAGCACGCAGGACTTCGTTCTGCAAAAAGCCGATTCGAAAATTACCATCAAGGCCGTTGACCCCAACGGTAATCCGCTCGCCAACGTGGCGATCAAGGCTACCACCCAGTACGGCGACGCGAAAACAGTGAGCTACGGCTCGTATGGGTGGTGGTTCGACCGCCCCACCAACACCGATCAGAACGGATTAGCGACCGTGTGGGTCCCGGCTGGTACGTACGTGGTTTCTGCAACCCTGGCGCCAGAACTGGGGTACATGAACCCCGAACCGGAAGCCGTCACCACCTCGGCTGACAGTCCTGCAGCCGTGACCATGAAATTCCGCAAGCCGGACGGATTCATTACCGGCACGATCACGAATGAAGACGGGTCGGCACACACTTCAGGCGGAGCGGTGACCGGTTTCACCACCGGCGGTGCCTACTCGGAGGCGGAGATTAAGTCGGACGGGACGTACTCCATGCCGATCATCACCGAAGAAAGTACTTGGTACGTCGAAGCGGCGAGTGACATCAGCGCCACGTTGGGCACCACGAGCGCAGAGAGGCCGGTGACGGTTGAGGAAGACGGAACGACAACGGTCAATTTGTCCTTGACCGAAGAGTCAGCCATGCCGGCCGGTTCGACAGCTTCCTTCAGCACGAATGCGCAGCAAGACGTCGTCCTCTCAGATGGGGTAACGAAAGCCACCTTCCCGGCGAACTCGCTTAGCACGCAGAATATCTCGGTCAACGTGAGCGTCACGCCGACCGTCGAGGAAGCTCCGAATACCGCGACCGACGCACAGGTTGGCAAGGTGGCGTATGATGTCGTGGCGACGCAAGCCAGCGGGAACAACGCTGGCCAGCCGATCACCGACCTGGCGAGCACAGCGACAATCACCTTGCCGTACGATGAGCAGCAGGTGAAAGATCTGGGTGTGTCGGAAAGTGCGCTGACCGTGAAGTCCTGGAATGCAAGCACCGGGACGTACGATGCCGTTGAGGGCGCGATCGTGGATGAAAAAGCGAACACCGTTACCGCCACCACCAACCACCTGACGAAATACGTCATTACCACCGTGCCGGTCGAGAAGACGAAGCCCCTCCCAACTCCGCCAGGAACGCCAGGAACGCCGGAAACTCCGGGGAGCCCCGGTGATTCGAAAGAACCAGCGAAGATCATCACGCCGGAGGTCAAGCAGCTCCGCAATCGGCAGGTGGCCGCGATTAGAACCGCGGATGGGGTGGCGACGGTCTTGCTCTACAATCAGGACGGGACGTTGGCCAAGCGCATCCGGCCGTACGGTTCGAAGCAGGGTCAGAGCTTCGGCATGACCATTGCCGAGGTGACGGGCGACAAGCAGGAGGAAATCATCGTCTGGGAAGGCTCGGGAACAAACCTGCCAGTCAGAGTCCTAAGCACGGATGGGAAGCTCATCGGGAGCATGAATACCGCGAAGGGAATGCGCGCAGTCGTGAACGTGACCGATTCGAACGCCGATCACGTCGCGGAAGTTCTCCTGACCTCACCGGATACGACAGTCGCGACGGTGTACACTTACCAGAACTCGAAAATGAAGAAGCTGCTCGCCTGGCAATACCCTGAGGGCAGTGCCGGCGCATCGGACGTGGTTATTGGCAATGTCGCTGGAAGCAACGGTCATGAAGTCGTCATCAGGCACGCCGGCCACAAGTCGTTGCTGACCGTTCATCGCGTCAGCGTGTCGAAGAAGAAGGTCGCGCGGGTGGCCACGTCAACGAACAGCGCGCTTCTCGCTTCGACCGTTCTGGCCGCTGACGTGACCGGTGACGCGCGGGAAGAATTGGTCTTCAACGGGACCGAAGCAATCAACATAGCGTCTGTTGTTGGAAAGGGTTTGAAGACGCTGGGAAGCGCGAAACTAAAAAGTCCGGTAACTGTCTCAACTGGTGATCTGACCGGCGACGAAAAAGCAGACGTCGTCCTGGTAAGGTCTGAACCGTTCTCGATTCGGGTGCTCACGTACGCGAAGAACAAACTCCAGCAGAAGGGAACGACCGTCTACCCGTTCGGAAGGGGTGAAGCGAAAGCTGGCCGCCTTGTCATCGGTGATTTCAACGCCGACGGAACAAAGGAGTTCGTCGTCAGTCAGGCGCGGGGTTCAAAGCTTAAGGCCTTCAGCTTCGTGAAGGGGAAGCTCAAGCTCAAGACGACGCTGGTGGTCGGTACAAAGAAGACGAAAAACGACAGCCACAGTATTATCGCCACCGACCTCAACGCTGACGGCAAACCGGAGATCCTCGCCTACTCTCCGTCAACAGTTTCAATCACAAAGTACACGAAGGCCGAGCGGCTCACCCTCGATCGACGAATCAGCGTCGGTGCGCAGGTCGGTGAGGTCATGGCAGCCAGCCAAAGAAAATAGGGCAGTAATCAGGTCCACGCCCCACATCCCCGACGATCCCCGAATAATCGGGGAGGGGAAGGGAATGGGGCGTGGTTTGGGTTGGAGGTCCGAAGATCAACTCGTCATACCCCTGAAGTGAAGGTTGTGGTAAGGTAAGCCTGCATGTCGTTACCATCAAGCTCGCCCGTTGATGAGATAAAAGAACGGCTCGACCTCGCCGAGGCGCTGTCCGAGTATGTGAAATTGAAGCCAGCTGGCGCCAACCGGTTCAAGGTGCTGTGCCCGTTTCACAACGAAAAAACGCCGTCGTTAATGGTTTCGAAGGACAAGCAGGTCTGGCACTGCTTCGGCTGCGGCAAGGGCGGAGATATGTTCACGTTTGTGCAAGAAATCGAAGGGATTGACTTTGCCGAGGCCTTGCGGATTCTAGCCAAGAAAGCGAATGTCGAGCTGCGCGGGTTCGATCCGGAATTGCAGACAGCCAAAACGAAACTCCTCGACATCTTGAAGTTGAGCGCGGCGTTTTACCGAAAGGTTTTGACCGATGCCGCCGGCGCCGAAGTGGCGCGGGCGTACCTGCGGGAGCGCCAGATCGGCGACGATATGGCCGAAGAGTTTCAGATCGGCTACAGCCCGACCACCTGGGATGCGCTGGTGACGTTTTTGAAGAAGAAAGGTTTTGCGGAGAAAGACGTCTTCGACGCCGGGGTGGTGGTCAAGCGGGAGAAAGGCGTCGGGTTCTATGATCGCTTTCGGGGGCGGTTGATGTTTCCGATTCGTGACGTCAACGGCAGCGTGGTTGGATTCGGCGGACGGATTTTAGAAAGCGCGGAAGGCGATGCGGCCTCCGGCGCAAAGTACATCAACACGCCGGAGACGTTGGTCTACAGCAAGAGCCATGTGCTGTACGGATTGGACCGGGCGAAGCAGGCGATCAAGCAGGCCGACCTGGCCGTTCTGGTCGAAGGCTACATGGATTGTATCGCCTCGCATCAAGCGGATGTCAAAAACGTTCTAGCAGTCTCCGGAACGGCCTTGACAGCGCAACAAGTCAAGCTCCTGAAGCGGTACACGCACAATGCGGCCTTGGCGTTCGACGCCGATCTGGCTGGCGGCGAAGCGGCCAGTCGGGGGGTGGAGCAGGCGCTGGCCGCGGACATGAAAGTAACCATTATCACGATTCCCGCGCCGGCCAAGGATCCCGATGAGCTCATTCGTGAGGATCCGGCGAAGTGGCGGAATGCAATCGCCAGGAGCGAACGGATTGTCGATCACGCTTTCAACCGCGCTTTCGCCGACGCCGACCTCAACGACGTCGACGTCAAGAAAGAGATCGCCAAGAAGCTCCTGCCGATTGTTGCCCGTCTCCCCGATCCGGTCGAGCAGAGCCATTACCTGCATCGCTTAAGCGAGCAACTCGGGACTGATGAAGCGGCTTTGCGCGAGGCGCTCAACCGCTCATCCCGTCGCCGCGGTCGGGTCGAACGCGAAGAGACGGCGGCTGACGACGTGACGTCAGGCGACCGAGGGAAACTGATTGCCGAACGACTGCTGGCGTTAGGCCTCTACACGACCACTGATCGGTTCGAGGAACTGGCGAAAAAACTCAATCCTGATTTCCTTCCCGATCCCGAACTCCAAGCACTTTACAGAGAGGCAATTCTCTTCTATAATCAACATCACCACCTCAACCACGAGGATTTTCGTAAACATCTTGGGCGGGAACTACCGCTGCTGACGAATCGGGTCGCCCGCATCGTGATGCTCGCGGAACGGGATTTTTCTGAAGTCGAGGAACGCGAGGCGCGACGGGAATTTGAAGATGGCATCCGGTTTCTTCGTCGGACCAACGCCTCGAACGAGTTGCGGACGATCGAGGAGGAGTTACGACGAGCCGAGACGGGCGGGATGATAGATAAAATTGACAGTCTGCTCCGGCGGATGAATGAGTTGACGGATGAACTCCGAGCTCTCGATTCGTGAGCCCATGAAAATCAATCAGACCGGATGCTGGCCCGGGGTGGCGGAGATTCCCCAACTTTGGCCGTTGTTTGATCGAGTCCAGAGCGCATGGCAACAACGAAGAAATCGGCGAAAGTCGTAAAGCAGTCCATCAAGTCGAGGGCGCGGACGCGCACCCGACAGCTGGCGCCTGCCAAAACGACGAAACGTCCGGTGGACGTTCCGCAGCACTCGATTGAGCAGCTTGTCACGAAGGGGCGCTCGCGGGGTTTTGTGACGGAAACGGAAATTCTCTACGCCCTACCGGAGCTCGAAGAATACATCCCGTCGTACGAAGTGCTCCTCGATCGTCTTGAGCAGAACGGCGTGCGGATCGTTGAATCAACGCCGAGTGTACTCGACCATCACGTCGAACGACTGTCCGCGCCGCAGAAGGAACCGACCAAGCGGGAAAAGCAGAAGAATGAGGAACGGGAGTTCGATCTCGGCGACATCTCGAATGACTCGATCCAGATGTACCTGCGCGAAATCGGCAAGGTGCCGCTCCTGACCGCCGAGGAAGAAGTGTCGTTGGCAAAACGGAAGGACAAGGGCGACGTCGAAGCGCAGAAAAAACTGGTCGAGGCAAATTTACGATTGGTGGTCTCGATCGCCAAGAAGTTCACTGGTCGTTCGCTTTCGCTCTTGGATTTAATTCAGGAGGGCAATATCGGTCTGTTCCGCGCGGTTGAGAAGTTCGACTACCGCAAAGGGTACAAGTTCTCGACCTACGCGACCTGGTGGATCCGGCAGGCCATTACGCGGGCCCTGGCCGATCAGAGTCGGACGATCCGCATCCCGGTCCACATGGTCGAAACGATCAATAAGTTCCAGCAGGTCGAGCGGCAGCTGATTCAGGACCTCGGTCGCGAGCCGCTGCCAGAGGAGATTGCCGCGGAGATGGGCGAGGACATTGATAAGATCCGACAGATCATCAAGATCAGCCAAGACACGGTGTCGTTGGAGACGAGCGTCGGCGATTCCGACGATGAGGACTCGGTGCTCGGTGACTTCATCGAGGACGTAAAAACCACGACGCCCGACCGGGCCGCCGGGATGCAGTTGCTCAAGGATCACGTGCGGGAGATCATCCGCGAACTCAGCCCGCGCGAGCAGAAGATCTTGGAAATGCGATTCGGACTGCATGACGGCGTTTCGCATACGCTCGAGGAAGTCGGGCAGGAATTCGGCGTCACCCGCGAGCGGATCCGACAGATCGAAGCCAAGGCGCTTGAGAAAATCAAAGAGCATCAGTCGATGCGGAAGCTGAAGGACTACTGATCGTGTACCAGCGAGAGCTTCAAGTGGCGCTGGCTCTCGCGCGACGAGCGGACACGATCGCGCGTCGCTATTACCAGCGTCGCAGTCGCGTCAGAACGAAACAGGATCTCACGTGGGTGACCGCGGCCGATCAGCGGATTGAGCGCGTCATCGTCGAGGGATTGTTGCGGCGATTTCCTCGCGACCGGATCGTCGGCGAAGAGTTTGGCACGACGACTGGTGGTCAGGGACGGTTCTGGACCATCGATCCGATCGATGGCACCAACCAGTTCGTCCAAAAGACCGGCCATTTTTGCATCATGATCGGGTTGGTCGTCGGCGGGCACTCGGTCCTCGGCGTGATCGCCGCGCCAGCGCTCGGGAAAATTTACTACGGTGCGCGCGGTCATGGAAGCTTTGTGACTCGCGGTGGCCGTCGCCGTCGGCTGCGTGTTCAGCACCATGTGGCGATCGAGCAAGCCACGCTGGTCGTCCCGTTTCGCCCACGCCATGGATCAGCCATCGGACAAGCCGCCCGCCAGTTGTTCCACTCGGCTCGACGGATTGCCATCGGTAGCATTGGGCTGCCGCTTATGGCGATTGCCGAGGGACGGGCCGACGCGGACGTTCGGACGTCTCTGATTACCAAGGTCTGGGATTACGTGCCCGGACAGATTATTCTCGAAGAAGCCGGGGGAATCGTGACCACGTTGTCGGGCATGCCGCTGCGCTATCGCTGGGGTCGGTTGAATGTCGATCACGGGGTGGTGGCGTCTGTTCCTGAACTTCGTCCGGAGATCATGCGCCGACTCCGGTCGGCCGGGATTATTCAACGCTTTCTGCGCCAGCGCCGTCAGGCCCTGCGCCAGCGGGCTTCCCAGAAATAGGCGGACTTGTTACAATGCGCACGTTCGTGGTCGTTTCTTCAACTGCTGATAGTCCTAATTGTTCCGCGGTAGCTCCCCGTACCATGACCTCACACGGCTCGGTCAGGTACGGGGCAGGCAGCGGCAGAGTCCCGCGAGCTCCGAGGTAGCTCAATGGCAGAGCGTCCGGCTGTTAACCGGTAGGTTGCGGGTTCGAGTCCCGCCCTCGGAGCTCGCGGGATTACCGGTAGGTTGCGGGTTCGAGTCCCGCCCTCGGAGCCGTTAAAGGTATCAACAACTAAGGAGTTACGTATGCCCAAGAAGAATCAAAACGTGATTCCCCATGGTCGCGGACAGTGGGCCGTGAAACGCGACGGCGCCAAGCGCGTCAGCGGCGTTTACAAGTCACAAGCATCGGCCGTTCGAGCAGCGCGGCGGATGGCGAAGCGTCAAAAAGTAGAACTCCTTGTCCGCGACCACCGCGGGAAAATTCGTTTCCGCGACAGTTACGGGCACGATCCGTTTCCGCCAGAAGGATAGTGAGTAGGCGGTAGTAAGTAGTGGGGGAGCGCTCGAATGCAAACCCAAGCTTGACATGATGGGCAGTTTTTGTTAGTTGTATATTCAATCGTCCCAGACGAGGAGGGAAAGCCATGCGCTGCGAGTGTTGCGGACAGGAGTTCGACGAGGTACCGTGGGAGGTCATTCAGGGCAAGCACGTCGCCCGTTGCGTCGGGTGCAAGCGACTGGGAGAGTTGCCTCCCGATCTCAAACCGACGCACCAGGACGCCGCCTGATCCGGTCTGCCCCCAGAGCGAGGGTGCAACCCCACAGGAGCCAAATGATGAAACAACCTGCGGCTCCATTTTTTACTACCAAAAACCCGCTTCGATGCATCGAGACGGGCTTTTGATTCTCGGGGAGGGGTTTAGCCTCGTACTACAACGGTTATATCCTGGATTGATGAGCGAGCGAGTCAGTCATGAATTCGTCTCTGTTTTAACTCGCGGTCCCCAGTCCGTTGTAGGACGGGGTTTAGCTCAAAACCGAATCTTTGGCGGCTTTGGCCACCCGGAACTTGACGACGGTCTTAGCCGGAATCTGGATCTCGGCGCCGGTCGCCGGGTTGCGACCCTTGCGGGCAGCGCGCTGCTTCTTCACGAGTTTCCCGAGACCGGGAATCGTGAATTCACCAGATCGCTTCGCCTCGCCATAGGCGGTCTGGACGAGCAGGTCGAGGAGCCCAGCAACGTCCTTGCGACTGTGCCCGGACTTCTCCGCTAGGTAGTTGAGAAGCTGGGACTTATTCATCGGCTTATCTGCCATAGGTTGCTCCTTATGGTTATTAACCAACTAATGATTAAGTTGTGGAAAAAGTATAGCAAATTCTTAGGAAAACAGCCATGTTTTGGTCAAGAGGGCTGATTTTCTTAGGAAGTTGAGCGATCGGTACGGCCGGACGGGGGTTGGTGACCAAGGAAGAGCGACATTCATCCTAAGCGTTTTGATTCAGCGACGACGTTCGGTGTACACTATCCCTGCCTTCCTATGGATTCGACGTTTCTTTACGCCTTCTTGGCCAGCGTTATTTCGAGTGTCGGCGGGCTGGCCGGCGGAGTCCTTTTGCTCGCGAATGAACGGCTGGCGCAGGCGCTGTCCCGCCACCTGGTCAGTTTCGCCGCCGGCGTGCTGCTGGCGGTGACATTTTTGGATTTGCTGCCGGAGGCGGTCGAGGGGTTCGACGAACCAGCCGGCGCCTTTCGTTTCGCGCTGCTCGGCGTGGTGGTGTTTTTCATCATTGAGCGGATTATCTCCTCGATTCATCGCCATCAGCACGTTTTCGACCAGACCGACGACTACGGCGGCCTGGCGAACGCTCGTCCGCTGGTGATTCTCGGCGATACGATCCATAACTTGCTCGACGGCATCGTGGTTGCGGTGGCGTTCATCGCCAGCCTGCCGATCGGCCTCGCCACCGCAACCTCGGTCTTGCTCCACGAACTGCCGCATGAGATCGCCGATTTCACCATTCTCATCCGCAGCGGCATGGCGCGGCGGCGGGTACTGGCGATTAATATCTTGAGCGCGCTGGTCGCCCCGCTCGGCACGGTCATGGCTTACGTCTTCGCCACGAACATAACCGGCATCCAACTGCCGCTGCTGGCGCTGGCAGCTGGTAATCTGTTGTACATTGCGACGGCCGACCTCCTACCGCTTCTCCTGCACGAAAAACATCCCAGTCGCATGCTTGCGCACATCATATTATTTC
Organism: Candidatus Microgenomatus auricola; assembly: GCA_005239865.1. Taxonomy (GTDB): domain Bacteria; phylum Patescibacteriota; class Patescibacteriia; order SBBC01; family SBBC01; genus Microgenomatus_A; species Microgenomatus_A auricola_A. The sequence goes on from SBBC01000024.1 coordinate 12,317, forward strand.
TCGTTGGCATCGGCATCGTCTTCCTGCTGTCGTAATATGGCTAATTCGTATGCCAGCGCATGAGTCAGCTCGATGACTTTCGCCGGGAGAAAGACGAATTCATGCGCTCTCCCGACTCGCCACTCAAAGCGGACGACCGCGCTTCATTTTCCGGGTTAAAGTATTTTCCGGAAAACCCGAAGCTGAACTTGGAGCTGGAGCTTGACCGGAGCGTGTCCCACGACGAGATCACGATGGACACGAGCGACGGACGAAGGCGGACATATCAGCGCGCCGGAAGAATTCATTTCACCGTCGAAGGGAAAGAGGCGACGCTCAATGTCTATGAAGACGAACACGGCTACTTTTTGCCGTTTCGCGACGCCACCAGCGGCCAAGAGTCATACCCGGCTGGACGCTATTTGGAACCGGAGATGGTGAACAATCGACTTCACGTTGACTTCAACTATGCCTACAATCCATACTGCGCGTACAGCCAGCGCTACTCCTGCCCCTTGCCGCCAATAGAGAATTGGTTGCCGGTACCGATTCGGGCCGGTGAAAAAAAGTTTAAGGAGTGATTCTGGACGAGACAAATCCCCGATCAAGACAGGGCGCTTGTCTGTGATCGTATTGCAGGGTACTCTTGAATTATCATGTCCCGAGCTGACCGCACAAAACATCGACGTTGATGTTCTTCTTGCACCGAAAAAAGCATCGCCACTGGCTGGTGTTTTCTATACTCGGACTTCTTGGTGTGGGGATGGTTATCTACCAGCAACGGGTTGCCCTTCGGGATATCTTCGAGACGCTGAAGAAAGAGGAGTTGCCTCTGGCGGTTGGGAAGAGCGAGCTGGGCAGACCAAGCGCTGAACCTGCAAACACCGAGGACATCACCGAACAGAACCTTCCAGAGGAGATCAACCTGAAGATTCCGTACACCGTCCAAGCGCCGCGCGCGAACTGGGACGAGGAGCACCGTGAGTTCTGTGAGGAGGCATCAGTCCTCATGGTGGCACGTTACTTTCAAGGAAAAACCATTCCTGGGCCTGATGAAGCCGAGGCAGCGCTGCAGGACATCAAACAGTGGGAGATCGCAAACCTGGGATTCCACAAGGATACGACCGCCGCGGAAACCGCCAGGATCCTGCGTGAGAAGTTTAAACTCAAAGACGTGGAGACGATCGTCAATCCAACGCTTTTAAATATCAAGGCTGAAGTCGCGGCCGGGAATCCCGTCATCGTCCCGGCTGCCGGTCGACTCATTGGTAACCCCTTTTACCGACAACCGGGCCCGCTCTACCACATGCTCGTGATCAAGGGGTACACGAAGGACGGGAAGCTCATCACTAACGATCCCGGGACGAGGCGGGGTGCGGACTACGTCTACCCGCCGAGCACGATCATGAACGCGATACACGATTGGAACGACGGGGATGTAGCTAATGGGCAGAAGGTCGTGATCGTCGTTCGGAATGAGTGAGCGCAAAAGTCGAACTCCTCATACAGCCGTAGTCCTGATTTTTTGCTTCCTCCTGGGAGCGCCAGCGATAGCCCGTGGCTCCACCGACTCGACAAAGCTCCAGCGTTCGATCAATCTCAAGGTGCCATTCACTAGCCAAGCGCCTCACGCAGTCTGGGACGGAGACCACAACGAATTCTGTGAGGAGGCGGCGGTCCTGATGGTGGCGCGATTTTTGCAAGGCCGAAGCATTCCGAACAACGATGATGCCGAGAAGTCTTTGCAGCGGCTGAAGCGATGGCAGTTGAAGCGGTTCGGATTTTTCAAGGATACCACGGCCGAGGAGACCGCGACGATCCTGCGAGCATACTTCAAGCTCAAAGGCGTTGCGGTGCTCAAGAACCCAAGGGTTGCGGATATCAAGCGCGAGCTCGCTGCCGGCAATCCAGTCATTGTCCCGGCTGCCGGACAACTCCTCGGTAACCCGTTTTTCCGCCGGCCCGGCCCCCGCTACCACATGCTCGTGATCAAGGGGTACACGAAGGACGGAAAATTTATCACGAATGATCCTGGAACGCGCCGCGGAGCGGACTTCGTCTACCAACCAAAGGTTTTGATGAACGCGATGCATGATTGGAATGGGGGAGACGTAGAGAGGGGGCCGAGAGTAGTGATCGTGGTTCGTGGTCGTTGATGACAGTGCGGGGCGGCGTTGGTTCGTGTATGCTGTGAGCATGAGACGCATTGGAGTAACGCTCATGGCAATCTTTCTCCTTGGCGTTGCCTGCCAACGACCGCAGGGTGGGTATGGCGGGAGAGCTGACGTTTTCCCACAACCAACCGTCGGCAGCGTGGCGACGTTTCAGGAGTATCCGCGATGGCAAGTCGGCGGAACGGTGACGGTCCTCGACGAGCGTACGTTGCGATTTGAAAATTTTTCGGTCAACAATCTCGATCACGTACCGGCCGAACTCCGTTTGCAGCGGGATCGTCAGAAGGTCGCGGTCATCCGGGATCTAACTGATGCCTCTTTCGACGACGCGACCTTCGATGTCGCTCTGCCAGACCGCCTGACGCTCGCGGACTTCAATCTCGTAACGGTCTACAATCTCGTCATGGGGACGCCGGTGAGTGGGGCGAGGTTTTGGGGATTAGGGAGTTAGGGGGTTTAGCAAATTAGGTTGTTAGCTAAGAGGGCTTGACAGGCAGACTGGCCCATGCTAAAGAGTCAGCGGATGCCAGGACATGGTGTCTTGACTCATTCACCGATCGTTGACATCGGCAAGGAGGGGACATGTGACCGGAGATCGCGAGGTTTTTCGTGGTCACCTGGACGAATGCCTGCGGCACTTGGCGGCACGGCTCGAGAGCCGGTTCCCCAAGGGTGCCAAGGGTCTAACGAAGGCACGGCTGCCCATCGCGACGTTTTGCGGTGTAGCAGAGAGAACAGTTGAGAGGTGGCTCAGCAGTTCCGACATAATGCCGGTCGGTGAGCAACACCTAAAGCTGATGTGTTTTCTCGACCTGCAAGGCTACCGGGTGATCGAATTGGAACGGATGAAGCGAGGACGGAGGGGATTCTCCGAGCTCATCGCCTTTGGCTTGCTGTCAGTTGAGCAGGCCAACCAGACCTTGGGCTACAAAAATATCCAGGATGTGTACTCAGTACTCCAGGGTCGGCAGGGAACGAGCGAGGAGAAAGATCAGAAGATGTGGGATGCTTGGAAGGAACGAAAGGAGGAACTGGCCAAGAAAAAGGAAGAGGCGCGTGATCGCTACCGCCTGGACTGGCTGGAGCCGTCGCCGGCCGCCAAAAGCAGTTCTGTGGTTGAACCAGCACACGTCGCCCATGAGCTGGACCCACGGGCCACCGCGGCCCTGAGCATCATGCAGGGGCTGCTGCGGCTGCTGGAAGACGGCACGTTCAAGAACCTGAAGCCCAGGGAGCTGAAGACGCTCCAGCGCACCGGCGGCGAAACCATCCCTCGCCTCTCGGCGCAGCTGAGTACGTTGAGCTCGGCGCTGATCATGCTCGATCAGCCGAAGTCCAGAGGAGGCAGTTGATGCCGGACGAGACGGTGGTTCAAGCGGTTGTCGACCGCATCGTCCGTAACGGCCGGCACGGTCCATACGCCGTGGCCAAGTCACCGGCCATCGGGTTCATTACCTTCTCGCTCGACCCATCGGTCTGGCGGGAAACGGAGTGGCCCGAGCCGGGAACCTGGGTGGTGCTGTCGAAGCTGAGCAAGAAGCGCGCCGGCTGGCGCGCCAAGCAGGGGCGGTTCTTCAAACCGTCCGACGAGCAGCTCGCGTGAAAGCGAGCAGAGAAGGGAGCAGAGAGAGATGAAGACCGTCAGCATCAATGATCTCCAGAAGAACACCTTCGTGCGCCGGGAATTGGACCAGGACCACGTGCTGTACCTGGGGCAGCTGCTGGAGGGCGGGGTCAAACTGCCGCCCATCCTGGTCACCGACGACCTGCAGGTGATCGACGGCCGGCACCGGATCGAGGCCCACGAGCTCCTCAACCTGACCGAGATCCGGTGCGAGGTGGTCGAGGTCAGGGACGAGGCCGACCTGATCGCCCGGGCGTTCAAGGCCAATGTCGGCGGTCCCAAGCCGCCGACGCCCGAGGACGTCGAACACACCGTCAAGCTGCTGCTGGCCCGCGGCGTGGCCCAGAAGGACATCGTCAGGATGCTCCGGCTGCCGCCCGGGATGGCGCGGCATTACGTCGGCCAGGTCAAGTCCAAGCTGAACCGCGCCAGGCTGTTGCAGGCGGCGTCGTCGGTCACGGACGACGGGCTGACCGTGGCCAAGGCGGCGGAGAAGCACAACGTCGACTCGGACAAGCTGCGGGAGGTGCTGTCCGGTCGGCGCAACCGGCACAAGCCGGGGATTGCCGAGATCCAGCGTACCCTGACCCGGCAGTACAAGTCCGTCGGGCTGCGCAACGCCAACCTGTGCAAGCGGCTGATGGACAAGCTCGAGGACGGCGACGTGACCGAGAAGCAGGTGATCTCGATCTTCGACCACCTCGACAGCTTGCAGAAGCAGTCGGCCCGGGCGGTGGCGGACTGGCGCAAGCGCTTCGACACGCTGCGCGGCAAGGAACAGACCCCGTCCCAGCCGAAGGATGCGCGCGACGCCAAGCCCGCGAAGAGCGGCTCTGCGTTCGCCCTCCGGAAAATGGGGCTGGTGGTCTAGCCGGAAGGAGCGAGCAATGAAGAAGAAGGAAGCCGCCAAGCTCACGCCCGAGCAGTTCGTGGCGATCGCGCTCGAGAAGCTGCGGAATCCCGAGCACAAGGGCATCCACTCGGTCTACTCCGGATTCAACGAGGCATTTCGGGAGTACTTCCCGGGACTCGATCCGGTGGAGACGGTGAAGCAGCTGGCCGAGCAGGGGAAGATCAAGGTCCGTCCGACACGCGGGGGTGCGGTCATCTACCCCGCCGAAACGGACGTAACGTCCCCGACGGACGGTAAGCGCACCCTGGAGAAGATGGGGCTCGTCTGAGCGCAGACCGTTACCCACCGAAAACACAGGGCACCGGGGAGGAGTGCCCGTGAACATCAACATCGTTCGGTACGTCCGCGCAGGGCACTGAAGCGTGGCGGGGAAGTTTCTTCGGAGACGACCCCGCC
>SBBC01000001.1 GCA_005239865.1 Candidatus Microgenomatus auricola
ACGGTCGGCGGGGTGACGTCCGGCGGTTGGTTGTTGACGGTCACCGCTACCGGATCGGACGTGGCGGCATTGCCGGCAGCGTCCATGGCCGTGGCGGTCAGCGTATACGTGCCGTTGCTGACCGTCGCCGTATCCCATGAGTACGTATACGGCTGGGTCGTCAACGGATCGCTAAGATTAGCCCCATTGAGCTTGAATTGGACGCTTGCGACGCCGACGTCGTCCGTGGCATTAGCGCTCATCGAGGCCGCGCCGGAGAGGGTTTCGCCGTTTGCTGGCGCGGTCACGGAAACGGTCGGGGCCGTGGTATCAGCCGGGCCCTCGGCCCGGGCCATTTCGACCACTCGACCGCGGCCGACCGCCAAGGCAGCGAGATTCAGCTGAAAACCGACGGCCACGGTAAGAATGACGGCCAGGGTCCGTCGAATCATGAGGTGGCGTTGTTTGTAGGACGATAGGAAATCCATTGTAAGTTGAAAGCCCTCTAGTTCCCTTTGGTTGTGAGCTTCTTCAAGTGAAAATATTGGTAATGCTGCGCCAGATTTCTTTTATCCAATCCACCAGGGTCTCAATCAGCGACGATGACTCCGTATGAGATGGCTGGGCAGGGCTTAATGGTAGGGGTGATTCTATCTGCACCGGCTGCCCGTTGACCGTCACCTCGGTCTGTGACTCCGGCGCGGCACCGGTGCTGGCGCTGGTCGACTGCTCGAGCGTGACTGTCGTTGATCCATCCTTTGCCGGCAGCTTCAAGTTAACTGGCTTCACGGCTTCACCGTTGACAATCGTTTCAACTCTGACTTCAACCGATTGATCGCCAGTACCGACCGTCTCGTCGCTGATGATTTGCCCGCCGCTTTCGGCCCGGGCATTGACGCGGGTTTCAACTTGCGTCTCGGCTCGCGTGCCGACCGGCAGGATCAGCAGGGAGAGGCAGCCGATCGCGGTAAGTTGTAGTAGCGGATGGGAAACTTTCATTGTCGTATCCTCCGGTCAATCTCCGCGGACGCGGGGACTGACCGAAGGGTAGAAGCATATACTTCCACCCTCGGTAACATCCTTACGGAATGTTGATGCGGGTCAGGTTTGTGTTGGCCACAACACCCACCGTGGTCCAAGCGCTGGCGGCACCAGTGAAGATCTTGCCACCCTTGGCGCGGGACGAACCGCCGTTGCTGTTTGAGACAGCATTGGCGTCGTTGTGTCCGGTGTCGGCTTTCGTGTCGACATCGGTCTTGATCTTGGCCTTGTTCTCGTTCCAGACCTTGACCTTGGTGTAGACGTCGCCGTCGCGTCCTTCGCAACCACAGCCGAGGTTAATCTCGGTGTCGTTGGTATTGGCAGCTATTCCCACTTCCGAGGTCGCGTCCGCATCGCCGGTAACGATCTTGCCACCCTTGGCGCGGGACGAACCGCCGTTGCTGTTCGAAGTAGCATTGGCGTCGTTGTGTCCGGTGCTGGCCTTGGTGTCGACCTCGGTCTTGATGTACGCCTCGTTCTCGTTGTGCACCTTGACCTTGGTTGTGGTGTCACCGCCGACCCAACCGTCTTCCGCCATGACTGTCGTGGCAACTCCGAAACCGGCGAGCGCCAGGACTCCAAACACTGCGATCAGTTTTTTCATTCTTCTCACCCCCTTTCTTTCGCCAGCCGAGGCCGGCGTGGGTTACTCTTAGATACCCTCCCCGAACGCTTCACCGCTTCGCTACTCTCGAGCGGCGGAGAATGGGTTTGGGCAGCGTACCCTAATGAAGACCACTGTTTGCGCCGATGATGAAATAAAAATTAAAACCCACGACCACAGGCCGAGGGAGAGATAGTATAAATCGTTTTTTGGCCAGCACAAAACAACGCCTCCGAATCCCTCCACTTGTTCTGTCCCTCCAGAAAATCAGCGTGCAGCTGCATGGGAAAGCCGATGCAAAACCCGGCTACGTGAGAACTAAGTGTTAAGTGGAGCGTTGTGAAGAGCGTTTCGCACAGTTAGAATACCGATAAATAACTAAAGATGTCAAAGTAATGTCAAGGGAATAAACTGTGGATAACATCCCACCTTCTGGTAAGATGAGCGAGCTCTGTAAGACGAACAAACTTGGTGCGTCGATCGGGATGTGGTCCTCTAATTGGGTTGACTGTTGACCCCTAACCATGTATAATCAGGAGGCGATTTTTGCACTCCTTCATGGATATCATCGCTACCCTCGATCAACCCAAGCTTAAGACTGATCTCCCAGACATTCGACCGGGTGCGACCGTTCGCGTCCATCAGAAGATCAAAGAAGGCGACAAAGAACGCATTCAGATCTTTGAGGGCACAGTCATCAGTCGTTCCGGCGGCAAGGGCTTAAACGGCACTTACACCGTCCGGAAAGTCTCCGAGGGCATCGGCGTCGAAAAAATTTTCCCCTTGCACTCACCGACAGTTGCCAGGGTGGAAGTTGTCGGGCAAGCCAAAGTCCGCCGCGCAAAGCTGCACTACATGCGCCAGCCGACTGCTAAAAAGCTGGAAGAATAGTTTTTAGTCTCAACCTCGGCCGCAGACCGAAAGTCGCTTGGTCGGCTTTTGTTGTATTAAAAAACTGGTGATGAGGGGACTCGAACCTCCAAGGCCTTGCGGCCACCAGCCCCTTCCCTCGACTCCCTCGTCGCTCGGAACAGGCAAGCTGGCTGTCCAGCCCAGGTGGTGCGCGAGGAGGGACTCGAACCCTCAAGGTATTGCTACCACTAGCCCCTCAAGCTAGCGCGTATTCCAATTCCGCCACTCGCGCACCACCCACGCTGGCACGTCTATCCATAGTCGATAACGTAGCATACCAAAAATAGGAGAAAACTCAAGATAAACCCAACCCATAGAGCGCACCCTTTCTAGGGTGCGCTTGCCTTTTCCGCTTTGATTCGCTAGAGTTCGGCCGCACAGCTTTTGAGGGCCAGCCGTCTTTTGCCCTCTGACAAAACGGTAATTCCATCGACCACTAGACTCGTGGCACTTTTGGAGGGAAAACCATGACCACGGCAGTGCAGAAAATCCAGCACACGCTGCAGTTGCTCAAGCGCGATCCGCATGGGGTAGCGCAGTCCGCAGCGCATGGTCTCAAACAGAAAATCGGGTGCGACCATGAGATCGCCGTCATCCTCGGCAGCGGCTGGGATATAGTCGCGCCGTTCCTGGGAGAAGTGACAACGGATATTCCGGCAACCGAGCTGCCCGGATTCCTGCCACCTGGTGTTGAAGGTCACAACGGACGGATTCAAAGCATCAAGGCCGAACGCAAGCAAGTTCTCGCGTTCCTCGGCCGCAAACACCTCTACGAACGGGACAATCAGGGCAACCCGTTGCCAGTCGAAGCAACCGTCCACGCGGTTCGCACAGCCGCGGCTGCTGGATGCAAGAGCATCGTCCTGACCAACGCCGTCGGCGGACTGCGACGGGAGTGGCCGAACGGCACCGCTGTCCTCATTAAGGATCATTTCAGCTTCTTCGTGCGGCCGGCGCTCTTCGACGCGAACTTCCTGCAGTGCCATGACGTTTACTCCCGACGGTTTCGAGAACTGTACCTCGAAGTTGTGCCGAACCTGAAAGAAGGAAACTACGCACAGATCGTTGGACCCGCCTTCGAGACGCCGCTGGAGGTCAGCGTCCTTCAAGCAATGAAGATCGACATTGTCGGTATGTCGATCGCGATCGAGGCCCAGGCGGCCCGAGATCTAAAGATGGAAGTGGTCGGCCTGTCGATCGTCACCGACTACGCCGGAGAACCGACCACACACACCGACGTGCTCGCGATCGTGCGCCAGACGGCCATCGAACTGGCTCCCAACCTCGCCGCGGCGATGGTGAGGATGTAGTTCCAAAACGAGGCGATCGCCTGCCTCAAAGTCGCGCTCCTTCCTGGATCATCTCCAGTTTCTCAAGACCTCGAGCATGTCTCTAAACTGCTCGTTTTGATTTTGAAGAAAAGTGGGGAAGCACTTTCTTCGCCCCTCCTCAAGTGAGGAGCGGATACAGGGGAGGTCATGTCTCGTCTCTTGACACCAGGGAATATCAGAGTTACTTTGTAATCAGTGGCGCCAGAGAAATCCTGTGCCACTTTTGTATAACTTTCGACGCCATACACAACTCCGAAGGAAGCTAAGAAACGGCGCTACCCCGTCTGAACGATTGCTCTGGCAGCATCTCAGAAAACACCAGCTTCTTGGATTGAAGTTTCGTCGTCAGTTTGGGATTCGGAATTTCGTGGTTGATTTCTACTGTCCCGCACTACGGCTGGTTATCGAAATCGATGGCGATTCACACTTTATTTCTCCTCAGGTATCGGTACACGACCAAAAACGTCAACGTCGGTTAGAGAGGTTTGGTATTTACTTTCTCCGATTTTATTCATCGGATGTCCTGCGAAACACGGAGGGGGTGCTATCTGCAATCCGAGAAAGGGCGATAAAACTACGAGCTCTTCGGTTGTCGCGCGCTGACTTAACCACCCCGCCCTTCGGGCACCCCTCCTTACAGGAAAAGGAGAGGCAAGTTATCCAATTACCGCCATCTCAATAAGCACGCCTCTAAACTGCTCGTTTTTTCGTCAACCCAAAAAGAAAAGCCGGCCTCCCGTACGAAGAGAACCGGCTCCTCCGCGTGAAGAGATCCCGGAGGTTCTGGCTATCCCGACGGCTGCAGCCATCGTTTTAACCTCGCCCGTTGCCGAGCTGGTGGCTTTCAGTGTCCCAGCGGAACGTTCACGTGAAGATTGAAGGAGGGTGGACAAGCTCTCTGGAGGATCTGTCAGAGACCGAACCTCGTTAAGGAACGCCAGCTACGTGCCATTCGGGGTTCGTGGTTGTTGGCGATGACCGCCGTTGGAAGACCTCACGCTCAAGAACCCGCAGTCCGAACACGTGAGCCCCCACAACCGACGAACTCTTACCATTGGGCCGTTGGCATGCTCAACGCGGTACCACGCCGAGCATTTGCCGTAACTCTTCCGGGGAGCGTCCTCCCCTGTAGGCGAGCCTTTGAGATCCTGCCACCCCCCGTTGTTACCGAGCAAGGTAGAGTCATCGTACGACCTTTTTCAATTCTGTCAAGCCGTGCCCCACCCCCATAGAAAAAGAGGCCAGTGTGCATATTCCCCATGCTCCTGGCCCCTCTCTACGCGCATACCAGTCTCGGTACACCGTCTGACGGTACAGGGCCCTCCCCCTAGAAAGGATTGCCTTTTCCCTACGGAGCTCTTCGTAGGTAGCACCAACGGCGTTACCGCTAACCAGCGTGCGGCGCAAAGACTTCGTGGGGTGACAAGCTGCAGAGTTTGGTGCAACGACGTCAGCTCCAAGATGAGAACGCGTCTGTCATGAGCCGTGGGTGATCCGCATGCCCCTACAGAACCCCTAGTCCGAGGGGGATGGAGTCGATCCTGATTCACGACCACATCTTGGAACCTTCGTCCCAATTGGCCAGCTCCGTGGACCTGCCACCCCACCGTACTGACGACGCTTCACAGAACTTTGCCTACTGTAGCGCTAACGTGCTTCTGCGGTCAACTCCTTATTTCATCATTCATAAAAAAGGGGGCTGTTCATCTTTCGATTACTAGGCCCCGTGTCTGTGTGATGCGTTCTTGGTCGCTTTGACCAACTACTTCCCCACTGGGGTAAGGACTTGCGCCCTCCTCCCTCATGGAGAGCTATTGATCGCTGCGTCCTTCGGACGCGCTCACACAGAACAGAAAAGGGGTGGCAAGTTCTTGAGAACCGCCTAATGGGTTTGGACTCTTACGAGAGAGCTCTGGTAGAACCTTGCGGTTCTTTTCGTTTGACCTACGGGGTTTGCCCGCTGGTCGCCCTACTTATTGCCGCGATTGCTCGCCGCACACCCAGGAGTTGTCCCTTTCGAGATCCGTACCCTTATAGCAAGCCCTTTTCGGACTCGCCACCCACACATTGTGACTGAACGAAGACCTCGCACAGAGGCACACTCTATCGTATGCCCCTGTAACCATCGCGTCAAGCGGAACTCATACACATACTGTCAACATGGTTTTCCACCAATCCCTGGGGAAATTTCCACAGTTTGTTACACCATCCTTGCCACTAACCATGCCATCGGCTAAGGTAGGGCCGAACTGACGTGAGGGACGGTTCCGGCGCTATGGCCACATTTTGAGTGGACTGCCGCCTGTTCCCTGACAACTAAATACAACCAATGGAAGTCGGTGGTCGGACGTCAAATGTCTGACCTCTAACTTCTAACCTCCACTCAACTCATGGGGCTCTGGCATGCTAACCAAGCTATTGGATTTGGTGCCAGAGAAACTCCTCTGGCAAGGTGCAAAGCGGTACATTGCTGGTACGGATGTTGACGACGCCGTCCGTGTCGTTCGCCAGCTGAACGACATCGGTGCGACGGCTACCGTCTCGTTTCTGGGAGAACGCGTCACGACCGACCGGGAAGCGGACGGGATGCTCAATGAGTACCTTCGGCTGATCAGCGTCATCATTGATGAGCGGCTCGAAGCCTACGTCTCGGTCAAGCCCACCTCGCTCGGTTTGGAGATTGGCTACGGCCGATACCTGGAACGCCTCCGCTGCCTTACCGCCGAGTCAACGCTGGGTGCGCCTTTCATCCGGCTCGACATGGAGGGCTCGAGTTACGTCGATCGGACGCTGCAGAGCTTCTTTCAGGTTCGGCAACGGCACGTAAACCTCGGCGTCGCCCTGCAGGCGTATCTGCACCGGAGCATTGACGATGCCGAACGGGTCGCCCGCGAAGGCGCGGACGTGCGTCTCTGCAAAGGTGCGTACCGCGAAAAGCGCGGTGCCTACCAGAGCCGGTTCGAGATTCAGCGGAGCTTCATTCGGATTCTCCGAACGCTGCTCAAGGGTCACGGCTTTGTCGCGATTGCTACGCACGACGAGCAGCTAATCGGGATTGCTGAACGACTGATCAGGGGTCTGCGGATTCCACCCGAGCGCTACTGCTTCGAGATGTTATACGGTGTCCGCGAGGAACGTCGAGCTGCGCTGATCGCTGCCGGTCACCCGGTCTGCGTCTACGTTCCGTACGGCAAAGACTGGCGGGCGTACGTGCTGCGCCGGTTCCACGAAAACCCGTCACTGTGGTGGACCATTGCCCGAGCAATGCTACTTGGGAAATGAGGAGGCAAGCAATGAATTGGAGAAAGATCAGATTCTGGGGCGCCCTGATCATCGGCGCCATCATGGTCATTGGCCAGACTATCTTCCTGATGGTCAAGTTCTCTGACCCCGAGGTGCAGCGGCGCATGCTGACGTGGAAACAGAATCATCCCTTCAGTGCCTTCGACTACGTCCTGGGCTTTCTGACCGCCGCCATGCTCTTTGGGGGCTTCTACATCTGGGAGATCATGCGCTTCAGCCGTGACGTCAAGCAGGGTGATGATGACGGAGGTCCAGGCGAGACTCGACTGCCGTTCACCAACAAGGTCATCCCCATCGAGGATGTCAGGCGGATCTGGAGGGAGAGGCACGGACAATAGGAAGACGATGGAATTACCAAGCTCGTTCGGTGATGACTTCGCCCCAGACAACATCCCCACACCGCGGACTCTCCAGTCCGCGCGTCGTCGAAAGGAGAACTCTATGTCCCGGAACTACTGGAAACTGCTGAACGCGCGGATCACGCAGGGGACGAGTCTGTGCGTCGGGATCGACCCGGTCTAGGAGAAAATCCCGAAGAACCTTTGCGGTGAGGGAGTCACCCGGGAAGATACGTTGTTCGGCTTCGCTTTCGACGTAGCCGCAGCTACATCTCACCTGGCTGCCGCCTTCAAGCTCAACTTCGGTTTCTACCTCGCCCACGGCCGGACTGGCTTGAGAGTGCTTGAACGTCTTGTCGGTTCCGTACACGCATCCATGACTTCAGTTCCTGTCATCCTCGACTGCAAGGTGGCGGACATCGGCGACACGAACAAGCTGTACGCGCAGGCGTACTTCGACGAGTTCGGCGCCGACGCCATCACCGTCCACCCCTACCTCGGCAGCCAGGCGATGACCCCGTTCCTCGAACACGCTGACAAGGGCATCTACGTCCCCTGCCGGACGTCGAACCCTGGCGCGGACTGGTGGTTGGTGCGAAGAGTCCAGACGAACTTCGATGGGTCCAACAGACCGTACCAACGCTCCCCATCCTCGTTCCTGGCATCGGCGCACAGGGCGGAGACCTGGAAGCGAGCGTCCAGGCGGCTAAGGATAGCAACGGGAAAGGATTTCTCATCAACTCCTCGCGAAGCATCATCTTCGCTTCGAGCAGCGAGGACTTTGCCGAGAGGGCTCGAGAGGAAACCCTGAAGCTCCACACTGCAATTGCCGCCCTCTTCACCCCAGCGCCGCAATGATCCTTCTGAACTGCTCCAAGGCGTCAGCTCAAGCTGACGCTTTTTTTATCAACTCGGCCTACACTTGAAAAATACACCAACATCCGCTACACTACCTGCCGCTCGACTTTTGATTACGGACGATTAGCTCAACTGGCGAGAGCGCCTCGTTTACACCGAGGAGGTTGTAGGTTCGAGTCCTACATCGTCCACTGCTGTGGCAGGCGGGTCCGAAAGGTCGTCCCGCCGGACGGCGGGACAGTGGCCACCAGCCTTCCGACTTCTGACTTCCAACCTCTAACTTCCACTCATTTGAAATACCTCATCGGCTTCCTCGTCATCGGCATCGGCACGCTCCTCGTCATGAAGACCGAGTGGCTGGTCAACAACTTCGGTCGGATCGAGTGGGCTGAACAGCACCTCGGCATCGAGGGCGGGACCCGCATCTTCTACAAGCTCCTAGGGGTTGTCCTCATCCTCGGTGCGTTCCTGGCAATGTCCGGCGCATTCAACAGCCTGCTCACTAATACCTTCGGGGGCGCGTTCAAAGACACAACCACCGCACCAGAATCTGGATACTAGCGTTCAAGCGCTGCTAGTCACGACTCGCTCCGTGAGTCGCGGATCCTCGATAACACAGGGTGCCCCGTAGCTTAATGGTGGAGTCCCGATCCGCAAGCGGATCGTGGATGCGCGATAGCCAAAGGCTATCGGCACACCCGGTTTGTTCCGACCCACTCGTGGGTCGAGAATGCGCGATCCCTTCAGGGATCGGCATCCCGATTTCTAAAAATGTTTTACTTCTACATTCTTCAATCAAAAATAAATAGGATCTACTATAAAGGATCTTGTAAGGATATTCCGGTACGACTGAAACGACATAATTCAGGGCTTGTAAAATCAACAAGATCTGCCATGCCCTGGAAGGTTGTCTACCAAGAGGGTTTCAGTACACGATCAGAGGCAATTAATCGAGAAAGGCAAATTAAATCTTGGAAAAATCGAGCGGCAATTGAACGTTTAATAAAACATTTGTAAAATCGGGGATCCTCGACGGTTCGGGCGGGCCATTAGCATAGTGGTAGTGCATCCGGTTTGCATCCGGAAGGTGGGGGTTCGATTC
>SBBC01000033.1 GCA_005239865.1 Candidatus Microgenomatus auricola
AAGGAATGCGAGTTCCGCTTCAACTACCGACACGCAAATCTCTTTCGAACACTCATGAAACTTGTCAAGGGACTACCCCTCTAAACTAGTCTTGACCCATTACAATATGTCTATACCGCGGCAATTCGAGACCTCGATAAACTTTCGACATTTTATGTCAAGACAGATTCATACCTCTTCGATAAGGATGAAAAACAACAGCAGAATATGATAGGTTCTTTTGGGGGAGAGCAAGGACGAATTAACCCTCCTGAAGTACTCGAAGCGTTTCGTAAGCACGAGCCGATTCCTAGGGACAAGTGTCGGTCCTATGAGGCATACATGCTCCAGTATCTGTCATGGATTTTTGATCTCAACTTATCAGACAGTCTACAAGCATCTGTTTCGTCAGGAATGATTAGCAAAACACTCCGTTATTTGAAAAGTCGTCTTTCACGTGAAGAGTATGGAGTAATCGAGGATACTATTCAGGGATATGTAACGGAGCGAGGGCTCGGTAGTATTCGCGGACCACAAGAATGACGATCAGTAAATGAATAACCGAGTGCGGAGTTACGGAAAAGTAGAAACAGTATTATCGTGGTAGGGACGCTACCAAGGAGGGACTTGATCAATTAAAGTTCGTCTTGACCAATGTTAGTGCGATATGGTAAAAATACTTGTAAGACGATGATAACGATGACAACGACGGAGCAGCGCCGATGAAAATCGCGGTCGTCATCCCTGCCTTCAACGAAGAGCGGGTGATTGGCTCAGTTCTCAAGCAGCTTCCTCGGAAACTTCCCGGGATTGAGACTATCGATATGATTGTTGTGAATGATGGATCGACCGACGCGACAGAAAACATCGCCAAAACATTTGATGTGGTTGTCCTTCGTCATGTGATCAACCGTGGTCTTGGCGCCACCCTCGGGACTGGTCTTGCGTATGCTCGGGACCACGGCTACGATCTCGTGGTGACTTTTGATGCTGATGGCCAGCATGATCCGGCAGAGTTGAAAGACGTCATTCAACCCGTCCTTCAGGGACGTGCCGAGGTGGTGGTCGGAACGAGGTTGAAAAAACCGGATGGCATGCCCTGGCATCGACGGATTGGAATTTGGGCATTTAACCTTATAACCTTCGTACTCTTCGGGGTCTGGACGACCGATTCCCAGTCGGGATTGCGGGTCTTTAGCCGACGCGCGCTCGAGCAGATGGAAATCGATTTTCAGGGGATGGAAGTTTCCTCTGGATTATTTTCGGAGATCGGGCGGTTGAAGCTTCGTTACGTCGAGGTTCCCATTCAGGCTATTTACACCGATTACTCTTTGGCCAAGGGGCAACGACCCGGAAATGGGTTTTCTATCCTCTTCCGATTGCTTTGGCACAAATTCGTTAAATGACATGAGTGTCGAGTTACCGTTTCCGCTAACACCGTTCAAGGTAATCCTCAGTATCTTTGTTATTTTTACTTGGACTCGAGTCCTCAAACGATATCATGAGAGAACTTTTACCATAGGGGAATTCCTAGTATGGACGCTTCTTTGGGGTGGGGGGGTCGTGGCAATATATATTCCAGGGAAGACAGATTTCATTGCGCGTCTCCTCGGTGTTGGTCGTGGTGCCGATGCGATTTTTACTTTGAGCATTTTGACTTTGTTTTACATTATTTACCGACTGTACGCACAGATTTATGCGCTTCGTCGTGATGTGACAAAACTAGTACAACGGCTTGCGCGAGAGCGTACAGAGAGGATGTAGCATCGTTCGTCCGATGCGAATACAGGACTTTATCGTGTTGACACTACATGTTCTCAAGAGTTCACTTGGTGGTCAGGCAAAAGAGCTTCGGACATGACGATCGTGCTGGTGACCGAATTTTTTCCGATCACCCTCGGACTCGACGTTCGAGGCGGGGTTGAAACCGTCAGCGTCTACTGGACTCAGGTTTTGCTGCGTCGGCAACATCGTGTAATTGTACTTGCATCACGCGAGTACGGGACACCAAAACGCAGCTTGAATGGATCGCTTTCAGTCATCCGATGCGGGTTTCCTCGCGCCTTTAGTCAATCGGGATTTCTTCTCGAGAGACTCAGTTTTTTATTTCACGCGTCACTCTTGCGACTGCAGGAAAAACCCGATGTGATTATCGGAATGAATTTTCTCGGATACCTACCTGCCTTGGCACTCAGTCGACGATATCGTGTGCCCGTAGTAGCGGCCTACCATGACGTATGGATTGGCAAGTGGATCAAGAACGTCGGTTTGCTCCCCGGGATTCTCGGTGAGATGTATGAGCGAATGATTCTTCGTGCCGGGTGGAGTTTTTTTATCGCAAACAGCAACATCACCAAACAAAAATTAATTAGATGCGGTCGTCTTGCTGCCGAACAAATTGCCGTAATCTACAACCCGATCGATCTTGTTCGGTACCGGTCGCTGCGTGTCAATAAATCTGGTCATCCAACGGTCTGCTATGTAGGTCGTTTGGTCCGCTATAAGCGTATTGATGACCTCCTGCGGGCATTTGCAGTTGTACATCACTTGATTCCCCTACTCAAAGGTCGAATCATCGGTATCGGACCGGAAGAACAACGATTGCGCAAATTGACCCAAGATCTTGGTCTTGAGTCAAGCGTAAACTTCCTGGGGTCACTGCCGAAACACGAAGACGTTATGGTAGAGATCGGACGAGCCCATCTGTTTTGCCTTCCTTCCGCAGTTGAAGGGTTTGGAATTGTCACCATTGAGGCCATGGCGATGGGGACGCCTTACGTCAACACCGCCATTCCCGCGACGACCGAAATTACCGACAATGGGATTGGCGGTATTCTTTATCCGGTGGGTGACATTCAGGCATTAGCTGAAGGGATTATCAAGCTCATCAGCGACAAGAACATGAACGAACGTAAGCGACGTGAGGGCCGTGCATTCGTCGAGCGATATAATCTTGAGTCAATAGGCGCAACTCTTGATCAAGCGCTCTTATCTCTGACCACATCGATCTGACTTCGCAGAAATGATTTCCTCGCTCCACAATCGTCGAACAGGACAAGAATCTCGCGTTGATCACGACCGTCATTCACATGCCGAACATCCTTCAAAGTCCATTGCGTTACTTGTTAGCACCTTCGATGCTTTTAGTGGTATCGACCGTGTGGTCGAACTTCAGGCGATCGAACTGGCGGGGCGAGGCCATCATGTGACAATTATTGCTCTCGCAGCCACAATGCCAGCACCTCGCGGTACACGTCTACTCACCCTCGGACTTCCATCGTCGACACTGCTCCAACGTCTCTACCGATTATTGATGTTTCTCGATCAGTCAAAAATCCAGCAGGCGGCTAATCTCCTTAGAGATACTGATATTGTGTACAGTCATCAGTATCCAATGAACCTCATCGCCCTGGAAGCACGAAAACGCTATGGGTCGACATTTATCTATTATGACCACGGCCTGCCCCCCGCGCGGGTTTTCGGTAGTATCGTTGAACGGGTGTACATTATCCTTTTTCGGTGGTTCGCCAAGTGGACTGTCCGCCGCGCTGACCGTATAATAACGATCAGCTATTTTCTCCGCCAGGAACTTCAACGACAGACCGGCAAGAAGGCCGAGGTGATTTACGATCGAATTGACGAACGTCGGTATCATCGAGGCCTTGATCAGGACACGGCCCGAAGATTTATTGGCATCGACGACCGGTTAATGGCGCTATTCGTCGGTCGCCTCTCACCACATAAAGGAGTTCATCTTCTCCTCCAGGCATGGTCAATTGTCTTTCGGAAAATCCCAAACGTAAAACTCGTGATCGTTGGCAAGGCAACTTTTCCCCGATATTTACGCAAACTCCACAACCTAGGAAAGGGGATTAACGTCTTGTTCACCGGTGTCGTTTCTGACGAAGACCTTCCGCGATACTTCGCCGCCTGCGATATTTACGTCACCGCTTCACTCTGGGAAGGGTTTAATTTACCAATGGCCGAAGCGCACGCATGCGGTAAACCAATCGTTGCCTTTGACGTCGGTCCCCACAGAGAAATAGCCCGCAAGCGGTCGCGTTTTGTAGCTGCAGGAAACATCACCGAACTCGCCCACGCCATCATCGCGGTCTTCGAAGAAATACGGGACGATCTTTCGGTTGAACGAAGCGCAAGACCGTAGAGGTCAAGATGAAGCGTACAACTGTTGTGGGAACGTTCCAACTCATCATCCTCGCACTCGTTATCGTTTTTGTGCAGTTGTACTACAACGCTGACCATCAATTGCCACCCTGTTGTGATACCGCCCATACGCTAGTTCGGGCAAAGGCGATCACAATGAATGAGTCGGTCAGCGGGATCTTGCCATACAACCCTTCATTCAGAGAACCAATGTACGGGGGCTTCATTTCGACCGAATTTCCTGTTCACGTTTTCCTTTCGCTATTCTATCAAGTTCAACCTGACCTCATTGGTGACCTAGCATTCGGTAAAAAGTTTTTTGTCGGGATGTTTCTCCTACCCGCCCTGTCTATCTACATTCTGGCCAACCGACTTCTCCACTCATCCATCGCCGGTATAATCGCGGTTCTCATCGTATATTTCGCCTACTGGTTTGGCAATGCCTATTGGACTGGTCATGTTGCACAAATTCTCGGCATGTTCATTATTCCGTTCTATATATACTTTATTGTTCGCTACGAAGAGGAGGGCATGATTTTTTTCCTCTACTTTCCTCTGGTCATACTCCTTTTTTCTTTCTGGGTACATGTCTTGACCTTTCTCATTCTCCTTCTCGTTACAGCCAGTTACGCGATGATTAAAATTTTTTCAACTGGCGGGAAAGCCAAGGCGGCGATCGCCTACACTGCATTTAGCACCGCCACAATTGTCTATTTTTTGCTCGCACCATTAAATCTCCTCCCTCATTTCGAAGTCAATGCGATGTACAATCAGTTTGGAAGCATCATCGAAAGTTCATTCGGGGGAGTGGTATTCCTGACGTTATTGATGGTCGGCTCATTCTTCGCCATCCGAAAAAGAAGAATACTCATAGTCTGGTTCCTCGTAACCTATTTTTTGACCCAATCGACTTGGCTCGGAGTGCCCTTTTTCGGGATTCGTTTCACCGAGTTCATTATTACCCCAATCGCCATCATAGTAGTTTATGGTATGAAGGAATCTTTTAAGGCGATTGGAATGAGAAAAACTGGTTCAGTAGCGATGGCGGTTCTTCTCCTCATCTTTTTGCCCTTCGGCTTGATGCAGCAGGAGAGGTTGAAATCCTGCTACATTGACAATTGCCTGGGCCTCAACCCGACGCAAATCCCGCCAGACGATCTCCAGGCGATGTCATGGATCAAAACAAATATCCCCCGAGAAAGCGTTTTTATCGGACCTCAAAAGTTCGGGTACTATCTTCCTTTCATCACCGATAATACCATTGAGTTTCCAGTGCTTGAACGAATTTCAATTTTTACCGCGCCGACGTCAGCTGAACGATGGCAAATTGCAAAGGGTATCGGCATTGACTATATATTTTGGGACGCGATCATTGATTCGTACAAGAACGAACACCCCGATTTTAACAACTACGCGATCGAACCCCTTGAGAACGAAAAGTACTTTGCAAAAGTCTATGACGAAGGAAACGCAAAAATATTCGCTGTTCGTTGAAGAACGGATCGCGACTCTCATAGTTTTTATAGTTGCAGCTTCCTTGTTTATTTGGATCGATGTTCGCGTTGGTGATATTCCAAAAATTCTTCAATGGGCGGTCTTCCTGCCCCTTCGACTAGGACAACGATTGAGCGCAATGCTTCCGTTGAAGGAAGATTTCGAAATTCTCCTCTCTATCCTTCTGGGCGTACCGCTCCTTCTTGTGTACTGGGTTTACCTTTACTCCTCGGTTGAGTCGTTTCTTCGCTACCTCATTCGTAACGCTAAACAGACAGCAAGCATTGAATGAACTCGTTCGTTGAAACCGGTCGTCACTCGCCGAATGTCGGTTCTAGGTTGACGGCGACCGTTCCGGCGTAACGTACGCACGCCGGATGAGATGTCGTTCGATGTCCGGGATCGGCACTCGACGAATAGCCTGGATAGCGCTTCGTTTAGCGAGCATCTTGGGAATGCCTCGCAGGGCGTCCCACTTAGCACGGATGATGACCCTCAAGCGTCGCCGTTTTGCGTAGAGCAAGAAGGTTCCAAACTGGGTGGCGATGATACCCGGCAGGTATTTCCACCACAGCGCCGTTGGGAAATCTTTAACCAAGAACCACAGGTTGTTGCGGTGACCGTGGTAGATGGAGAAATCTGAAGACGGCCCCCCGGACGTCGCGCCCTCTTTGTGATACCCAACCGCCGTTGGGACGTAAACCGCTTCGTAGCCATTCATCCGGAGCCGGAAACCGACGTCTTGTTCGTCGAAATAAGCGAAGAAATCGTTATCCCAGACTTGACCGTCAGGCGTCATGATTTTACGCAAGCCCTCAGTTCGGTAAAGACCAAGCCCAGAGCATGGACAAAAGAGTGGATACCATTCGCTTTTTCGGTTATATCCAAGTCCAGCGGTGGTCATCGCGATACCCAAATTATCAATTCGTTCGCGCTGAAAGTAGTTCATCATCCGTCCAGCTACCATCCCAATTCGTTCGTTGACTTCGGCCGGAGCCACAAGATGAGCGATCGTGTCCGCTTCGACCATGAGATCATTGTTCACCATGGCGACGTACTTTACCGTCCGATCATTCAAGGCCTGACGGATACCAGCATTATTTCCACCAGCCACCCCTAGATTTTTAACGTTTTGTACTACCTCGATTGTCTGGGCAAACTTCTCTTTCAGACGGTCACCCTCGCGGTTGTTGGAACCATTGTCCACAATGATGATCTTCAGGTTTGGGTACGATGATTGTTGCAGCGACTCAACACATTCAACTGTTTGATCATAGGCGTTCCAGTTCAGGACGACGATGGCGACCGTTGGTTGCTCGCGTTTAGCAAGCAATCCACGTTGTCGCATTTCTTCAAGCGCTATGTAGAAACGGTCTTCTGCCATTTGATCTTTTGACCAACGGTGAAGTTCAGACATTCCATCAACGAAATCGATTTGCGGCACGAAATCCAACATGCGTCGAATTTTTGCGATATCAGCTCGACTGTGCCGAAAGTCGTTCTTGCGATATTCATGATTCACAACTGGTTCCATCGTCGCGTCGTGGAGTTTAATAAGAAGCTTTGCTAGTGCCAAAATCTCGATTCCTTGGCCCGTGCCGACGTTAAATATCTGTCCATTGGCTTCGTCCTTTTCATATGCCAGAATGCAAGCCCGGACTACATCGTAGACCGATATGAAATCGCGCGATTCATGGCCATCCTCGATGACAAGTGGCGAATTTCCGTTTTTAATCCGTGAAGAGAAAATCGCAATCACGCCGGTATATGGATTTGAGAGTGATTGTCGCGGTCCGTAGACGTTAAAAAATCGGAGAATGGTATAGGGGATATCGTATGTACGCGCCACCGACTCGAGCAATTCTTCACAAGCTTTTTTATTTAATCCGTAAACGAACCTCGGGCGCAACGGCTGGGTTTCGGGGATCGGGGACGGGACCATCACACGTTGGCAGTGTTGACAATGAAGCTCCCAGTCTCTCTGTTCTAGCTGTTCAATCGAACGCAAACCTGGAAACTGAAGTCCATGTTCTGGGCAGGTGTGGGCGCACTCGCCGTAGCTCGTAGCACTTCCGGCAAAAATGATCTTTGGTCGCCAACCGGTTTCAACCAGTATATCAAGTAGTTGTGCCAGTCCACCGAGGTTGACCGAGACGTATTTCTCAATCTGGTACATTGATTGTCCAGTGCCGACAGCAGAAGCAAAATGGAAGACGGCGTCGACACCATCAAGCGCACTCCGGAGGACTTTGCGATCGCGAACATCGCCTTCAATGAACTCACAGGAAGGACTAAGGTACGTCGGTATGCCGTTTGGATGAATCTGTGGATCGAGGTTGTCGAGAATTCGAACACGATACCCGGCTTCAACTAACCGATCTGTCAAATGCGATCCGATGAATCCTGCACCACCGGTGATGAGTACACATTTAGGCATAGAGTTGACGATAGAGCTCAATCAGCTTTGGGAATACTTTTGTAGTATCGAAACGTGTTAGCACTGTTTCTCTCGCCCGGTGGCCGAGACGCTCTCGCAAGGAGTTGTCATTGATCAGACGACGGAGATCTTTCGTCAATTCCTCAACTGAACCAGGAGAAAAGAGTAAACCGTTTTCACCATCAGTTACCACATCAACATTCCCACCAATCGCACTGGCCACCACCGGTAAACCAACGCTCATCGCTTCAAGAAGTGCATTCGGAAGTCCTTCTCGACGAGATGGAAAGATAAAAATATCGCTTGCTTGTAGCGCATTGAAGACATCCTTTCGTTCACCGAGAAACAGTATACTCGAGGTTAGGGCGCGTTGTCGAACTTCGTTTTGCAACTGGTCTTCTACGCTATCCAGACTTCCTCTCCCACTTCCCACAATCAAAACCATCGCTCGAGAATGCAGATCGGGCGCCGTCGCCCAAGCGCGTACAAGAAGATCAATGCCCTTACGGTGAATTAAGCGACCACTGAAAGTGATGGCGATTTTGTCGTTTGGAATCTTAAATATTGCACGGAGGGAGTTGCGTGTCCACCGGTCGGCCGGAGAGAATACCTCGGCGTCAATAGCGTTGGGGATAACCACAAGTTTGTCTTGTAGGAATCCGTGATTCTGGAGCTCAACACTGATTTCTCGACTAATGCCGATAATCCGATCGGCCATCTTCAGGATACTATTAATCACTCGGTTAACGATACGATGAATGAACGACGGATGAGCATTGACGTTTGCGCTCGTTTCCACCAGCTCCTTATGAATGTCTCCGGCCGTAGCAATTTTCACGACGGATTTTTTCCGAAGGAGTCGCACCACGAGAATGGCTACCGCGCCTGCAATTGAAGTGCCACTATGAAGGTGAACAACATCAAAACGATGTCGAAGAGCGACGAGTTCCCAACTAGCGGAAAAGGCAAAGATAAACTCATACCAGATTCGACCGTAACCCGATGGCGGAACCCGGTAGACGTCGACATGATCAATGACTTCGTGCGCTGGCAGTTCTGGCGAAAGTTTTCTCGTCAAGACGAAGACCGCAGTCCCCTGTTGACGTAGGAAGTTCGTAAGCAAACGACATTGGACTTCAGAGCCGCCGATAAACGGTTCATAGCGCTCGATGAGCATGCAGATGCGAGGAATCATCGTTGAAATTCTTTCTGCCATAGCGCTAGACAGAGGAGCGCCCAGATTTTAATTCCGTGGTGTGCGTGATTCGAAAAATGTTCAGCTAACAAGCGGTCGATGGATGCGAAATTGAAGTATGGCATCGAGCGGAACGATTGAGAAGATAGAGTTTCTACCACGAACGGTTTCAACGTTCCGCGAATCCAAGCATTTACTGGTAGATCGAAACCACGTTTCCGTTGGTGGAGAAGTTCGGGCGGCAGAAGATGGCCGAACTGTCGGCGGAGCAGGTATTTCCGCATACCATCGCGAATTTTATAGTCATCCGGCAGCGTGGCCGTGAAATCGATTACTTCTTGATCAAGAAATGGTGAACGTGCTTCTAGGGAATTCGCCATAGTCGCGATGTCTGTTTTCGTCATTAACCCTTCGGGAAGGTATAACCGAAGATCGAGTGCAGAAACTTGACGTATAAATGAAGTATCGTTTTGAAGGTCACTAATACGAGCAGCAGCCAGCGACTCGGCTGATTTGCTACGTTCGGGGTAGTATTTGGGTATGAGAACTTGCTGTAATTCTGGGTCAGAAAAAACAGAGAAGAGGTCGATGTACTGACTGACAAGACTCCCGCCGAGAAGTTGACTGCCAACTGTCACCTTGCGTCCGAAAGCCGACGGTAAAACCATGCCCACATTCTTCATGACTTTGCCGGCAAGTTGTCGCAGTGATTGGGGTATCCACATGAGGGGTTGGAGCAGAGAAAGCAGCGAGAATTTTTCGTATCCGGCGAAATTTTCGTCACCGCCGTCCCCCGTTAGCGCAACCGTAACGTATTTTCTCGTTTCTTTGGCAACGTAGTACGTGGCAATCGCCGAAGAGTCGGCGAACGGCTCCCCATAGTGTCGGAGAAGCTTCGGCAGGACCGCTACCACGTCTGGCTGCATCACGAACTCGTGGTGATTTGTACGGAATCGTTCGGCCACCAACCGGGCGAGCGGAAGTTCATTATGGCTTTCTTCCATGAAACCAATAGAGAATGTTTTCACTGGCTCCGAAACCAACTCAGCCATCAGTGCGGTGACGATGGTTGAATCAAGTCCGCCGCTCAAGAACACTCCAAGAGGAACATCGCTCACGAGCCGAAGGCGAACGGCTTCACGAAAACGCCTCTCGAATTCTCGACCGGCTTCGTCAATCGTCAGACCCGAATGTCGCGAGAAATCAAGGTACCAGTATGGCTCAATTGAAAGTGTCCCATTCTTCCATAGCAATCGATTTCCAGGCGGCAATTTGTGAATTCCTTGGTAGATTGTGAAGGGACTGGGGATGAATTGGAAGCGGAGGTAGTATGTCAGCGCGGTCGCGTTAACTTCCGGGGACGGCAACACCTCCAAGAGCGCCTGAAGTTCCGATGCAAAGTAAATTGTATTATGGCGGACGGTGTAGAAAAGCGGTTTCTTGCCGAATCGATCACGAGCCAGGAGAAGCGTCTGCTTTTTTTTATCCCACAAAGCGAAGGCAAACATCCCACGAAGCTTCTCGAGGCAGGCAATTCCGTGCTCCTCATAGGCGTGAACGATGACCTCGCTGTCGGTAGACGATCTGAAGCGGTGTCCACGTTCCTCGAGCGGCTTACGGAGTTCTCGAAAGTTGTATATTTCGCCGTTGAAAATAAGCCAGAGAGCCCCGTCTTCGTTAGACAGGGGCTGG
Source organism: Candidatus Microgenomatus auricola (assembly GCA_005239865.1). GTDB lineage: Bacteria > Patescibacteriota > Patescibacteriia > SBBC01 > SBBC01 > Microgenomatus_A > Microgenomatus_A auricola_A. The sequence goes on from SBBC01000033.1 coordinate 10,962, forward strand.
TGTCCGGCTGGTGAAAGGTCAATGATTGCCAGTCGGCGAAAGCTAAGACCGGCTTGGTTATCGATATACTCACCATCGTCATCCGGGCCACGATGCTTAAGCACGTTGCGCATGCGTCGGAGTTCAGCCGAGTCGATTTTACCAGGCGAAGATCGTATTATTCCGCTAATTCCGCACATATTCGGGCGGTGATTTCGGAGCCAGTCGGGCAACGGCTTGGATGTAAATTCCTCCGCCAAGGCGATCGATAATCTTCGTTGTTAGACGTCCGAGCATACGAAGCAGCGGCGGGAAGTTGCGGTAAGGGACGTCGAGGGAGTAGGTGGTCACCTCGGCCAGAAATCCGGCTTGACGCAACGCATTATCCAGCGTGCGTGGTGTGAAAAAGTAGACATGGTGCATTGACGGGCGAGTGGACGGTTGGAAGCGACCCAAACCCCGACCAAGACGAACGAACAAGTTATAGAACTCGTACGGTACTTCAATCACAACAAGACCAGTCGGTTTTAAGAATGAGGCGATTGTTTTCAGCATCGCTTGAGGGCTTGGGACGTGCTCCAGAACATGACTCAAGTGAATGACATCAAATGAATGTTTAGAAAATGACGCTTGATCAAGCCAGCCGTGGAAAATATCGAGCTGGCGTTTCTCCTTTGCTATGGTCACAGAAGAATCGGAAATTTCCGTGCCGCTAACAGTCCAACCTCGCTTCCTTGCTTCCACGAGGAATTCGCCGGTGGCAGTTCCGACATCGAGAAGCCTGCCAGGTGGTCGCTGTCGCTGTTCAATCTGATCGAGCGCTCGATTGAACTCTCGAATTCTGGATATCGCTAAAAGGTTTTTTATAGCCGTACTCATTGAGGTATTCTTCACCGGCGTAGAAGTTCCGGTACTCCTGAGCGGTCACTCGCGGGTTCATGAAGGCTAGTCCGCAGTTTCGACAACGGACCACTGCGTACGGTGGTTGGAGTGCAACCGATTGCGTTGCCGTTCGATCGAAGACCGTCTGGCCACTATGGCATGAATCACACTGAACCATTTCCATTGCGGAGTTGGGATGTTTTAACGATAGTGAAAATCAACTGAACGATATCATCAAAGCAGTTTTTAAAGCCAAGTGGTCACATCGATACCAATCACAGCGAACATATACTACGCCAATCAAAATAGTTGACTGAAGCGACTTTGGTGTCCAGTTTTTACAGTCACATAGGCGTAGACCGAGGTTTGTCCGAGACGTTCAAGCCACCGAGCGAGGCGCCGCCACCCCAGACCGTTACCAGAGGCTACCGGACCAGCAATAATCTTGATAATGGTAAAACCCACCATTTCGAATTCTTTCAGCCACCGTCGTTGACTGAACGCCCAAAATTCTTGGATGTGATGCCGCGAGACACCATGCGGTGGTGGAAAGAGGTGACGGAGAAAAGGAATCCGCCGACGCCAAATCTTTTGGTTATTTTCGAAATACTGACCCTCCAATTCTGATTGATGATGTATTTCGCGGGATAGAATCTTTCGTGCCTGTTGCCCACTGAGCAGCTGCAAAGTAGTCAACAGCAGATTTGGATAGTAGGTTGTCATCCACGCTAGCTTCCAGAAAGTAGTTGGCATAATATGAACGGCAATGCCATCATCTTTAAGCACAGCGTGAACTCCGCGCAAGACCTTTTGCGGTCGCGACACATGCTCAAGCAAACTAGAAGAAAACACCAGATCGAACGACCGGGGTGGAAATTGACTATCTACCTCCTCCGCATCACAGACTTGGTAGCTAAGGTTCAACCCCGCCTCATTTTTTTGAACTAAGGGGCTATAATCAGTACTAATTAACTTTTTTGTCAACGGCGCTAATAATCTAGATTGGTAGCCGTCGCCAGCTCCAAGTTCCAAGGCTTTGGGGAAGGTCCCAGGGGGCACTCGAGCAAAAATTAGTTGGAACTCTCGATGCCTGTAATCATGTAGATATGTTGACCAGTCGGGCTTGAGGCGCATGAGCAACATTGAGTGCTAGTAACGGTAACCACTTGTTTATATCACGTTTTTTTGTTATCATCAAGCTTCGAATCTTTATCGCACCCAGTCATGCGCATTGTCTATCTGTTAGGAATGTTCGAGTTCTTTGGCGGTCAGGAACTCTACTTGGCCCGTCAACAAGCCAGACAGGGGCATCAAGTTGCCGTCGTTACTTCCAACACACCCTACCTATTTCCCAATATCGTTGAGCGGTATCGTTTGGAGGGGTTCCCAGAGCAAATGGCAAGCCACCGGCCAGGCAAGTTTGATTTCGAAGGCCTGCGGATCATCCGGCTCCCCACACTTTTTCACTACCAGGACTTCGTCGTGGTGCGAGGAGTGAAGAATATCTTGGAAGAACTGCGTCCAGATGTTGTGTTTGGGCATGAACCGCGTACCATTGCCCCCATCCTCGGTGCTCGCTATAAGCGGCGATTAGGCTATCTTTACTATCTAGACAGTCACGATTTTTTCCATACCGTTCAGAATCATCGCTGGTGGCAACGGTGGCTGCGTTACGCCGAGTATTTCTGGTGGCGAAGGTGGTTCGTTGACTACGCCCTGCGCCGTGCCGACCGCATTATTGCCGTAGCCGAAGAGTGTCGGAGGTTCCTGGTTGAGCGACATGGCATTCCAAATTATCGTATTGAATCCCTGCCGCTCGGCGTGGAAACTGATTTCTTCCAGTACGACGAAACCGCAAGACGTGAAATTCGACAAAAACTCAATTGTGGTTCACGAGATGTTATTCTACTCTTTGCTGGCTATATGTTTCGTCGTAAGGCCTTAGAGAGTTTAATCGATCTAATCGCGCAGGTGCGCGACTTTCCCTTACGCTTGGTTTATGCTGGCGAGGGACCACCTGACTATTTAAACGAATTGAAACATCACGCCCTCATGAAAAACGTCGCTGACCGCGTGCACTTTACCGGTTTTCTTTCCCGAAAAGAGATCGCTCGGTACTATGCTGGGGCTGACATTGGTGTTTGGCCAGGAAACAACTCTTTGGCTATCCTCGAAGCCATGGCTTGTCGCCTACCAATCATTATGGCTGATATGCAGCTCGCCCACCTTGTTTCGCATGGAAACGGTTTTGCTGTACCATATGCCGACGTCGGGGCGTTAGAGCAACGGATTCGAGAATTGGCAGTTAACCGAACTCTGCGCCATGAGATGGGCCAGATGAGTCAAGCGGCGGCCTTAGAGCAATATAGTTACGCCAGTCTAGCACGGCAGGTATCAGGCTGGATGGAAGCGGACCTGGCCAAGATGAAGCGTTAAGCTTTCTCTCCGGATATTGCGACCGGTAGTTCGAGCACGCGAATGTTTTTTAATCCGGCCTCTTCGAACCAGGTAAAAACTTCGTAATCAGTGTGCCACCACTGATACTTCGGCGAGTACCAGTCGAAAGTGTCGAGCACACGCCAACGCCAATCGGGCCACGGAGCGGTCGGCAAGATGGCGCGAAAGACGTGGCGCAGGAAGGGAGTTTTGAGGAGGTAATAGTATGGAACCGCGATAAAGGAAAGGTAGTAGAGCAACCGCCTGGGCAGCCGAGTCGTGATTTTCCGGTAGTATCGTGACATGATGACCGGGAGGTGGCTGTAGTAGTCGTAGACCCAGATGGCGATTTTGCCCCCCCTCTTTAGTAGTCGGGGCAGCTGCGAGAAAGCCTTTTTTGTGTCTGGGGTGTGGTGGAGAACACCTATACTGTAGATGGCATCAAAAATTTCCGGTTTGAAGGGAAGACGGAAAATGTCGGCTTGAATGATGTGAACCTTTGGGTCTTTCCCGAAGTTGGCGAATGCCGCTTCAACGGCGTAGGATAAATCAATGCCAATTACTTCACCGCCGTACTTTTTTGCGATTTCCAAAAAACGACCGGTGCCAACGCCGACGTCGAGTACGAGTTTGCCGTCAAGGTCTGACCGTGTGAAGCTGCACTTCCGCCGGAAGGTATCCTCCGAGTCATCACGTTTGGTATGAGAGTCGATCTGCGTTGTTCGGTTTTTCAGCCACTCCAGGGAAAAGTTGCCCACGTACTCATCGCTCTCGACAAATCGTGGAATTGATCGTACGACCGAGAAACGGTGCCCGCCGCGAGAACAGCGGAGTTCACCGCTTTTGATCCCGTCGTCGACTCGTTCGGTCACCTTGAGCGTGAAGTTCCCCCCACACTCCGGACAGGCCAGCCACTGCACCAGACGTTCTTTCATGGGGTGCACACGCTAAAATTTCCTTTCAGTTACTTAGGTACAGGCAGTATACCGGCGTTTCCTAACGCGGTCAACGGTCCTGGATGAATCGGAACAGGTAAGTGGCAATTTTTTCGCTTGCGTGACCGTGACCATACACAAACCGGTGTTCTCTCGGTTGATCCACACCGTAAAGTGCCCGGAGAATTCGTCGTGGACCAGTTCCAACGAGAGTGTTCCAGCCAAGATCAACGGTCTCGGTCCACTCGGTACTGTCACGCAGCGTAACGCATGGAACTTTAAGGGAAAATGCTTCTTTCTGGACGCCGCCGGAATCGGTCAGGATGACTCGCGCCGAGGACATGAGTCGTAACATGTCGAGATAGCCGACAGGATGGATGAGCTTGATATATTGACTTCGATGAAGCGCTGGAAGCAGACGGAAGCGATTCAGTGCGTGTTTCGTTCGCGGGTGGATCGGGAAGACGACCGGCTCGCGGATAGCTTGGAGCGCATGGGCCAACGAAGACAGCGATCTCCAGTCATCAGTGTTACCAGCACGGTGTATTGTAACGAGAAGGAATTGTTTTAATGTTACACCCAGTTTTTCCAAAACGCGAGAACGCTTTTTTGCTTTGGGGAGTAATCGGAAGAGGATGTCGAGCATGTTGTCGCCGACGAAGTGTACATGACGCCGAATCCCTTCGCGCTTGAGGTTATCGACTGCGGTTGGCGAGGGACAAAAGAGCAGGGAGGAGAGGTGGTCGGTGAGCACGCGGTTTAGTTCTTCCGGCATTGCGCGATCAAAGCTTCTCATCCCTGCTTCGACATGTGCAACCGGAATCTGAAGCTTTGCGGCGGCCAGGGCACCGGCGAGCGTGGAATTCGTGTCTCCATAGACAAGGATCAGATCGGGTTGTTCAGTCAGGAGCACTTCCTCGATTTTCGCAAGCATGCGCCCGGTCTGCTGTCCGTGGGAATCAGACCCGACATTGAGGTTGTACTTTGGTTTTGGGAGGGCGAGTTCTTGAAAGAATTGATCGGACATCTCCCAGTCGTAGTGTTGACCAGTATGGATGATGGTTTCCCGTGCGTGCTTCCTTAAAGCAACAGACAATGTCGCAGCTTTGATAAACTGCGGTCGCGCACCGATGATAGTGATAATGTGAATGCGTCGTTTTTTCATTGTCTAGCTGAAACACAGTTCAGGGTAGCAAGTCCAATCTGTCCTCTACCGTACGTTGTGTAAAATCCTCTAATCCAACCCTCGGTTTGACCGAACATGTTGTACCACATCTGGTAAGTCGTACCGACCTTCATGACAAACGGGCCATAAATGAGGAAGTCGATGGCCTGCTCTTGTGACGAACCACGTAAAACAGGTTGACGCTTCCAGAACGTCCATTTTTTGGATTCTTCATTTCAGCATAGAAAACATCTTTTGATTCTGGTAAGGTGTTTGGAGAAAACCACATGCGGTACACCGCCCCTTCACGAAGAACTGTTGTGGTATATATATCAGATTTTGAATCTCTGTTGGTATCGACGAAAAATGCCGGGGAATAAAAAACGGTCCAATCGTAACCATTTGATGATTCCGCGTATTTGATCAGTCTCCCACGGTCTTCGTCGAGTACATTGAACCACATTTGGTAAAATCCTGAGAATTGTTGGATGATGGTGGGGTCGATATGGTGAAGCTCATAGGAATTCAGATCAAAAACAGGTCCGAATTTGGCCCAGTGAAGTCCATCCGGGGATGAGGCGTAACCAATTCGGTACCTTCCTCCGACAGCTTCTGCTTCTCCAGTCAGGCCGCGACCGCTGTACCACATCTTATATCGCTCACTTTCTGGAGCATTTTCGTCTTTCAGCACGAACGGATAGGCAACGCTTTTGCTGTCCCACGACCCGTTTTCTCCTACGTCGATGACCGTTCCGAGTTTGGTCCAGTGAACACCGTCCAAGCTTTCGGCGTAATTGATTTTCCATGCAACGACTTCGTCGCTTGAGTACCACATTTTGTACACGCCGTCGGAGTAAAGAACCGAAGGACATTCAACCTCAAGAACCGCACCCCAACTTTCCTCTCTAGTGATAGTCCGTGTGTCATCACTTTCTAACACCGAGTTTTCGGCAGAGGGAATCCACTCGTTTCGCTTGTGGCAATTCGAAGCGAAAAAACTATCTGTTCCAGTCGACGACTGGAAGATAGACACAGGGAATTGCAAGAAGAGGAGAAGGGTCCCAAAAGTTTTTACGATTGAGCGGGAACGTCGATCAGGTTGTTGCTGCATTGTCACAAGAGAGCTACCCATACCAACGTTGTAGCCACTTTTCTAAATTGTACCAACGCCAAAGCGGAGCAGCAAGCGATGCTGTGCCGGTCTGGAACCGTTGCCATTGTATCCGCACCTCTTTCGGATTCGTGTACTTACCGATCCGCAAGTTGGATGCGGAGAATGACGCCTCGAGGTCATCCGTGAGTTCATGACGGAACCATTCCGTCTGCGGAACGACGAATCCGAACTTATCCCGACGACGTCTAATCTGATCTGGAAGAATTTCTCCTAACGCTTTGCGGAGGATGCGTTTTGTCTCCCCTCCGCTCATCAGCATATCGTCAGGCAGTGAAAGCGTGAATTCCGCCAGTCGATGATCGAGAAAGGGGACGCGGGCCTCGATCGAGAACGCCATCGAATTCCGGTCTTCGTAGTGAAGGAGTGCCCGTACGCCTGTGGTAGTGAGCAACCGGTAGAGGTGGTTTTTAAACTGATTTTGGAACGGCGAGGGAAGGTCAGGATAGCGGAAGTTCGTAGTTCGAAAACGCGGCTCGAGGATGTCGAGTTCAATTCGATTGGAGCGATTGAAAAACCACCGCCCGATACTTGGTGGGAGTACATACAATGCGAAAGTTGGAATGATGTGAGGAATCGACCGGCGGTGATGGGTGAGCACACCCCACAGCTCTCGTGCAAACCCAGGAACATTTCCGCGACGAAGTTGCTGCGCGAGCAGGGATCCGAAAATCGGAATATACCCCGCCAGGATTTCGTCGCCGCCTTGTCCGTCGAGAAGCACCTTCACACCGCGCTGGCGGACTCGCTTCATGATTTCCCACTGCGCAAAAATACTCATCGAAAGGAACGGCTCTTCCTGATGCCAGAGGAGGCGGTGGAATTCTTGGCGGAAGATTTCTGGATCAGGGAACACCTCGTTTTGCTCCGCCCCGATCATTCCGTTCACGAGCCGACTGTACTGTCGTTCGTCATAATGTGGGTTGGTTGAACAGGCGGTAAAGGTTTTTTGTCCGAGGTGTACATTTTCACTCCGCAAAAGCTTATGGGCAATGAGCGCGATGCTGGAAGAGTCAAGACCGCCGGAGAGGCACGTGCCGATTGGAACATCACCGCGTAGACGAACTCGAATGCTGTCAATGAGGAGTTCGCGGAATCGCTCCGCCGCCTCATCGAACGAAACATCAATCTTGGCCTGATTACGGAGCGTCCAATATGGTTTAATTTCCATCCCCTGGTCGGTGATGACTGCGTAATGTGCCGGAGGAATTTGCTCGATGCCGCTGAAAAAGGTTTCGGTTGTGTGATCGTGGAACCCGAAGACGAGGTAGTCGAAGACCACCCGATCGTTCGGTTGAGGAACATTTGGTAGTAAGTGAAACAGGGCTTTTATCTCCGAACCAAAGATGTAGCCGCTGTCGCGCTGTATGTAATAGAGCGGTTTTTCGCCAAAGCGATCTCGCGATAGCACGAGCCGCCCATTCCTCTTGTCCCTGATTGCCATTGCCCACATGCCGTTAAATCTCTTGAAGCAGGCGTTGCCCCAGGTGATGTAGGCGGCGAGAACGACCTCTGTATCGCTATGGGAGAGGAATTTCCACTTGACAGATGACTCGAGTTCTTGACGTAGTTCGAGGTAGTTATAAATCTCTCCGTTGAAAGCGACAGTCACTGACCCATCCGGCGTGGACATTGGCTGATGACCAGCCGGCGACAGGTCAATGATCGCCAGGCGTTGAAACCCGAGGGCAAGCAGGTCGTCATGATACATTCCCGCGTCATCAGGTCCGCGGTGTCGAAGAAGTTCGGCCGCCTGGCGGACCGCCTGTTCCCGATGTGTGGGTAATCTGAACTCGCCAACGAAGCCGCACATTTATTGTCGTTTTAAACGTTGCAATGCGGACTGGAAAAGATTTTTAACAGCTGCCAACTCTCCGGTTTCAACAATCTGGAGAGAAAGAAGCAGCAGGGGAAAAATCGCAATGACCGCGGTCTTGAGAAGGAATGTCGTTGGCTGAACTTCTTGGGGTAACAGAAACAAGATTAAGGTAGAGGTGATAAGCAGTAGCCAGGTTAACAATATTTTTCGAGATTCGAAAGGGATCGGGTAGTACTTCTGTGAAACTTGATAGAGGAGCCAGGCCGAAGCAATGTAAGATAGTAGCGTGGCGATCGCAGCGCCAACCATACCGTAGGGTGGAATCAGGATGAAATTAAGAACGATATTAAGAATAGCGGCAGCAACAGTTGTCCAGGCCAAATGTGAAGTTTTTTTGCTGATCGCTACACCAATTGAAACAATGTAGTAACTCCCGTACGCGATAAGTCCGAGACAAAGCCATCCGACGACGCTGGCTGATCCAAAGAATGCCTCGCTGCTCGTGACCTTGATAATTTCTGGAGCGTAAGCCGTCAGGAGTAATGCCAGGAAACCAGCGACAAGGGTGTATAGCGAGAGAACTTTTGCATATGTTAGTTTGGCCTCGGGTTCCTTCGCCAGTGAGAGGGCAAAGGGTCCCCAAGCGAGTTGCAAGGCGGCGATGCCGAGGCCGAGCACACTCGAGAGTTTGACGCCTAGGGAATAGAGTCCGAGCTCGTGCAGTGAATAGCGGCTAATAAAAAAACGGTCGATCAGCGAAAGTGACCAACCGGCGATGGCTGCGGGGATGAGCGGTAATCCAACGGCCAATAGTTTTCGAAGAATTATTACAGAAAAGCGAGCGCTAAGGTTGCGTTGGGCAAGCGCGAGCGTAATGGCGCCGGTGACAGCCACGCTGACGAACCAAGCAATGAAGTATCCCAGCATACCCGCTTGGACCGGTACGAGCAGTATCACTGTCAGGGTGATGGTCAGGATGACTTGGATGAGGATTGATAGCAAATAACGGCTGCGTGCAAACCGGAAACGGAGCCCATTAAGGGCGAAACCAAGCAGGAGGTTGAAAGGGATAATTGCTAGAGCCAGTTGCACCGGGCCAATATATATTTTGTTCTGAAAAAGTAGCTTCGACCATACCCCACTGAGCGGCAAGAGGACTAGAATCACTATTGACGACGCGATAAAAATAAACCAGATGGCGGTTGACAACACGTTCACTCTTTCTTCTTCTCGCTCGACCTCAAAAAAGAGGATGGCCGCCGCCGAATCGAATCCAAAGGAGAGAAAGGCAATTGCCAGGGACGATACGGTTACGAGCAAATCGATTACCCCGTATTCCGAGGGCGAAAACAATCGAGTCAATATCGGAACGAGGGCAATGCCAACGAAGCTCGACAGCGCGCTGCCAAAACCGTAGACAAGCGAATCTCTTGAGAGTTGCAAAATTCTGGAGCCAATCATGCTGATAAAGTCATCGCGGTGGGGACGGCGACTCAAACGAACGGGCGTAGTCCGTAATGAGCTGTTGAGCAACGAGCATTGGATTGTACGCTCGTTCTATAAACGTTCGTCCCCGCCGTCCCAACCCCTCCCAACGCTCCGGATGCTTGAGGAGATCTTCCAAGACGTTGACAAGAGTGCTAGTTGTCACATTGATAACGGGGAAATCTTTTCGCGCATATTCCGGAAGCAAGTCGATATACTCATTCTTGATGTAGCAAAGAAGCGGCTTTCCTAACGCCATCATTTCAATTCCAAACGAACCATACCAACCGACCAGTACTTGGTCAACGGTCAGGTGTGCTTGCGCGGCCCGCGCGTAAAGCTCCTTATGGGGGACTCGTTTCGGCATATCAAGCCGGATTTTGTATCCCCGACCTTGAAGTTTAGCCACTGCACGCTCGATATGTTTAGTCCCTTTTATTATTGGGTCAGTCGGAGCATGGAAGAGCATTACTTCTTCGCCGGCACGGTAGCTTCGGTAGTGAGGTTTCCAGTTGTTGAGGTCAACCGAGATCGGCGGAGAAAGTTTCGAGTCTGGGGAGAACGCCAGAAGGTCAGGCGTAGAAACGTATGTTTGCGAAGCGTAGCGGAGAAAATATCTAAGGCGACGACGCTGAACATGATTCGGTGCATGGCGGTGTCCTTTAGGGTTGAGCCTGGCCGAAAAACAGGCTTCAGTTGGACGGATGTCGCATCCCTGGAAAGTAAAAAAAATTTTCTTCCCGAGCGAATGGAGAATGGGAATGTCGATATTGTTGGGGAAGAAGGTGGTGGAAAAATAGAAGTGGAAGACATCAAAGTTTCGGATGGCGAATAGAAAAAACCTGATGGCGCGCGCAAGGTCGATGATTTTAGGATACCTTTCAAAGTGAAGGTTATAATCGCTTTGGAAGCCCTGGTTATGTTGGACATAGACAATCACTCGGCTAAAGTGACCGAGCGCGCGCTCCGCTTGGGAGATAGCCCAAGGGTTACCAACGTCAGTCGGCGCATGGAGAATACGTAAACGGCGTTTGGCGAATGACGTCCCCATAGTCAACATGTGGTTACCGTTTGCGCCTGCGCCCGGCTACTGCTTTGAGAATACGACAACGGCTTCTGCGCAGTAGTCTGGCAGCTCTTTCCCCAGCTCGTATAATGAATCGCAGTATGTCTCGGCCAGAGTTTCCATCTTGTTGTTAGGTAAGGGCTTGAGAAGAATCCCACCGGCGTGGCGCAGGCGATAGCCGGCACGGCGAACAAGGGTTTGTAGCATATCCGCATCGTAATAGCGTTTGTGCCCGACTCGACGGTCCGCTTCACCGAGCTCATGGAGGTTTCTGATGAGTCCCATATGGAGCCCGATGCGCCGATGGAGTGATCGTGCATTCGGCACAACGAGTAGACCATACCCACGAGCGGATAACAGCGAATGAATTTTTTTCATCACCGCCAGAGGACTCGGCAGATGTTCGAGCAGATCAATCATAATAATCAGATCATAAGGACCACGGGTCGCGAGGCTCTCAATTTCTCCTCTCACAAATTCAAATTGTCGATATTGACTGAACCGGCGGCGTGCTATACGAAGATACGTCAAATCCGTGTCGATCATGGAGATCCGCCGAACACATTGGATGATGCTCGATGTACGGAGAAGGCGTTTGATGATATCGCCGGTACCGCAGCCAACATCAAGAATAGTTCGAATCTTTTTTCGGCCAAAATACTCTTGAATCCATCGCGCTCGATACTTGCTCATGAAGGAGTTGAAGCCCTCGTTGTACTGTCCTTGATGCATGTTGAGGAATAATCAGTAGAAGAGTTTTTGCCAGAGCGCTGGATCGGTGGAACGTGAATCACGGTACCATTTGAATTCCTCCTCAATTCCGGTTTTAAAATCGACGGTCGGCTGCCAGCCCAGTTCTTTCTTAGCTTTTGTATTGTCCTGACAAAGATACTCGAGGTTACCTGGCAAACGAATTCTGCTATTCCTTAAGAGTTTCGATGGCTCTCCCTCTTTGACGTCCTCATGGAGAACACGGCAGCCACTTAAATCTCGAATCAACGCGGCGAGTTCTTTGATTGTCGTTTTGGTCATCGAGGAAACATTGTAAATGTGGTTGGCAGGTGCCAGCTTGCTGGAGAGGAGCAATTCATGGAACCTAACGACATCTTTGACATGGCAGTAGTCGCGGACCTCATGGCCGTCCCCAAATACGACAATTTTTTTATCATGAATACTATGCTTAATGAACAGCGTAAGCACTCGTCCGAACCATTCACGAACCCCATAGATGATTGAGTACCGTAAACCAATAAAAGGGATGTTGAGGTAATGGGAATAGATATTGCCGAGTAACTCGGTTGCGTATTTCGACACACCATAGACCCAGTGTGGTTGAAGCGGGGCATCAGATTCCCGTTGGAACCCCCCTTTTGATCGACCGTAGACCCCAGCCGAGGAGGCGTAGACAACTAGCTTCAGATTTTTACATCTTTTTGCAAACTCTAAAATATTCGTTGTTCCCAAGATATTCGACGTGAGGTCTTCTTGGGGATATTGGATGCAACGGGTGATTTCGAGCTGTGCCGCCTGGTGATTGATGATATCAACGTTAGTCGGGAGGGAGGCGACGAAAGTTTCGTCCAAGATGTCGCCGAAGACGAACTCGACGTTCCTGTTCTTCAAAAGATGATTAATGTTTTCGATGCGACCACTGCGAAAGTTATCGACAACCACAACTTTGTGATGGTGACGAACATACATGTCGAGGACGTGGCTGCCGATAAACCCAGCACCGCCGGTGAGGAGTATTTTCATGATGTTAATGGGATGTTACGGGTTGGATTATTGAGCGAAACTCGTTCGTGGTCAGAAAGCTAACGCGCGCTAGTTCAGCACTTTTTTTGTCGTTTTCAGTGTCGCCAACGAAGAGGACATCGTTTGAATTAACGCCCCAGTACTGAAGGATTTTTTGGAGGTCAGCCCCGGTCGGCTTTGGACCGCTACATGTCTCTTTGGCGATGACAACACTGAACTTATCAGGAAATTTGTTCTCGAGGAGTGTGCGGACACAACGCTCGGTGTTCATTGAGTATACTGCAAGTTTTTGATCAGTGGCAGTGTGGATGAACTTGTTAACATCGTCGAAAAAAACATGACGGTCGACAGTGAGTTCGTGCGATGTCACGATCTCGAGCAGTCGACGGAAGAATGTTTCGCCGAATTTCGTACGGGCCCGAAAGAGTTGTTGGTCGAGCGGGGTAAAGGTAAAACGCTGTCCGGTTTTTTTCAGGACATATTCTGAAAGCTGTTTCTTCAATGCTGTCCAATCAACGCCGAGATCAACGATCGTTCCGTCGAGATCGAACACGACTCCGCGATACGCTCCGATCGGTTTCCTTACACCTTTTTGCTTGTCCATTCATCATCCCTGATGAGTTTGTATCCCATATCCATCATTCGCACCCAGTACCATCCCGCCGGAATGTTATTGTACGGTTTCATTCCATGTTTCACCGGTTCACCAAGACCGAGCTTGACGTAATAGTACGGCATATTGCAGCCCGCGAACGAAAAGAAAAAACTAGTCGTAAAAAAGCGGCCCGCATTTACTTCAGTCACTACTACCCGACCCTCTCTAGTTGTCTTGAGATCAGCACAAAAAATACCGGTGGCATGCGAATCGAGAGCTCGTATACCACTAGTGACCACGTTGTTGACCTCGTCGCTATGAACAGTGACTGCCACAGATGGGCTTGATGACTGACCGCTGACCGTGAGGTGGCCGAAGATATATTCGATCCGCTCTCGGGCTTGGGACATGAGTAATTTACCGTTATGCCAGATACTCTGGAAGGCATATTCCTTTCCGGGGAGAAATTCGCTGACCATGAAATCGCCATACGACAATCCCTTCATCACTCGCCAGTAATCGATCCACATCTTTGCATGATTGATGTTTTTTACTGGGATTGCACCGCGTGAGCCAGCCCCCCGAATGGCTCGAAGCCATGCTTTTTCGTTATGTTTTAAAATCGTCTGGAGCGCCATTTCCAGGTCATGCTCGGTTTCAATGAAATACGCCTCTGGGACCGGAACACCTCTTTCCCGGAGGATCCGATTAAACTCCATTTTATTTTGACTCAACTCTATCGTTTCGTAGTTTGGTAAAAGCGTTTTTGTTTGAATTTCCTGAACGTGCTTGGCAAGGAAATTTACCTCAGCGTCTGGTTGACTATGGAGAAAGTGGATCCGTTCTTGTTTAATGAGCGTATTAAGCGTCGAGAGATACCGCGGTTCGGTGACCTTCGGCACGACGTATCTTTTATCAACATGAGAAAGCTCGAGGTGGTACCGGCTGACATCAGTCCCGACGATGTAGAGTTGCTCTTGTGCTGGGTTGTGTCGTAACGACTCAATGAAATTGTACGCGGCTGATCCGCCAGCGCCGGTAACGAGAATGCGTTTCATAGGAATGGTGCTAAGTTTTTGAAGGCGTCAGGGCAATGCGAAGAGCGTCGAGCGCGAAGGTCGAATCGCTCCGCTTTCCTTCGCGGAGGTCATTTAAGAAACAGAGAATTTCTTCGCGCAAGGGCTCTTTTTTGGCAACGGCGATAACAACCCTATCCGGTTCAGAGAACCGGAGGATGAAGTCGGAATAATCACTCGTTTCGATACGGAGTTTTTCGTAACGGCTCTTATAAAATTCAATTTGTTGATTCACGTAGTCCATCTCAAGATATCCTTCGGAACCAGTGATGTTGAGTTTTCGTATTTTCACTGGCGTAATCCAGTTCGCCTGAATGTAAGCAGAGGTTCCATCGTATTGAAGAAAGAACTCAACAGAATCCTCGCGTCGTTCAGCGTGGTTACGTTTTTTATGCACCGCGACGTTAGCGGGAAGCCGTCCGAGGATGTAGTTGACAATGTCGATATCGTGGATAGCGAGGTCGACGGCGATGTTGGCATCTTTGATCTGCGGCGGAAAACCGCCGACACGACGTGCCATAATTGCGGTAAGCTGTCCGAGCTCTCCGCGATCGAGCATCTCTTTTACACGTCTGACCGCCGGATTGAATCGTTCGATGTGCCCTACCATGAGATGGAGATTGTTTTTCTTTGCCAGAAACAAGAGTTCTTTTCCTTCTTCAAGAGTATACGCTATCGGTTTTTCCAGAAGTACATTGACGTTGTGTTCTAAGCAGTACTTAGCAACATCATGGTGAAGGGTTGTCGGGACACAGACTGAAACAAAATTAGGTTGCGTCCGCTCTACCATTTCGCGGTAGTCGCTATACTGTGGAACTTTGTACATTGCTGAAATTTCCTTACCGATTTCCGCGTTGGTGTCTGCCACACCGACGATTTCGACCTCGGAAATCTCGGCATAGGTTCGGACATGGTTCTTACCCATGTTGCCGACACCGATAACAGCAACTTTAAATTTACCTTTCGACATGTTTGCGAACAGGCAAGACGATAGAGGCAACATTTTTCGGGATTACTCCAGATTGAGTGGATAGTAGCCCTAGGGGAGATTTAGTAATTGGTCTCTGTGTAAGCATACTGATCGGAAAGATGGAAAGCACTGCGCCTGTTTCCCTTCGGCAATTGATGGAGATATCGAAAATCATTTTTTGTATCTTTCTTTGTGATTAAGATGTCTGCGAAAAAAATTGGAGAATGCTATTTACCGACCTTCTGATTTCGGTATTTGGTAATTCGGGATAGATAGGAAGCGAGAGTACTTCCGCGGCTGCCCGCTCCGCAAGCGGAAGGCTTCCACGCCGGTACCCCAGATGACGTAGAGCGGGTTGAAGATGGAGAGGTAACGGATAGTAGATGGCTGTGGGAATTCCTTTCCTTTGCAGGTAGTTGGCGAGTTGATCCCGGCGCTCTTTCACGCGAATAGTATATTGGTTATAGACGTGGGTTAATCCGGGTACTGATGACGGTGTAACGACCGATCGGCAGCTTCTGAGTAAAGAGGTATATAACAGGGCTTTCTTTGCACGGGTAGCATTCCAGGAGGTAAGATGCGGCAGCTTGACATTAAGAATGGCCGCCTGCAATGCATCTAGTCGCGAACATACCCCGACAAAGTCATGGATGTATTTCACCACAGAACCATGGACCCGCCATTTTCTAACGAAGGCAGCGAGCTTAGGATTGTTTGTCAATACTACCCCACCATCGCCGTAGGCGCCGAGGTTTTTTGAGGGGAAAAAAGATACACACCCAATGTCGCCGAGCGAACATACTCTTTTCCCTTGATATGTTGACCCGAGCGCCTGCGCGGCATCCTCAATTACTGCCAGTCGGTATCCCCGTGCAATTTGAAGAATCTCGTGCATCTGGGCGGGGAGCCCGAAGAGGTGGACCGGAATCAGGACGCGCGTCCGTTTTGTGATCCGTTGCTCGATGGAACCTGGGTCGATATTGAACGTAGTAGGATCTATGTCAACGAAGACCGGTTTCGCACCAGCTAGGAGAATCACTTCGGCGGTAGCAAAAAAAGAGAAAGGCGTGGTGATTACTTCGTCGCCTTTCCCAATCCCAAGGGCAAGGAGCGAAGCAAGGAGGGCGTCGGTTCCGGAATTCACGCCGATCGCATAACGAACACCACAGAATTGAGCCATTGCTACTTCAAATTTCTCAACCGTTGGCCCGAGGATGAATTCACTTCGTTCGAGGGTCTGGCGGATTGCTTTCTCCATTTCCGGCTTTAACGCAATAAATTGTTTTTGAAGATCGAGAAATTTCATTGATTGACTCTCTTTACTATCATATCGTTCTTCACATACTCTCGTTTGCATCGATTGCACCGGCTAGAGTCCTTGTCGGCGAAGTCGAGTTTTGTCCCGCACTCACAGATCCAGCCTTTTAATTCGGCGGGAACACCATAAACGAGTGCATAGTCAGGGACGTCTTTAGTCACGACCGATCCCGAACCAATAAAAGCGTGCCGACCAATTGTAATGCCGCAGATAATTGTTGCATTTGCACCAATCGAAGTACCTTCTTTAACGAGCGTCGGTTTGTACTTTCCATACTTCGGGTATTTTGCTCGCGGGTTGATATCGTTGATGAACACCATTGAAGGTCCGCAGAAAACGTAGTTTTCAAGAGCGACGCCGTCGTAGACTGATACGTTATTCTGGATCTTGACGTGATGACCTATGACCGCTCGTCCCCCGACGAAAACGTTCTGACCTAAAACACAATTCCGGCCGATGGTGGCACCGCGGCTGATATGACAGAAATGCCAGACCTTTGTTCCAGTGCCGATTGAGGCACCTTCATCAACGACGCTCGAGGGGTGAATAAAGGCTGTTGTCTGATCGCTCGGCATATCTTTAGTCGGCCAGAGGTGTGACCGGATGCTGAAATGTTCGAATCGTTTGGCAGAGTTCGATCGCCGGTACCGCCTCCTCGAGTCCAAAGCCACGGCCAGCAAAGATATCTTCGTAGACGTGAGTATGGAGTTGATCGAAGCCACTGGTGAAGTCGATGGTTTCGCCATCAACAAGCATCATTCGATTCCGATCCTGTCCTGGTTCAAGATCGCCTCGGTCGATGGACAAAAACCAGTCAACGTCAGCCCGCTCAAGCTTCAATAATCCGGTGACACGCGTCGGTTCCGATTGTCGGACCTTCACTGATTGTACTTTGCCGAAGAGCCACAACAGCGTATCGAAGAGATGAATCCCGATGTTTGTGGCTAATCCCCCAGATCGTTCAACTTGCCCCTTCCAGGAGGCATGATACCAGTTGCCCCGCGGCGTAATATAACGCAGTTCAACGGCACGCCTTTTGTTTGTAGATGACGACCGCAATTTTTCCCGTAGCGCCACTATGGTGGGATGAAGACGGAGTTGAAGAACGGTGTAGACGCGTTGGTGGTGTTCTTTCTCTAGATCGCGGAGAGCATTGATGTTCCATGAGTTGAGGACGATCGGTTTTTCGCAGATGGCATCAGCCCCGACGCGGAGAGCGAAACGAATGTGCGCGTCATGAAGGTAGTTCGGCGAGCAGATGCTAACGACGTGTACGCGCTCGGAATCCGGTCCACGGCGAAGTTTTTCCACGTGACGATCAAACCGTTCGAACTCGGTAAAGAATCTTGCATCAGGGAAAAACGAATCAAGAACCCCTACAGAATCGTGAGGATCAAGAGCGGCAACGAGTCGGTGACCAGTGTCCTTGATCGCCTTCAGGTGTTTTGGCGCGATGTACCCGGCCACGCCAATCAGTGCGAAATTCATCGCTGGTGAGTGTAGAAGAAAAAACTGCGTGGTGTCAAGCGCGAATCCTCTCGTGGGAGATTATCTCGAAGGTCACTTGTTGGTTGTTGAGTAGTGACGACGCTTCCCGATCGAGGATGAAGGTACAGGCGGGGTGAGTTTGTAAAAAAGAAGCCGGAAGATCATCGCTCGGCGGTTCCTGAAGCGCTCTTTTGATGGCCAACGATTTGCCGCTGCCTGTCGCCAGAAGAAGAATTTCTCTCGCTTCCATAATAGTTTCAATGCCCATCGACAGCGCCTCATGCGGAACTACGTTTGAATTTTTAAAAAAGCGACCATCGCCATTGGCGGCAATAGTGTCGTCACTAAGACGTACCTTCCTGGTTCGTGAGTTTCGTTTTGCTCCCGGCTCGTTGAATGCAATGTGGCCGTTTCGACCGATCCCAAGGATCTGAAGATCGATACCACCGGTTGCTGCGATTGCCGTCTCGTAGTCGCGGCACTCCCGCTTAGTATCTTGTGCCATGCCATTCAAAAGGTGGATGTGTGAGCGGGGAATGTTGATGTGCGAAAAGAGATGCTTAAACATGAAGGTTTGATAACTTTGCGGGTGGTACGGCGGTAGACCGACGTACTCATCGAGGTTAAAGGTGGTGACGTGGTTGAAGTCGATTTCGCCTGCCTTATATCGGCGTACCAGTTCGGAGTAAAGATCGATTACTGTTCCACCGGTCGCTAGACCTAAGACGAGATTTGGACGGCGAAGAAGGCGCCCGGCGATAAATTGCGAAGCGGCGATAGCAAGAGTATGCGCGTCGGGCGTGATGATCACCTTAATCACAGTAGCTTTACTCCGGCTGCCTGACCGTAGTTGCGTTCAACTTGGGTTAGTTGAAAAATGCTTTTAAACAAGCGTTCATCGCTGTCGGTAAAGGTCACATTTCGTCGTTCCATCACTCGCTTGGCGACCTCAATCGCTTTCTCCAGTCGGTACTCGGAGGGTGATATCGCGTTATCGTGCCAGGTGAATGATGGGATGTATTTTGGGAGATAGCCGGCACCGAAAACATTGCAAGAGAATCCGACGGTTGCACCGGTGTTGAACATCGTATTGATACCTGACTTTGAATGGTCGCCCATGATTAGTCCGACGAAGAGTAGTCCAGTTTCGACCTTTTTTCCGTTCAGCACGACGTCAACTGGACGGTAGTTGTTTTTTAAGTCACTGTTATTGGTGTCGGCACCAATGTTGCACCACATGCCGATGTACGAATGTCCAAGAAATCCCTCATGTTGTTTGTTCGAATACGCATGAATGATAGACCCTTCGATTTCTCCGCCAGCCTTGCACATTTCCCCAATGGTTGTTCCAGCATAGATCTTGGCGCCCATTTTTACTTTCGTTTTCTTGCCAATATAAGCCGGTCCTTGGATCGTTGCGCTTGCCATTATTTCCGCTGCTTCATCGATGATGATTGGACCAGTTTCGGCGTCGAGTACAGCACCAGGTTTGACGACAGCGTTTTTTCCAATATATACGTTGTTTCGGTCGACGATGTGCGCACCTATATGCACCGTCCCTTCAACTTGCCCGAGGTGATATAGGTATCGTGCGTCGGCCTCGAGAAGTTCAGCATTCTTATGAATGAACTCCCATGGGTAGTTGAAAAGTGTGGCTGAAACCTCTCGGTCATCCAGTCCTTCTTTATCAAATAGGGGCGAAGCATTGTTGAGTTCGTTGGCTTCTGCCATCACTAGACGAACAGCAACGACGTTTCCATGCTGATCACGCAGACGGGTATTCGGTGGAAGTTGGCGAAGGGAAGTAACGACATCTGGAGTAGTCAGGAGTCGACCATTGACAAAAAGCGCGTCGCCTTTGTCGATGTAATTAATCGATGTCTCTCGCGTCGATTGACGGAATGTCTCCGTGACCTCGGCTCGGCAGATGTAGCCAGGAGGATTTGACGCCCCCCAGAACAATTTGAATCGTTCTCGAAGGGACATCGTGCCCGTGCGTAATTCAAACACCGGGCGCGAATACGCGAGTGGAAAAAAGTTCTTCACACGATAATCTTCTATAAGGTAAACTGTCTGGTTCATCGAGTCTGGTTACGGTGAACGCGTTGTACGTACCGTGGAATGACGTTTGGCGCGAAGCAGAAGGATGATGAAACCGATGATAATCACGGCAAGGATTTCTAGAAAAGAATTTCTGGAGTTGATCGGAACGCCGATTTTTGCCAAAGAGAAAATTGTCATTGAAATAAAGAAGATGGACAGTCCAATTGAGAGCGTGATCCGTTCAGCAACGTCAATGTCCGACTTACGCCAGAAGATTTGACTCCAGATAAGACCGGGTAGAAAAAAACTATAAAAGAACATGCCTACGTTTCTTATAGGACTCGGGAGAGCAAGAAGAACGATGATGACAGCGATTGTCAGCCAGAGCGGTAATTGAGAACGAAGAAACGGTAGTTGTTCCGCTATCATGAGTGTGTATTATACCATTGAACGAGGAGCGGTCAAAGTACGATCGATCACGGTGCATCTTCACGCGAGCGCGCTTGAAACCAATTGATAGTTTTTTGTAATCCGTCCTCGAACTTTGTCTCGGGTTTCCATGCGAGAAGCTCGGTGGCGCGACGAATGTCCGCACACGAGTCGTGCGGTTCCGTTCTGGCAGGAAGATGTTGCCGTTTGACCGGGAAGAAATTTGCGATTTCGTTAACACTCCGCCGCTTTCCAGTTCCAATGTTGATCATAGTGTTGTTTCCAAGCGAGGAATTGCGCATAGCGAAGATACTCGCCCGCACAACATCATCAATGTAGATAAAATCACGCGTTTGGCTGCCGTCGCCAACGATAGTGAGCGGTTGTCGAGCAAGCGACTGTCGGCTGAAGACGGAGATGACGCTAAGGTATGCACCTGTCGACGTCATACGCGGTCCAAAGACGTTAAAATACCGGAGTGAGATGGTCGTCATACCCCACAAAGTCGCCGCCAACCGTAGGTACTGTTCACCAATTAGCTTCTGCAGTCCGTACGGGCTCTTCGGCAACAGAGGATGATTTTCATTGATCGGCAGCGTCATCGGGTCGCCGTAGACCGCCGCTGAAGACGCGTAGACCAGACGTGCAACTCCAGCTTCCTTTGCCTGAAGAATGAGATTCAGAGTCCCACCAGCATTCACCTCATGGGATTCCACTGGATGTTCGATTGAGTACTGGATGTTGGGAAGAGCTGCCAGATGGAAAACCCCGGATACGTCGCGGAGGGCTTGGCGAACTGCGCTAGGATCGCGAATGTCAGCTTGACAGAAATCAACCCGATGGTCGAGGTGTTCCCGCCTGCCGGTAGAAAGATTGTCGAGTACACGAACGTTTATACCCTCGTTGAGAAGAGCATGGACGAGATGCGAGCCGATGAAACCGGCGCCGCCGGTGACGAGGTATTGCATGAACCGTGAAGAAGCTACAACACGCGTGCCATCTGCTATGGTATAGTGTAAATTGAGTATACTATAAAACAATGACACAGCTCAAGATTTGGCGTAACGAACTCCTGGTAATCGGTGGGCTTGCCACTTTGATACTTATATCTAGTTCCTTGTTATGGTACTCATTTCCAGGAAAATTCGATTCGCCAGATGAAAACGCGAATTTTTTTCTTACGCAGCGTTTCGCTCAAGGGTTGTCGTTGAGCATCAAAGAACCACTGACCGAAATTGCAGACATCGTCGCGCCACGAAGTTTGGTCGTCAGCCAAGGAGCAATTCTACCCGGCAGCTTCTTGGGTCTGATTCTTCTATATGGATTTTTCGGAAAGATTTTTGGACTTTCGATTCTTGGCTTTTTAACGCCTCTTTTTTCAGCCATTGGCGTTGTTGCCTTCTATGTTTTGGTTAAAAAGTTTTTCCAACCATCGACTGCCATCCTATCCGCCCTACTCCTCGCCGTCCATCCGGCGTTCTTGTACTGGTCGGCCCGAAGTTTTTTTCATAATGCCCTCTTTTTCGATCTTTTCGTTATCGGACTTTCCCTGCTATCTGTGGTGTTGATGAAATCACCATTCGAAGCGATGAGCGAAAGGAAGCGAAAAGCGATATTGTTTGGTTCGGGTCTGTCGATCGGGGCTGCCGTGGCTGTGAGAACATCCGAGGTAATCTGGATTGCATTGGTATTGGTTTTTTTTATCGTATATTTCCGGACTACCTTTCTACGCAGCGGCGGTTGGTGGGTATTCCCGTTAGGAATCGCGATTCCACTGATCCCAATTGTTGTTTTAAACGGTCAGCTATATGGCAACCCGTTGTCGTTCGGTTATAGCATCGGTCTAGACGATGAGACAACAACTCAGGTTGCATCCCCGGCCAGCTCGTTTTTCAGGGCGGTTGAGCTGATTTTTCCGTTCGGTATTCAATTTGAAACCGCAGCCGTGAATTTTTGGAATTACGGCCTCAAGCTACTATGGTTCCCCTCCCTTCTCACTCTACTCGGCATCTTTATGACTTGGCGGTCGTCATCAGCACAACAAATGGGTAAGCTCTGGGCGACGACGCTAGGATTCATCTCATTGTGGCTTGTTGTTTATTATGGCTCCTGGGAGTTTCATGACAACCCCGACCCAACGAAAATAACGCTCGGCACTTCCTATACCCGTTATTGGCTCCCGCTGTATGCATTTGGCATTCCATACGCAGCGATAGCACTCCGTCGACTTCTCACGCTGTCGGTGTTACCATTTTCCATTTGGCACCGGGTTCGACCAGTGATTGTAGTTGTCACCGTGCTCATTGTTGTTCAATTCTCGTCATCCCTCGTCATTACCGACGATGAGGAAGGACTTGTCGCTGTTCGGACACATACCATAGAATATAGAAACATGGCGGCCCGTGTCGTCCGCGAGACACCGGAGAACGCCGTGATCATAGCGGGAAGGGCTGATAAAGTGTTGTTTCCTGAGCGTAAAGTGATATATCGCGTTGACCGCCCGGAGGAATTTGCTGGCGTCCGAAACTTGCTTGAAACGGTGCCGGTATTCATCTATGTACCTCCAACCGAAGCGCTTCGTACGGTGAGACGGTTTTGGGAGGAACGAGGATTTCGAATCGAAACCGAGACTTCGTTGTCGGAGAATGAGTTGTTGCTACGATTATCGTCGGCGAGACGGGGTTAACCTTAATGATTAGTCCTCAACCAAGAACATATCGCTATTCAATTTTCATCATCCGTCTTGTTATTTGGCTGATACCAGTCGTGTTGTTGCTGTGGGTTATTAACCAAAATCTCGTCGCTTTCGGGAGCGTCACTTACCGTTGCACAGCCAACGGATGCGATCGGAAAGTTAAAAACTTTGCCTCTAAAGAACCAGAGAAGCTTGTCGGAACGACGAAAGAAAACGGCGGCGATCAGTACCGGTTGATAACTGTTGACCCCTTTTATTTCGACATCAAGACGTTTCGTGAAACTCAGCGGGCGACTGTCCGTTTAACATACCAATTTACCGATGGACAAGGTCGACTCCGACTGGGTGTGATCACAAAAGGAAGTAAAGCGGAGTTTTACGATTTCGCAGATCAGAGTACCCAGTTCGCGGAACTGGAACAAGAGTGGCATCAGGTTCGTGAGGGGGACATCACGCTGTTTACTCGCCCTGGCACCGGATTACGACTATATTCTTCGATCGAGGACTTTCTACGAGACCCACCAGCTAAGTCATCAACTGCGATCTATAACCTTGATCCAACTGGTCTTATTCGATTACCTTCATATATCTCTATCCCAGATAAACGAAAGTACGTGTTTGATATCCGTGGTACCCATCTGCTGTATGTTTACGTTGGAAAGGACGAGCCACTCAATCTACAATTTTCTGTCCAGGATATCAATCGCCACGAAGGAAAAGACGACGTGGTTGTCGACGTCTTTCAGGGATCGAAAGTTATTCAAAACGTTGCTCTTCGTGACGATGGTGATACAAAACGAAGCGGTATTCCCTCCCCCGAAAGATCATTCGATGTGACTATCCCCAATCTCTCGGAAGGCGTATATGGCATTAGAGTATCAGCGAACGACGACGCTTTCATTAGGTCACTCACTACTAGCCACCGCCTAATAGTTTTTGATAAAAAACTCTACTTGGCTGGCAGCAAGGAATATGAAATTCTCGGCGGGATGAGCAATGATCCGATCACGCTGTACGTTAGAGGTACTTTTTTAAGCGTTTTAACTTCACACAAGAATTCGCTCCAAACAATTACCGTTGGTTCGCGGAAGATCACCCTGAC
The DNA here is from genome assembly GCA_005239865.1 of Candidatus Microgenomatus auricola. Lineage (GTDB taxonomy): Bacteria > Patescibacteriota > Patescibacteriia > SBBC01 > SBBC01 > Microgenomatus_A > Microgenomatus_A auricola_A. Next base: position 35,371 of record SBBC01000033.1, read on the forward strand.
AAAAACATTGCGGAAAGTGACCATCCAATTACCGCGCGGGCGAGATTTCGTACCGGTGACTGTTCCAATCCGCGACGTTGTTCTTGAGACCGACGGAACGTTTGTCTTTTCACGAGACCAGCATTTTGACGGGAATTCACCGATTGCCACAACTCTCCGGAGCGGTGATGATATTTCCGGATACGACTACGTCTTGGCGTCATATCCACGTGTCTCACAAGAAGGAAGATGGTTTATCGCCAAAAAAAACCTCGATCTCGTTCCGGCAGGACGCAACCTCCATTTTCTTATTGTCGGCGATCCATCTCTCGGTGAGTCAAAGGCGTCGGTACGTATGAAAGAATTGAGTATTCGTCTTGAGGGCTCAGCTCTGTCACCGAAAAAAATCAGGCATTACATTTCTACCCTTTTTAAACGTGCCCGATCGGGAGGTGAATAATACTGACTAAATTACGAATGGAGATTTTACCAAAAACCAACCCACCCCCCGTCTACCGGAAACTACTCAGTGATATTTTTATTGCGTCGTTACTTCTCTATGTCCTTTTTTTTCTTCTTGAGGAATTTTTCTCGGGATTTGTCGTTGATCATATTAATCTCAACGTCCTACTGGCTGTTGTTTTTATCAGCGGCACCGTGCTCGCCCTGACCCGGACAAAGATTACCGAGTCAACTGGCGACATGACGCGCGTTTACTCGGTATCAACAACACTATTCATTAGCATCGGGGTTGGTATTCTCGGTGGTGGAATCGTCTGGCTTCGGACCGTGCGAACGCTCGGCTCCCTCGCCACCCCAATTTCATTCTTCATCACCTTTGTGATTACGATAATGATTTTTTTTCTCTTGACCGAGGATCACCGAGATCTTCAGGACAAGGACCAATAAGCGGTACGATGCAATATCAATGAAACGCTACATTGTTACCGCCCTCTTGCCCGAACCTTTGCGAGGCAAACTCGCGGCGCTGCGACGTCATCACGACCGCTTCACGCGGCAGTGGCTGCCGCCGCACATCACGATCATTCCGCCGTTTGAAACTATTCTTTCCCGCGACGAAATGCAAGCCATCCAGACCATGCCGGTTGATGTCAAGGCGTCGTTCGGTGGTTGGGGTTCGTTCCGGCGCGATACCACGAGCGTCCTGTTTTTGAAGATTGTGAACGACGTTTTCGGCGAGCTCCGGACGAAACTCCTGTCGACGCTTCCCGGTCTCGCGCCATACGCCTCGACTGATACGACGTTTCACGTAACAGTCGTCAGTAGAATTCCCAACGAATTGTTTGATGAGGTCTCGTCAGTTGTGACAAAGCAAGAAATCGCTGGCGATTTTACGGTTGACCGCCTGACCCTCTACGAATGGGATGACGAGTATCGGCGGTGGATCGAAGTCACGTGAGGCGATGACCCAAAACACCAGCGAGGAGCTAGATCCCTGCCTCCCGCTGTCGCCAGGGGCTGGGGCCATGGTCAGATCATGAAGCGATTCTTGCTTTGGATCTGGAAGGACCCCCGACGTCGGGTGACGATCGTCCTCGTCGCGACCTGGCTGGTTGCGCTCACCCGCTTTTCCGAGCCAGTATACGTTTGGGTGCCGCTTTTTGTCGTGAGCGTCGGCGCGGTTGCGGACCTGGTGGTCCAACGGATGCTGTTGAGACGGTGGAAATTCCCTTCATCTGCTGGCGTGACTAGTTGGTTGGTGGCACTGATCCTCGACCCGACCACTGGCATGGCGCCGATGGTGGCGGCGGTGCTGCTGGCGCTCGGATCGAAATACCTGCTGCGCTTCCGGCGTCACTGGTTCAACCCAGCGGCCTTCGGCATTCTGACGAGCGCCTGGATTTTTGATGTGCCGGTGGCCTGGTGGGTAGTCTCCTGGTCGTGGATACCGGCGGCCATGCTCCTGGTTGGGATGTTCTCTATTTTGCAACGGCTGAAACGATTGTGGTTGCCTGCAATTTTTTTTGTCATCTACGCGGTCTGGCTTGCGGCAACGAGTGGTAATACGAATCTGGTCTCGCGCACCCTGCTTGATGGAACAGTCATCCTCTTCGCGGTGGTCATGGTCACGGAGCCAATGACGTCGCCGGCTCACGGCAAATGGCGGTACGGTTTCGGCGCACTGGTGGCGGCGATGATCGTGCTCTTGATCGCCTTCCGTTTTACCGGCCCCCCCGATCTCTTCTTGCTGTCATTGCTGCTGGCTGACGCGGTCGCCGGAATTTTGCTGACGGTCAGGCGATCGCGGCCGACCGTGTCGCCGGCTGCGTAGAGGTTTGCGGGAAACGCGACCAGCGCTACACTACAGCATGGTATGGCACATGAAGACCTAAAACCCGGCGAAGGCAAGGTGCTCGAAGACAGGCATGTGGCTTTGTACCGCGACGAACACGGGAATCTTCAGGCGGTGAGTTCGATTTGCACGCATGAGGAATGTGAAGTGGAGTGGAACAACGGAGACAAGACCTGGGACTGCCCTTGCCACGGCTCGCGGTTTACACGAGACGGTCATGTGATCAACGGGCCGGCAGTGGAGCCGCTCGCCCCAGCAGAGGTTCCGGAGTGAACGAACCAGCACTAGGTATCTACGAGCACTACAGCGGTACGCAGTACCGCGTTATCGGCGTTGCACGTCATAGCGAATCGAAAGAACAGCTCGTCGTCTACCAGCGTCTCGACGACCATGCGCTGTGGACGCGGCCACTGACGATGTTTCTCGAAGACGTTGAGGTCGAGGGCCGGCGCGTTCCGCGTTTCAGGCGCGTGGGATGAGGCGTTCGCACAATGCCCCGCGGTCAAAACCTTTATTTCCGGATCTACAACGCCGTCCGCAAGATTCCGCGCGGTAAAGTCGCGACGTATGGGCAGATCGCGGCGCTGATTGGGAGTCCGCGTTCTGCTCGAATTGTCGGCTGGGCGCTGCGGTCGCTTGATCCAGGAACGAAAGTCCCGTGGCAACGGGTGATCAACGGCCAGGGGATGATCTCGATCGAGAATATGAACTGCCCGAAGGAGCAGCAGGCGCTGGTGTTGCGGCAGGAGGGCGTTGAGGTCATGCAGCGGGACGGGAATTTTTGGGTGGATTTGGGGAAGTATGGATGGCAGACAGATTAAAGTTGTTAGTTGAAAGTTTTAAGTTAAGGTACGATGCATCAACCACCTCCTGACAACCTTCAACTTCCTCCTAAAGCCATGCCCCGCAGTTACATGATTCCCAAAAAATTCGTGCCAAAGTCAGATAACGGGTATTTCGAGGTATTATCGAAAACCGTGTTTCAGGTGGGATTCAACTGGCGGGTAGTGGAAAAGAAGTGGCCGGACATCCACAAGGCGTTTCATGGATTCAGGATCGAGCTAGTCGCCAAGATGGATATTGACGACGTTGACGCACTCTTAAAGAACAAACAGATCATTCGGAATGGTCGAAAAATCATGGCTGTTATCGCCAACGCGCAGAAGTTTTTGGAAATTAAAAAAAAGCACGCTGCGGTAAAGAAATTCCTACGGTCACTGCGAAAGAAGCCCTACCGTGAGCGTCGAAAAATCCTGTCGAAAATGTTCGCGGGTATTGGTCCGACCGGCGTGTTTGTGTTTCTCTATACGGTCGATGAACCAGTGCCGCACTGGCACCAACGTAACGATTGACGCGTGACTTTTGACTGCTGACTAATAGGCAGGAGGTTGATTTTTTCTTTATTTTTGTTACAATGCTTGCGTCATGGATCGAGTAGCAATGAGAAAAATTCAGTACAACAAGTTGATTCGTGACAGGATTCCGCTGGTCATGAAGAAGAACGGCGCGGCGTTCAAGGTCAGAAGGTTGAAGTTATCTGCATTCAAGCGTGAACTCTTGAAGAAAGTCGGCGAGGAGGCCAGCAGCCTCCCGCGTCTCAAGAAGAAGGATGACATCACCGATGAGTTGGCTGACACGCTCGACGTCATCAAGGAGCTTCAGAGCGTATTCAAGATTTCCAATGCGGATATTCGCAAAGCGCAACAGCAGGCGATGAAAAGGAAGGGCGGATTTCGGAAGCGGATCTACCTGTACTGGTCGCAGGATACTGGCTACCGGACGAATGAGCGAAGGTATAAAAAACAACAATAGGCGCGCGGGTGTCGTATTACGGCTATTATGTCACCCTTCTCCCGTAAAACGAGGAGCGTGAGCGACGAAGTTTTACTGATCCCGTACGACGAGCTCTTGTGACAATCCTGGCGCAGGTATCGTATAATGGTAATACCTCAGCTTTCCAAGCTGATGCCGGGGGTTCGATTCCCCCTACCTGCTCCAAGATTGTCACGGGATCCTCGCAACCAGACGGGCTCGTTCGTAGCCTCGTCGTTGCGGGACAAGGGGTAGAAGCCCCGCCGAATGGCGGGTCACCCGCTCCAGTGAGTTGCCCACCGTGATGAACCAACGCTGGCAGCTCGTTGGTGTGTTTGCGGTCGTGGTGTTGGTTGCGCTCACGGCGTATTTCTGGAATCTCGGAGTGTCATCGATTGCCAACGCCGACGAGGGCGTGCACGCACTGGTCACGCGAGAGCTCCGCGAATCAGGCGACTGGCTGACCTTGCACATCCGCGGGGTCGAGTACTTTCGGAAACCGCCGCTGTCATTCTGGATTCGCGGCGTCACGCAGTTGGCGCTGGGTGAAAATGAGTTCGCCACCCGGCTGCCGTCGGCGCTGGCCGGCGCGGGGACGACGTTGCTGATCGCGTGGTGGGCCTGGCTCTGGACGCGGCGCTGGCCGGCGGCGCTCGTCGCTGGGGTCATGTTTCCGCTTTTACCAGTCACGTTCACCCACACCTTTCGCACCGGCGAAACGGACGGCCTCCTGATATTTTTCCTGACGCTGGCCGCGTGGCTGTTCTGGCGAAGCGTCAAAACACCGTGGCTCGTAGTGCCTGCGGCCGGCGTGATCGGCTTGGCCTTCATGACGAAATCAGTGGCCGCGGGCGTCGTGCCGATTGGGTTTATGCTGACGTTGTGGCTGCAACGAAAATGGCCATACACTTGGAAGCACGTGGTGCTGACAGTTGTCCTGTTCCTGGCGGTGATTTTGCCGTGGCACGTTTACGAATATGCGAAGCACGGACAGAAGTTTTGGAACGAGTACGTCGGCTATCATATTCTCCAGCGCGTCGAGGAACGGTTGCACGTCACGCCGAAAACCCACGGACCGTTCTGGTACCCGAGCGCGCTCGAACGCGGCATGTTCCCGTGGTCGTGGTTGGTCGTGCCGGCCTTGGCGCTGGCAATCGTCAGGGTGAGAAAACGCGAGGATGATGCATTCGTCCAGACTTTTCTCTTGGCTTGGGGCGTCGGCACGGTCGTCCTGTTCTCGCTGGCGGCCACGAAGCTGGCTTGGTACATCGCCCCGGCCTATCCGGCCCTGACCTTGCTCTTGGCGCGATTCCTGACACAACCGTTCTGGTCGCTGCCGCGCTGGCTGCTTGTGTTGAGCGTCGCGGCGGCAGTCGGTTACCTCATGCGGGTCACTCAACAATTCCAGACCGGTGCCAGCAAGTACCTGTCGTTCGACTTCCTGCCCGCCTGGGTGAGCGTCAGCGCGATGGTGGTTGTGGCGGCGGGGGTCCTGACGATGGCCTATCGGAAATCAACGGCCGCGGGTCAACGGACGCTCAAAGTCATGGCCTTGCTCCTCGTGCTGCACATGGCGCTGGTCAGCGCCGCGCTGTTCTCGCGGAACGTCCGGAGAATCTACGACAGCCCGTTCCGCGTATTTCGCAACGAGGCCGTGGCGCGCGATCCGAAGGCGAACGTCTACATCTACGACATCGGTTATTATACCAGTCCGCTGGCCCACCTCTACCTGGTCGGTCCGCGGCAACAGCGGATACTCACGCCGCTGCGGGAACAGCCCGACAAACTGCAAGAAATCTTGGCCAGCCGAGCCGGCGCTTTCGTCATTTTTGAGAAGACCAGGGAACATGAGCTAGAGGGACTGGCCGATTTGGAAAAAATCAGTGAATTTGGATCGCTCGCGCTGTACCGAGTTCGATAATTTCGCCAACTGTATCCAGAATTACATTAACTGCAGAGGCCAAAGGGGTTGACAAAACTATCACACCGACGTACCATACGTAAAGTTTTCTAAAACCTGCGGGTCATCCCGCGAGTTTTTGAACCCGGATTTTTCATGCCCAATCCGGCACTTACCAGTAGCGCAACTCCATGATTCGACTACGACGATTTGTCCGACGAAACAGAAGGAAGTTGTACATTTACATAGCGCTTCTGTCCCTAGCTAATTTTTTAGTCCCGCACCCAGCTTCGGCCAAATCATTGCTGTCAGATGCGGAGACGCCAGTCGCGGAGGTAGTACCGGAACAGTCAGTGCCGACCATGAGCTGGCGTGAGGATCGACCGCTGTTCCCGGTGCCAGCCAACCTACCGGTGCAACGTACGGTTTGGGTTACGGCCACCGCCTACACCCCATCAGTTGATGAAACTGACAGCGATCCGCGGACCACGGCTTCCGGTGCAAAAGTAGATGATGGCGTGATCGCCTTTAACGGCCTATCGTTCGGCACGAAAGTGCGCTTACCCGATCAGTACGGCGATAAAATATTTATCGTCCTCGATCGAATGAGCCCGCGTTACGGTAATCGGTACATCGATATCTGGATGCCGACCAAGCAAGAAGCGAAGCAATGGGGCGTGAAGTCGGTCCGGATGGAAATACTTTAACATCCTTACCAAGGATTACCGACCTTGATCGTGTCGGAGATTTTTGGTATGATGGCGGGGCTTCATCACCGAGTCAATCGGCCTGGTAGCCAAGTGGTAAGGCAAGGGTCTGCAAAACCCTTATTCAGGGGTTCGAATCCCCTCCAGGCCTCCAACAGAAATGAGCGGCCTGGTGCGGGGCGAATTCCCCTCGTGGCCTCCATCGCATGACTGTGATTCGGTTCATCCAACATCATTCCGGAATAGCATTTATTTTTCTCTATATCCTGCTAGGTTTCGGATTCGCCATCGTCGGCGAAATCTTGCACCCAGTTCACGATATATGTAATCTATGTTGGCCAGGAGTAGTTGTATGGCTTCCGACAGCAATCATCTTTTGGCCACTCATGACACTTTTTAGCATCACTTCTGGTCATGGAAAATTGATGCTCGAGGGAACTACGTACGCGCTGATCGCGTCCTCACTTTTCTTCATTGTCGCGTTCATCGTGAGGGAACACAACAAAAAAGTATCTGGTACGCGGGTGTAGTTCAGTGGTAGAACGTCTCCTTGCCAAGGAGAAGGCCGTCCCGCACCACTTGCCAAATAATTGTGATTTCTGCGCGAGAGTAGTTCAGTGGTAGAACGCTTCCTTGCCAAGGAAGAGGTCGGGGGTTCGAGTCCCCTCTCTCGCTCCAAGTAAAGTAATTTCTACTCAAGTGGTGCGGGATCACCCGCTCCAGGACTTTTCCGTAACATATTGAATGGTACGGGATCACCCACTTTTGGGATATGGAAACCCCGATGAACATCCTGTCCATCTGGGCACTACATGGGCTGGTGAAGATGGCGGTGCTCCTACATCCAGTCGGGCACCGGTTCCCCGCACTTCGCACAGCATCGTGAGCGAAGCACGGGAACGTTGCCGTCTGGGGGTAGGTATCTAGAGGGAATGAACTCTGTGCTCCCGCATCGAGGACAAGCATGCATTCCGGAGTCGCTGGGAGGAGTATGTTCTTCCGCACGAGTGCGGCCGCTGCTTTCAACGTCGGGATCGGTTTTCGTTGCTTGCTCCGTTCCACTGGAACCACTTAACTCCACGATGATGAAGACAGTATCGAAACCGAGAACGAGCTTGTTATTCGGGTTGAAGTGGATGTCGAATTCCCACGTGGAGAGCGAGAGCATTCGGCGCCCATCCAAGATTACCGAATGCCAACAGGTCGGATCGTCGTACTCCTGCTTCATCACTCCAGTTACCGGATGTTCGTTCGACCGTCCGGTGCCAATGACGAACGCAACGTGAGCACAATCCGGAGAGAAGATTGGACCATCGCCAACGTCACTGAACGGTCCCAAGGGTTGTTGATCAACGTAGACAAACCATGGACCCGGCGATTCCCGCACAGTGATCGTGTCGTACTCGTCGTCCCCCTCGATGGTCCTAAGCGGTGGCGCAGCCTTCGGGCTCCACGCCGCGTAGGCGATGTGACGTGAATCAGGTGAGAATGTTGCGCGCTCGATGTGGCAAGCCCAGTTTTCCAACACCTTGTCAACGAACATTGCCTCCATGTAATACACTTGCCCACCAGAGATTTCCAAGTTGACATCGAACCGTGCGATATCGATGGTCCGCATTCCGTCCGGGGACTTGATTGTTTCGAGCAGAGACACTACCGTGCCCGGAAGGTTTCCTGAATGATCTTTGAAATAATCCCTCGCTTGAGGTCCGAATAACACCTCTTTTCGTATCGGTCGGTTACCACGCATCACGCATCTCCTTGTTGTTCGAGTCCGCGTTGTATAAGGAACACCCCACTGCTTGCGAGCCTACTTGCGCTCCTGGTAGTTGCCAATCAGGCCTTGATCCGGCCCCCCGCTCCAGTCATCAACTCGATGTACTGGCTGTACTTGACAGCCGTGTTTTGGGCTGTTAACATACCCCCCAGGGGTATATAATGCCAATTTCCCAATTGAAGAAAAGGTCATCCCGCACGGTCGCGGCGCGAATCCACAAGCTGTCCGGACAACTGGAGGCGATTGAGCGGATGGTCAATGAGAAACGGTCATGCCACGAGCTGCTAGCACAGATCGAAGCGGTCCGGGCCGGCTTGGCCAGCGTGGCCGCGATTTTGGTGAATGAGGAGATTTGCCGGATGGCAAAAAACAAGCGGCTGGAGCCGCATGACGTGGTCCAACTTACCAGGACGTTTATTGAGCAAACGTGAGGACGGAGCTGGGGATGGCGTTTTGGAATTTTGGGCTCAAGAGTAAGGAATTAAGAATTACGAATTAAGGCAGGCGAGGGAGAAAACAATGGCGGAAATTACGTTGACCGATCAAAGCTTTGAGCAGGAAGTACTGAAAGAGAGGTCAAAACCAGTGCTGGTGGATTTTTGGGCGAAGTGGTGTGCGCCGTGTAAAATGCAGAGCCCGATCGTCGAGGAAATCGCCAAGGAATATGAAGGTAAAGCAAAGGTCGGCGGTTTGGAGGTCGACGAAAATCCGGAATTCGCACAGAAGTTCGGGATTTTGTCCATTCCGACGCTCGTGATATTCAAGCACGGGAAGGTCGTCTGGCAGGGCGTCGGCTTGCACCGAAAGGAGCAGATCAAGCAGGCGCTGAATTCACAGCTCTAAATGTACGATGTGATCATCATCGGCGGTGGCGCCGCTGGATTAACCGCCGCCCTCTATGCCGGCCGGCGGGCGCTAAAAACGCTGGTCTTGTCGCAGGATATCGGGGGGCAGGCGTCTCTGACGTCGGAGATCGGGAATTACCCGGGCTTCGAGAGCGTTGATGGACTCGAGCTCATGGACAAATTCCGCAAACAGGCGGAGAAGTTCGGAGCCGAGGTCCGGCTCGAAGAGGCCCAAAGCGTGGAGCGAAACAGCGATGATTTTACAGTCACGACGTCGACCGGTAAATACGAGGCGCACGCCGTGATTCTAGCGTTCGGTTTGACGCACAAGCATCTTGATGTCCCAGGCGAAAAACCGTTGATTGGCAAGGGCGTAGTGTTCTGCGCAACCTGCGACGCGCCACTTTACAAAGGGAAAAGAGTAGCGGTGGTCGGCGGCGGGAACTCGGCCATGGACGCGGCTTTGCTATTAAGCAAGCTGTGTCCAGAGGTTCACCTGTTGAACAAAAATCCGGAACTTCGCGGTGAACACGTTCTCATGGAACGCCTAAAGAAAACCAAGAACGTCACGGTCCACTACAGTGTGACGGTGGAGGAAGTACTGGGACCAGAGCGCGTTCAGGGGATCAGATTCACCCAAGACGGCCACGCGCAGACGCTCGACGTGGACGGCGTGTTCGTGGAAATCGGATTCACCGTGAATTCTAAACTGGTTGACAATCTGGTCGAGCTTGACGACCGCAAACAAGTCATCATCACGAACGACAACGGGACAAGCATCCCGGGCGTGTTCGCCGCTGGCGACGTGACCACGATCGAACAAAAGCAGATCGTCATCTCCGCCGGCGAAGGCGCGAAAGCGGCGCTAGCTGCTTATCAGTACTTGCAGGCGCGGGGACTTAAGAAGAAAGCGGCTAAGATCGACTGGGGCGTGAAGACGCCGAAGCATCATGAGTCCGTTACCGTAGAGTAACAGACAGTGCGGTGTCACCCACAAATTTTTTCCAGAACGTTATGCATGAGCTTCGTCAGGCCGCCGAGATCGGTCATCTGCCGCAGCACGCACTCGAGATCCTGAAACAGCCGCAACGGATTTTCCAGGTGGCCATTCCGGTTCGGATGGATAAAGGGACGACAAAAATCTTCACCGGTTTTCGCGTCCAGCACAACGACGCTCGCGGTCCCTTCAAGGGCGGGATTCGTTTTCATCCGCGGACTGATTTGAGCGAAGTCAAAGCGTTAGCCCTCCTGATGTCAATGAAGTGCGCGGCCGTCAATATCCCTTTTGGCGGGGCCAAGGGCGGGGTGGCGGTTGATCCGAAATCCCTTTCAGCGCGCGAACTCGAGGACTTGTCTCGGGGCTGGGTGCGGGCGATGTACAAGTACTTGGGTCCGGAAGTGGATATCCCGGCGCCGGATGTCTATACGACGCCGAAGATCATGGCTTGGATGGTTGACGAGTACAGCCGGTTGACCGGCAAGTGGCAGCCCGGCGCGTTCACTGGCAAACCTCGGGAAATTGGGGGATCAGTCGGACGCGAATCCGCCACTGGCCTCGGAGGAGCAATCATGTTGAAGGCGCTCTTGCAGAAACTTCGGCGGTCGCCGAGACAGACGACGGTCGCGGTTCAGGGGTTCGGAAACGTCGGCTACCACCTGGCCGAAGAACTCCATCGGACCGGCTACAAAGTCATTGCGATTTCCGATTCGCGAGGTGGGATCGCTGACCTCCGTCGCCAGGGGATGGATCCGGCGCACGTGCTGGCCACGAAACAGAAGCGGGGAATGATCGCTGGCGTGTACTGCGTCGGGACAGTTTGCGATTTCAAGAACTACAAAGCCATCTCAAACGAGGACGTGCTGACGATGAAGGTTGACGTGCTCGTTCCGGCGGCTCTCGAGAACGCGATCACGAAGGACAACGCCGGTCGCGTCCAAGCCAAGATTATCTTGGAGATGGCGAATGGCGCGATTACTTCGGAAGCCAACGCCAAGCTCCAGCGGAAGAATACGGTCATCGTGCCGGACATCATCGCCAACGCCGGCGGCGTTGTTGGCTCGTACTTCGAGTGGGTCCAGAACTTGACGAACAGCTACTGGCCGGAGGAGAAATTCGAACAACGCTTGAGGTCGGTCATGGAAAAAGCCTTCACCAGCGTGTGGTCGATGGGGACGGAGCTAAAAACGAATCTTCGGGTGGCTGCCTGGATTATTGCGACGCGAAGAATTGCGCAAGCGATTGAGGCACGGGGATGGTGATGCTCGGGTGGGAAACCTACGGTTTCCCCCTCCGATGCTCCGCTTTTCCCTGTACGGTGTCGCGCTGCCTCGCTCGTCTAGGGTCCCGTCCTTCGGACACCCTGATCCTCGCTCCGGCGGACGCGACAATTGTCTTTGAAGTAAATCCATGATGCAGAAACTTCATCACTGGCCACTCAAAGCTGTCCACCCGTGGGTGTCGAAGCACTATCACTACGCCGTGGTTGGCGCTTCGGCCAATCCGGAAAAGTTCGGGAATATTATTTTTTTCGATCTCAAGAACGCCGGCTTTATGGTGACGCCGGTGAATCCCCGCCTACGCGAACTCGGTGGCGTCAAGGCCGTATCTCGTCTTCAAGATATGATGCCGAAACCAGAGGTGGCAATTGTCGTCGTTCCGCCTGACGTGGGCATGAAAGTGATTGATGATGCGGTTGAGGCGGGAGTCAAGAAACTGTGGTTCCAGCCGGGGGCCGAGTCGCCGGAACTCCAAAAGAAAACCGCTGACGCCGGCCTGGACGCGATCACCGACGGCTCGTGCATCATGGTTGTCCGTCGGCAAATCGAACGGTAGTCAATCGCGGATCAGTTCCTAACCTTAGCCAAAAAACAAACCCCGGATTGACCAAATTAATAAAAAGGGATATAGTCCTAGATTGTAGTTTTGTTTTTCCACAACCGCAGGACTACATGAGGGATTTTCCCTCTTGAGATCTTTGATAGCGCGAGACAAGCGAGAAAGCGGTTTTTCCCCCATCCTTCAAGGACGGATGGTCGAAAGGAGCAGAGTACATGACGTGCTCGCTGAAGTTTCCTTCATGAGGATGTTGCCTGAGAAACCCCGCCATGGAATTCTCGAGTTCCATCCGCAATGACCGGGATACGGTCGCGAGTCCCTTTTGGGCACGGGGAATATCGAGCGTTCGCATGAACAGGTTTTTTGGGCGATCACTCCACAGCGCATGGAGCAGGCACAGCTGTCCAGGTGCTAGCGGCCCTCCCTCCAACCTGTGAGCCGCGGCGACGTTTCAAAACGCCGCCGCCGAACTTTCCGTAGCAACAGTTCAAGGAAAGGAACTGATGCATGAACACGGAAAGGGCGCCCCCCAGCTAGGGCGGGCAGTACGTTCCGACAGCCGTGGGTTCAGTTGGTTTGTTGGTGGCGCAAAGGCCTGACCGTTGTGAACCGACGGTTGTCGCGGTTGACCCAAGGCCAGCGGTGTCGCTGGAAGTCAAATGGACTTGGGAAGAACTTACGGAGTTCCGGCACACCGCGGCCTTGGAAGGTTTCACCCAAGCGAGCTTGGTGTCAGGTTGTTTCCTGAAGACCGTGGACGCTCCACACCATGCACTCTCGGACCGAGAAACGGTCGTTCATAAAAAGCATGTGGTCGCTGGAGGATACGTCAAGCGGTTCTTCGGGACGTTCCCCCGCGAACGGCTGACCAGAGTCCGTGAACTTTGGACAACCGTTCGCTCGACGGACCAGCGCAATCCAAGGAGGAGGATTGCAAGCCATGTGTATTCGTGGTCCGTAAGAAGTTTGGACTGGGAGCCAGGTGCGCCGGGCGAAACCAAGTCCCGGAAGTTCCCGGCGCACCACTCCCGGCACTTCCGCACACCTTGTGCACGTACGCGGCGGCATGGCGTTCCAATGCCTGGTCAACAAACCCGGAGTCCACGTAGGACACCATGTCGCCGTCTTTTTCACCAGGAAAGGTGAACTGCCACATGCCGATGCCGAAGCATCTCTTTCGGACGTACCGGTTCATCCAGAGGCAGAGTGGGTACAAGATCTCCAAGCGCAGTCAGCGCCGCGGCTGGCACCGGGCCAGGGATTGCCCGTAAATCGCTTTCAATGCTTGAGAGGCGAGCGTCACCAACACGGTGAAGTGCCCTTTCGCCAAGGTCAGGGCATCAAGATCCGGGGCGCTCGCCCCGCTGTTCTCCTGAAGGGTTTCCGATTTTCGGCCCCTTCTTTTTTATTGCCTCTGGATAGTTCACGGCGTACAATAGAGGTGATTGTATGGTTGTGCCTCACACGAAAGAAGAGCAGGCCCTGCGTCAGGCCGGTCACCGACACGTCGCCGGAGCGGACGAAGTGGGCAAAGGCGCATGGGCCGGCCCGCTCGTGGCCGCGGCAGTCATCCTACCGACCGAGTTCGCGGTCGCCGGCGTGCGCGATTCAAAGCAGTTGAGCCCGCGTCAACGTCAAGCGCTGTTCGTGCGGATTACCAAGCGCGCAGTCAGTTGGGCGGTCCACGTCGTACCGAATTCCGTCATCGATCGCCGTGGCATCAAGCACGCCAACGTTCAAGCGTTGCAGCAAGCCCTGCGAAAATTGCACATCCAGCCCGACGCCGCGTTGGTTGACGCGATCCGCGTGAAGCACGGGAAGAAACCGGTCAAGGCGATCATCAAGGGCGACGAAAAGGTTTTGAGCATTGCGGCCGCATCGATTGTTGCGAAGGTCGTCCGCGATACACTGATGTCCGGTTTCGAACGTCAGTATCCCGGCTACGGCTTTGCGCGACACAAGGGGTATGGGACGGCAGAGCATGAACTACGTTTGAAAGATCTCGGCCCATCCGACATTCACCGGAAAAGCTTTGCGCCGGTCAAGAGGGTCGGGAAGAAACAGACCTCACGGAAAGTAAAACCATGACCGAACTCGTCGCCACCGGTCGAACATTTCTTGATCCGGCAAAACTCCTGGAACGCGCCGGGATTGCGCCGGGCATGCGAGTCGGCGACTTTGGGGTCGGCGGGGCGGCGTACTTCGCCGTGCAGGCGGGAAAGATGATCGGCGAACACGGCCTCGTGTACGGGATCGATGTGTTCAAGCCGGCCCTGTCGGGAGCGATGAGCAAAGCGAAGCTCGCCGGTTGCAGGAACTTCAGGCCGGTTTGGTCGAACCTTGAAATGTTCGGCGCCGCCCGCTCGGTTCCGAACGACTCGGTTGATCTTGGCATTCTTGTCAACGTGCTCCATCAGTCAAAAAAGCAAAAGGACGTTTTGAAAGAGTGTGCTCGGATGCTCAAACCCGGCAGTCGCCTACTGATCGTCGACTGGATGAAGGGCGGCGAGCGCTTCGGGCCAAAACGCGAACAAATCGTGCCGGCTAATCGGGTGGTCGACCTGTGTACCCAGGCAGGACTGGCCTTGTTCGACCAGTTCGAGGCCGGTCCGTATCACTACGGGATCGTGGTGGTCAAGGCGGGGTAGGCATGCCGACCGGCGCAACGCGACTCGGGTGGCGCGGCGAGGAGATCGCGCGTTCTTCCCTCGAGCGGCAGGGCTGGGTGCTCGTACAGAAGCATTTCCGAACGCGCGAGGGAGAAATCGATTTGGTCATGAAAGACGGCCGGACGTTGGTGTTCGTGGAAGTCAAAACCCGACGCAGCCCGAAGTTCGGTCTACCTGAAGAGTCGATTACTCCGAAAAAACTGGAGCGAATGTTCGCCGCTGGAGAACGGTATCTGCAACGGCATCCGCATCATGGACCGATTCGATTTGATCTGATGGTCCTTGACTCAAGCGCGGGGGAGCAAAAAGTTCGACATCACCGGAACATCTCCTGAATGATCGGCTATTGACAGAAAACAGCGACTTGCTATGATACCAGTAGACGAGCATCAAGCTCGTTGTTTTTGAGTACCCCGATGGCACAATCACCCCTGAAAGCTGCAATTCAGCAGATCACGGAAGAAAAGAACATTTCGTACGAATCCGTCATTGAAACGATCGAAGCGGCCTTGGCGGTCGCCTATCGCAAAGATTTCGGCGAGAAGAACGAAAATGTCAAGGTCGAGTTTAATCCGGAGGACGGGACCTCGCGGGTGTTTGACGTGAAAACGGTGGCGGCGGACGAGTTGTATGAGAAGTATCTGCAAGAGCAGGCCGAGCGGGAGGCGCGAGCGACGGCGGAAAATGAAGCCGAGAAAGCGGGCCTCAAGACCGAATCGATCACCAGCGAGCCAAAGGAGATGGCCAAGGGAAAATCGGACGAAGGCAGTGCGGACGAAGTAAAGGAAGAGCGCTTCGATCCAAAGACAATGATCGCCTTAAAGGTGATTCGTGAGAAAAACCCCGATGCTCAACTCGGAGAGGTCATCCGAACGGAACTCTTCCCGCCGGCGGCGTACGGCCGGATGGCGGCGCAGACGGCGAAGCAGGTCATCATCCAGCGCCTGCGCGAAGCCGAACGCGACACGATGTACAAGGAGTACAAGTCGCGGGAAGGCAAGATTATCACCGGGACCGTGCAGCGGGTTGAGGGTCGGCTGGTGTTCGTCGATTTGGGACGTGCCACCGCGATCATGCCGCCGCCCGAACAGATCGGCAATGAGCGGTATCAACCAGGCGAGCGCCAAAAGGTGTTTCTCGTCTCGGTCAATACGACGCCGAAAGGACCGGAAATCGTTGTTTCTCGCTCGCATCCGGAAATGGTGCGCAAACTTTTTGCAATCGAAGTGCCGGAGATCAGCGCTGGCTCCGTCGAGATTCGGGCGATTGCGCGGGAAGCCGGCTCGCGCACGAAGATCGCCGTCTTTTCCAATCAGAAGAATATCGACCCGGTCGGTTCGTGCGTCGGGCAGCGCGGCACGCGCGTCCAAACCGTGATTAACGAACTGGGTGGCGAAAAGATTGACATCATCGAGTGGTCGGACGACCCGATCAAGTTCATTTCGAACGCCCTCTCGCCGGCGAAGATTCTGTCGATTAAAACGAATCCGGACGAGCGGTCGGCAATTGCCGAAGTGCGAGAGGACCAGATGTCGTTGGCGATCGGACGGAATGGTCAGAATGTCCGGCTAGCAGCAAAACTGACTGGCTGGAAGATCGACATCGTTGGTGAAGGTCAGGATCTTGAAGCGCGGATGAAAGAACGCGAGGCAATGGCCGCGGCAAAGTCCGGCGAAGCCTCGCCTGCTGAAGCGCCAAAAGCCGCCGCCCCGGTGGAAGCTGAAAAAACAGGCGAGCCGGAAACCCCTGCGGCCGAGGAGGCAGTCACTGAAACTCCGAAGGCAGAAACGACGGTCGTGGAAATTCCGACCGAAAGGCCAGCTTCGGAAGAGGTCAAGGACCCCGGAAAAGGGAATGACGAATAAAGAATAAGGGATAAAGGAATCATCACGTATGAACCTTGAAGTTCTTGCCTTGAGCATCAGCATCATCGGGATTATCTTTGCCTGGTGGCTGACCACCTACGTCCGGAAACAAGGTGAAGGGACCGAGGCGATGACGAAGGTCGCGCAGGCGATCCGCGCCGGCGCCAAGGCGTTCCTCCGCCGCCAATACAAAACCATCGCCGCGTTGACGATTCTTCTGGCAATCCTTATTTTTGCCGTTTACGCCATCATCGGCAAGATGAACGTGGCCATCGAAACCAGCAGCGCCTTCTTGTTCGGCGCCTTGTGCTCCGGGATGGCCGGGTTTACCGGCATGTACGTCTCGGTCCGGGCGAACAGCAAGGTCGCGGCCGCGGCCAACCGCCAGGATTTAAACGCGGCCCTCCGGACGGCGCTGCGGGGCGGCGCGGTCTCCGGAATTTTGGTGGCCGCCCTGTCCCTGTTGGGCGTAACCGTGCTCTATCTTTTGTATCGCAATGTTTTCCATTTTGATGATCGACAAATTCCCGAAGCCATTATCGGCTTCGGTTTCGGCGCTTCTTTCGTGGCGCTGTTTGCCCAACTCGGCGGCGGAATTTACACCAAAGCGGCGGACGTCGGCGCGGATTTGGTCGGCAAGGTTGAAGCCGGAATTCCCGAGGACGACCCGCGTAACCCGGCGGTCATCGCCGACCTGGTGGGCGACAATGTTGGTGATTGCGCCGGCCGTGGCGCCGACCTATTCGAGTCGACCGCCGCCGAAAGCATCGGCGCGATGATTCTCGGCGTGGCGCTCTATCCGGCCTTCGGAGTGAAGGGCATTCTCGTGCCGCTGATCATCAACGCCTTCGGTTTGATTGCCTCGGCGGTCGGCGTCATGAGCGTCAAGGTTAAGCACGATGAGGATCCGATGAAAGCGCTGAACCGTGGTTACTACGTGACGCTCCTCTTGGCGGTCCTGGTGATGTTCTTTGTGACCAAGGGAATGCTCGGGCCTGCATACCTGTGGTTCTTCAGCGCTGGCCTGGTCGGTTTAGCCATGAACACGGTTTTCGTGTGGCTGACGCAATACTACACCGATCACAAGTACCGTCCGGTCAAGGAAATCGCTCGCGCCTCGGAGACCGGTCCGGGCACAAACATCATTTCGGGGCTGGCCGTCGGCTTTGAAAACACCGCTTTTCCGATCATGGCGATTGCCGCCGCCCTGCTCGGTGCCTATAGTTTGGGTCAGGCCAGCGGACTTGAGCATGGCGGGCTCTACGCGACCGCGATTGCGACCATGGGCATGCTGTCAACCGCTGGATATATCTTGGCGATGGACACCTTCGGTCCGATCACGGACAACGCTGGGGGGATCGTGGAAATGGCCGGCGGCGAAGATGCCACGCGGAAAATTACTGATCGTCTTGACGCGGTGGGGAACACGACGAAAGCGCTGACCAAGGGTTACGCCGTTGGTTCGGCCGCCCTGGCCGCCTTCCTGCTGTTCTCGGCGTACCTTGAAGTGGCGGACATCACCGCGGTCGACTTGTCGAAAGTACCGGTCTTCATCGGCGCCATGCTCGGCGCGATGCTCGTGTTTTTGTTCTCGAGTTTGGCGATTCGGGCGGTTGGGAAGACGGCCCAGTACATCATTGAGGAAGTCCGGCGCCAGTTCCGTGAGCATCCGGGAATCATGCAGAGCACGGAGCAACCGGACTACGGCCAAGCCGTTGATATCACCACACGCGGCGCTTTGCGGAACATGGTCTTTCCCGGCGTGATCGCCGTAGTCGTGCCAGTCATCGTGGGGTTGGTTCTTCGGGCCGAGGCCGCGGCCGGGTTTCTGATGGTCGCCACCATTGCCGGCGTGATCATGGCGCTGGTCATGAACAACGCCGGCGGCGCCTGGGACAACGCGAAGAAATACATCGAGTCAGGCGAGTTCAGAGATTCGAAAGGTGAGGTGCAAGGCAAAAAAACACCGGTCCACGCCGCAGCCGTGGTTGGCGATACGGTCGGCGATCCGTTCAAGGATACGGCTGGCCCATCGCTGCATGTCTTGATCAAGCTGTTGTCGACCTTAACGTTGGTGCTGGCGCCGTTGTTTGTGTAGTTCCCACCCCCTCGGCTACGCCGTACCCCCTCCCTAATTAGGGAGGGGGCTTGGGGGTGGGAGTAAGCAGGATGCGCTCCAACTTCCGAAGGACGCCCCGGATGTTCCTCATCACTTCGTTATTCCGAAACCGAACGACGCGAATGTAGCAGGAGCGGAGAAACCGTGTGCGTTCGTGGTCGTAGTCTTTTTGCTCAGGTGCATCATGATTGTCCCCATCAATCTCAATCGCCAATCGTTTCGCCGGACAGTAGAAATCAACAATATACCGTCCGATTCCTTCTTGCCGTCTGAACTTGAAGCCATGAAACTGCCGCTGACGCAAATACCGCCACAACAACCTTTCGGCATTGGTGGCATGATTTCGTAACGACTTGCGTAGCGACGTGTATTGGTTGAGGTGATATAAACGCGGCATACGGTCCTTTGCCGCGCCACCATAGACACAATATCGGATTGTTTAATTTCGTCAATACTCGGTATGCGTTGCTTAAACTGCTATCCATCCTGACTATGGTCCTGGCGCCGTTGTTTGTGTAACGTCAAATCGAACGTCGTTTCCCGGCGCGGGCTTTTAGCCCACGCTGTAGTTTGGTTGGTTAAATATCAAATTTTTCCCATGTACAAACCTCTCTTCAACCTATAAGCTAAAAGCTAACAGCTATCAGCTAACTCATGGCTTACCCGATCGCCCGCCACAGCTTGCTCCCCTTCGTTCGCGTGTTCGCGAAAAACATCGAGGGGATGGAGCGGATTCCGAACGGTCCGGTGGTAGTCGCGGCCAATCACCTCGGCTTGTTCGATCCGTTGTTCATCGGCGCAATCTATGTCCAACAGACGAAACAGAAATTGCGTTTCCTCGTGGGTACCGCAAACATGTTCTGGCGCGCACTCGGGTATTTCCTCCAGCACTGGACGAACACTATTCCGGTTCGCCGCCATCGCGAAGCCGAAGCGGTTGAGCAAGCGGTCATGGCTTTGCGGAGGGGCGAAAGCGTGGCGGTTTTTCCCGAGGGCAAGGTGAACCGCTTGCCCGCGTTGCTGACCGGAAAGACCGGCGCGGTTCGGATGAGTTTATTGGCACCGGCGCCGATCCTACCGGTCGGCATTGAAAACACGAACGTGCGATTGCTGACTATTCTGGGCCGGAGATTTCTCAACCGGCAAGAAGGGATTTCCATCCGTTTCGGCGAACCGTATCAACCGCAGGGCGACGTCAATGAACCGCATGCGGTCAGGAAGCTGACTGACGATCTCATGGAGGAGATTGCCCGCTTGAGCGGTAAAGTTTTCCCGAACAGCCATGCCGCATGATTTCCTGCGCCGGACCATTCTGCCGCGGCTCGCCCGTCGCGTGCAGGTTGAGGGCTGGGAGCATGTACCGCCAGCCGGACCGTATATCATCGTCGCCAATCATCAGAGCTACCTCGACGCCGTCCAGCTTGCCTTTCCTTTGCTCGTCGAGCGCAATCAAGACGTCTGGTTTTTGACGACCGAGCGCGTCTGGCGGACGTTTGCCAAGTTTGGCGGACGACGGTTTCTCCGCTGGCTCGGGATGATCCCCATCCTTAACTCACAAAAAGCCGAGAGTTTGGAGCGGGCCAGCGAAGTCTTGCAGCACCGCGGCGTCATCGCCGTCTTCCCCGAGGGAAAACGGAACCAGCCGAGAGTTAATCCCGATTGGGAAAAGGTCTTGCTGAAGGGAAAGACCGGGGCGGCGCGGCTGGCGCTCAAAACCGGCATTCCGGTCGTGCCAGCTGGCATCATTGCGCCACAGGGGTTCACGGCCGGACAGGCGATGAAGAATTACCTGCAGCGGAAGCAACCGGCCATTGTTCGCTTCGGACAACCTCTGCAATTTTCAAAAACGGACATGCCCGCGGTCACGAAAGACCGGCTCGATCAGGCGACGAAAACAATGATGCTCGCGATCGCCAAGTTGTGCGGTAAGAGTTATCCTTTTTGATTCATGGCCTACGTCTCCGCCCGCACAATTCTTTTTCCGCTCTTCCGTAGCCGTCTGGCCGAGGCCCTCGGCACCGAGCACCTGCCCCAGCAGGGGCCGTACCTCCTGGCAGCCAACCACATTGACTTCCTCGACGGTTTTTTCATTGCCACCGTTGTTCATGACACGCGCAGTCACAACGTCTACTTCCTGACAAAGACCCGGAACTACTGGTGGACGAAGGCGACGATTCCGATTGACGCGCAGCACCGGTCCGTGAGCCTGGACGAGGCATTGGTGTGCCTGCGGCAAGGCAAGGTGATCTGTAATTTCATCGAGGGACAGCGGAATCCGGCTAAGACCTTAGGGTCGGCGAAAACGGGGACGGCGCGCCTGGCGCTGCATGCCAACGTGCCGGTCATTCCCGTCGGCATCACCGGTCCTTCGAGCAGGAATTTCGCTCAAGCATTGACGACGCTGATGACGTCAAAAGGATACGTTTCGCTCCGGTTCGGCCGGGAGCTCGATCTGTCCAGCTTCCGCGGACAGCCGCTGAATGCGGCCGTTCTTGACCATGCGACGCACGCCATCATGCGCGCGCTCGCGCCTTTGACTGGCAAGGCCTATGCTGGCTAACCACGCTTTCAGGAAAGTGCGATGATTGTTTTCCATGGCGGTTTTGTTACACTTATGATATGGCCTTAACCTGGCAACGGGTTGCGCACCTGCGAACGGACGAGCGGAAGGAGCTGCAGAATCATCTGCTTCGGAAATTCTTCCGGCACCAACTGCCGTACTCCCCATACTACCGGCAGCTGTTCGAGCAGCACAAACTCAAGTTTGAAGACATCAAAACCGTCGACGACTTGCAGCGCGTGCCGTTCACTTCGAAGGCCGATTTAGCGCCGACCGAAGAAGACCGGGCCAAGCCGCGAACGTTTATCTTGCAGCCAGACGAGCGCCTGATCAAGCACCACGCTGCTAAAAGCACGCTCCTCAAAATCGTCTGGGGGAAAATCACCAAGCAGGACGTCAAAGCCAAACTCGAATGGCAGTACAAGCCGGTCCACATGCACTTCACCACTGGTCGGACCGCCCTGCCGACACCATTCGTCTACTCCAGCCGCGACCTCGAAACGTTGAGGGAGACGGCCCGCCGTCTGTTCGACGTCGGCGGCTTTACCAAAGACCTTCGAGCCTTGAACGGTTTTCCCTACTCGCCGCATTTGGCTTTTTGGTTGGCCTACTACGCCATGGTGACCGTTGGCATGACGAGCTTGGCGACCGGCGGCGGCAAGGTCATGGGTACGCAGAAGATCATTGATGCCATGGAACGGCTGAAGATCAACCTCGCTACGTTCATTCCCGGTTACTGCTACCACCTGCTGCGCGAGGCGGTTAAGCAGCAACGCGATTTCTCCGATTTGAAGTTTTTGGTGTTCGGCGGCGAGCGGGTGAGCGATGGGTTGCGGCAAAAGGTGCGCGAGATGACTGATCAGCTCAAAGCGCGGGAAGTGCAGATTTACGCCACCTACGCTTTGACCGAGGCGAAGACGGCCTGGCTGCAGTGCAGCGAGACCACCGGCTACCATCTGTACCCGGACATGGAATACATCGAACTCGTTGACAAGGACGGTAATCGCGTACGCGATGGCGAGCC
>SBBC01000014.1 GCA_005239865.1 Candidatus Microgenomatus auricola
CAACCACGCCATAGATGATGAGTGGGAGAAATACTGCATCCATGATGTTTTGGGCGAGCGCCAGAACGGCGGTTCGAATTTCCGGCGAAAGGTTCTCGAGCGGGACTTGAGCCGGGATGACGGTGCGACCCGCGACATAGCCGGCCACGCCGACGACGAGCGGGAGCACGGCGGTGGCAGACAACAGCACGGACATCCAGCGAACAACAGTTTTCTTTCCGTGCGCCATGAGGAGAATCTCGATGCCGAGCAGGACGAGGATCGCGACGAATGTCAGGAACAGGTAGTTACGACCCGTTCGCACGTACTCGCGAACCCGTTCGAGCTGGTCCGAGACCTTTTTGAGTTCGTTCGGTTGCGGGCTTGATGGTTGGCCGAGTTTTTCAAAGAACGGTTGGAGCGATGTTTGCGGCTGCAGGAGGTCAGTCTCGTCAGGCAGCGCGGCGATGAACGTATCAACGTCGATTCCCGAGTCTTTTAACTGCGCGAGGAGGGTATCAACGGTCAGCCCGGGTGGACGACAGAAAGCGTTGATGTCCTTCTCCGCCTGGAGTCGGCGCTGGAACTCCTGGAGCGAGCACTTCGGAAGCGATGAGATTTTTTGCTCGAGCCACAGGCGCAGCTGGGCTTGAAGAATCGGCTTGCGATCGGCGGTATTGACCTGCAGGACCAGCGGTTTTTTGTGGTTGAGCCAGCGGTCAAGATGATCGAGGTTCTGCTCGACCTCCCGTTGCAGCCAGGCCGGCGTGACGATGGCTTGAATGACCGGCTCAAGGCCAAGCGAGGAAATGTTGAATGATTCCTCTGACGACTGGTCTGATTTCCCGATAGTGCTGACGAGGGACGTCAACTGACCGACTGCCACGTCATAGGCGTTGACCTGGCGCAGCTCGCTTTTGAGAAACGCGCCGCGCAGCAGCGTTTCGTTGAACGTGCTGCCGAGAAGAAACGCTAATACCAGCACGCACAGCGCGGGGAGGAGGAGGATGGCCACGACACGGCGGAGGAACTTCATGTTTCCTTCCTAGCGTAGCACGTTATGGACCGTTGGTTTAGAACTTGGGCTCAACCACGATCGCGGTCATATCGTCGGGCTTAGCGCGGACGTGATGTGCGTCGCGGCTGCGTTCGCAGGCAGCATCAATCAGTGCGGAGGCGGCTCGATTTGGATCCGAGCGTGCTTGCAGAAGTTCGGTTATCTCCTGACTCGTGAGGTTGTCGTGGATGCCGTCGGATGTGAGTAAGATTCGATCGCCCGGATTCAGTTCTACAACCTGGAGGTGGTGTCGGAGTTCACGACTGTCGCCCAGGCGCTGAGCCGGGTCATTGCGATGGGTGAAGATTTCTCGCTCAGCTGGCGGTAACTCGCTGGCGCGTGAAACCTCGTCAAGTTTTTTCTGAAGTTGCCGTGCCTGGGCCTCGTCGTTCCCGGCCCAAGCGAGCAGGTAATCGTCGATGGTGATTGGTTCCAGTTGACCATCATGTCGCATAGTATAAATGCGACTGTCTCCGATGTTGTCCGTGACCAAGAACGTACGGTTGCCTTCGCGATGAACGAGGCCAAGCGCCGCAGTAGATTTGGCGCCGTCGATTTTTTTCTCTCGTCGGACAGTCTGAACCGCAACATGCGCCTGCTCGAGTAAACCGCGCGCTTGCTCTTGTCGTTCAGCCAAGGTCGCGGCTGGAGAAAGCTTACGGATGACGGCGTACAGCGCATCAGCCGCCGTCCGCGAACCAATTTTCCCTGCCCCCGTTTCAAACTCGCCACTGACGCCATCTAAGACCGCAAAGGCGCCACGGTCGGGCAGGGCAATAAAGGCGTCCTCGTTCCGTTCAGGGTGCCGCTCGCTGGCGACACTCTCGACACCAACGCGAAACCGCCCCTCGCTTTGTTCTCGTCCTTCCGGGTTCGGGCCATGTTCGATGGACATGTTGTTTCTCTGGTGCCGTGAACCACGTAGGGTTCACGGCTACCATGCATCCAACGTGGTGCATGGTGCGCGCGCCTGGCCCCAGCTCGTACCCGACCAGCGAAGCAGTCGTGGTGCGGCGTCAGACCCAACTTAGCTAATGTGTCTTGAAGCGGTGCGCATCATGGTGGGCGATGGAGGATTTGAACCTCCGACCTCCACAATGTCAATGTGGCGCTCTAACCAACTGAGCTAACCGCCCACCATGATGCGCAGCTTCTCAACTGAGCCCCGCCCCGTACCAAGCGAGCGCAGCGAGCTTTGGTGCGGGGTACGCGCGCATTCGCAGGGAGGGTAGCATGGTCAACGGTAAGATTCAAGTCACAGTTCATTTGGCGATCCCGCGCCGTGAAGGTTTTTGGTAGAATTTAGGCATGCATGTATTTATCGCGGCCCTCCATGTTCTCGGCTCCGGCGTGGTCATGGCGAGCGTGATCCTGGCGGTGGTCGCCGGACTCTCGCGAACGACGGGCAAAGAATCATTGGCATTGTATAAACATGCGGGAACGATCGGGCTGTATGGTTTGTTCTGGCAACTCATTACTGGATTGCATCTTTTGTCCGAGGAGGTTGAGGCCTTGAGCAAAAACCCGGTTTTCTGGATCAAAATGGCGCTGTTTGCTTTGGCTTCCTTGATTGCCTACGGGGTCATCATGAAGAAAGTTTTGGCAGCCGAGCGCGGAGCGCACAGAGATGCAAAGATTCCGGGCATGCCGTTCTGGCTGTTCGTGCTGCTGGCGATCATCACTGCGGTGGTGGTTCTCGGCGTGGTGCTGGAGCACCGGTGAGAGGGAGCGACGTGGTGGGCGAGCATAGACTCGAACTCCGTACAAGTAGCTCCGCGCTTTACGGGGCAGGCCTGCCCGCCGACTGGTCGGGGTTGGTGGATGATGTTAGAACGTTTCTGTTGAAAACTGGCTCGATGTCTCACGCTACGCGCGTGCGCTCACTTTGACGGATGTTCGGAATGAGGTGGAGGCGCGGGCGGCATGAATAAAGAAAAGCGGGCCGATCCTCGAGGGACCGACCCGCACAGTTCATCTTTCTACCTCATCGGTAAAGGGACTTCAATCGCCCCCAGGTCGTGTGCGTTGTCGCTGTCGCTGCGTCTCCGAACACCTGAACCCGATTGTTGTACTGGTCCGCCACGTAGATCCATCCGTTGGGTGCTACCGCTATCCCCGCGGGCTGGTTGAACTGCCCGTTTCCAGTCCCGGCCTCGCCCCACTTGGTCAGGAAGGTTCCGTTGCTGGTGAACTTCTGGACACGGTAATTTTGCGGATCGGTCACGTACAGATCACCGTTCGCGTCAATCGCCATGTCGAGAATGTTCGAGAACTGACCATCCCCCGTACCAGATGTTCCCCACTTGGCTACAAATGTGCCCGTGTTGGTGAATTTTGAGATCCGACGGTTTTCCTGTTCTGCGACATAGACGTAGCCGCTGGCGTCCACGGCTACGCCCGCCGGAAGGTTCAGTTGTCCATCCCCGCTACCTTGTGTACCCCACTTGAGGATAAAGGCTCCAGAGGAGGTGAACTTTTGGATACGGTGGTTGAAGTAATCTGCCACGTACACATTGCCGTCAGCATCGACGGCAATTCCTGTCGGTGCATTGAATTGCCCATTTCCACTGCCTAGGTCTCCCCAAGCGAGGAGAAACGTCCCGTTGGCAGTGAACTTCTGAATGCGGTTGTTGTTCTGGTCATCGACGTAGACATTGCCACTGCCGTCGAGAGCAACATCCCGGGGGTTCCGAAAACCCGAACCCCACGAGAGAATGAATGCACCGTTGCTCGTGAACTTCTGGACACGGTTGTTGTTCCATTCCGTGACGTAGACATCGCCGCTGGCGTTGACTGCCATACTGATTGGCCAATCGAATTGGCCGCTACCGCCTCCTTGTGTTCCCCAGGCAAAGAGAAAAGAAGGCGGAGTGTCACTGGAAGCAGCTGAAACACAAACCAGCGAAACCACGACTGTAACGATGTAAAGGAGCTTCATGACTTCTCCTTAGTGCCACTGCCCGCACACTATGTGTGAGCATGGGCCTAAGGAGAATGCCTGGCAGGAACACAACCCTAAAAGCCGCTAGTTGTCAAGCTGGCGGTTCAAACTGAGTTCGAGTCTCGTGAGGGTTCTATCTGCACAGTCCTTGATTTCGCGATGTTTGATCAGGCGGTCCCTTTTTCGCTCGAACTCTAGTTTGTTTTGTGTTTATCGAGTGAAACTGCTCTTCGGGAAAACTTCGTTGCGACTGGTCGGGGTTGGTGGATGATGTTCGAACGTGGCTCCTCAACACGACGGACGTCTTTCTGCCGAAACTCGGCTCAGCCGGCGTTCATGGCGTCAGGGTCCAGGGAAGCAAGCGGGCTGCG
>SBBC01000056.1 GCA_005239865.1 Candidatus Microgenomatus auricola
GATTTCTGTCACTCCAAAACGATAGCAAGGTAGCATAAAATTGTGACGACGTCAATCGATCAAGCACGACAGGGCCGAGAGCGAACGGCGCCGCCCGCCCGCCCGTTTTTCTTTCCCGGTAATCGAATCGGCGTCTTGTTGCTCCATGGTTTCGCCGGTAGCATCGCTGATTTGCGGGAATTCGGACGAGTTGCATCAGAACAAGGGTACTCGGTGCTCGGCGCCCGCCTGGCTGGACATGGGATGAGCACCCGCGATCTCCATGAGACGGTGGCCGAGGATTGGCTGGCGTCAGCGCGGAACGCGCTTTATCGTCTCCGCGAGTGGTGCGATGTGATCGTAATTGTTGGCGAGTCAATGGGCGGCTTGCTCGGACTTCGCTTGGCCCGGGAAGAACGATCGATCCGCGGTCTGATTCTCCTAGCCCCGCCATTCCGCTTGAAACAGGAGCGCCTGCGGGCGATTGTCAGCCGCCTGCTCCCGCCGACCGTCGCTTGGCGGAAGAGCTGGGTTGACGAGCGGCGGGCGCGACGGGGGTCGCTCAGGCGCGTCACGAGCGCTGCCTATCGCGAGCTCATGCGGATTGTGGCCACGGAACGCCAGCTGCTCACCACGGTAGCAGTTCCGGTTCTGGCGATTTTCTCGTCGAAGGATTTTGTTACCGGTGGCTCATCCCAATCGGTTTTGCAACAGCCCTTGCCCAGCGAGCTCGTCCGGACGGTTGTGATTGACGAGCCGATCCACCACATCAACGAGGCCCGGGATCGCGAACGACTGTTTCACCTGATGACCGATTTCATCGCCCAGGTAACGTGATTGTCCGGAGCGAGATTTCGTGTTATACTAAGGGAACCTGGACAACAGGTTGTTTGCAATCTGGATGAAACACCAACCACACTTCAGTCAGGCCATAAAAAAACTGGCCATTCCGCCTGGCCCGTAATCGTCACCGGGGTGATGTGAGAAATCGCGGGTTTCAGGCCCAACCGTTGAGCGAGAGAGGGGACTCGAATCTCCGACCTTCTGCCCCGCCTGCCAGAGCGGCCGGAAATTCTTCGATTGGGGTTCAAAGCGGGAGACGGGACTCGAACCCGCGGCCCTCTCCTTGGGAAGGAGATGCTCTACCAACTGAGCTACTCCCGCAAATGGTGAGTTTTTTATTTTGTGACTGGCGGCAGCGGCGGGCGGGTTCGGCAGCAGGCGTTCTACCACCGAACCACTCTCGCCGATCGAAGCTGTCGGATCGAGTATATCGTGGCTGGCGAATATTGCCAAGCCTGATGATAGTTGCGCTCGTCGCCCTCGGCGTGTGGGTTTTTCCTAGCCGGTCAGTCCAGGCGCAGACAGTCCTCAAGTCCGTCCGGTTTTCCGAGGGCACGTTCCAACGCGGATTTACGTTTTCCGAGACCCACCAGGAATTTCGTCTGACCGTCAAACCGCAGACCTTTTCCGGACCGGTGACGCTGACGATCGAACAGCTTGATGCTGAAGGGTTGCCGGAATGGAAAGATCGCATCCGAGAGAGCGAGGTCTACCGAGTGACAGTCAGTCAGGATTCGTCAGCGACCCTGGCGCAGCCGATCGGACTTGAATTTCTGATTCCGCCAAACGGTTTCTTGACTGCCATTGGTAAACTCAACCTCGAGTCTTTATCGTGGGAGGAGCTGGGATCAACGTTAAACACAAATGGGACGCGCGTCCGGGCGGCTGATGACCAGTTGACATTTACCGTGGCCGCCTTCCAGCATGCCACGATTCAGCAAGGCCTGGCCTCGTACTACGGGACATACGTCAGGACCACAAAACTCTCGTTGGTCGCGGCCTCGAACCATTTCGAGCCGGGGCAACGGGTCAAGGTGACGAACCTTGAGAACGGAAAATCAGTGCTCGTGAAGATCGTCGACACCGGGGGGTTCAGGTATCCGCGCGTGATTGATCTCTCGACGCCGGCCTTCGCGAAGATTCAGCCAACCTGGAAGGGATTAGCCCGGGTTCGCGTCGAGAAGGCGACGTCAGAGGATAGCAAGCATCCCGAAACACCAGAGAGTGGCGACCTCCAGCCGGCCGGTCCGCCGGTTTCCTCCGGCGCGACACCGCCGACGACCGCTGCCACCGCTTCGATTGTCGTGGATGTCGCCAGCGGGGAGAAGCTCGTCGGGAAAAAGACAGACCTGCCATTGCCGATTGCCAGTTTGACGAAGGTCATGACCGCGGCGGTCTTCATGGACACCAAGCCGGATTTAAATCGCGTCGTGGCCTATACGAGCGAGGACGCGGCCATCTGCAGCTGCCTGCGTCTGGCCGACGGCGAACAGGTGTCACTCAAGGATTTATTGTTCGCCTCGCTAGTCGGTTCGGCCAACAACGCCACCCTCTCGCTGGTTCGCGCGACTGGACTGACACGGCCGGAGTTCGTCAACCGGATGAATGAAAAGACGCAGGAGCTCGGTCTGAAGAATACCTACTTTACCGATCCGACCGGACTCGATCACGGCAACGTCTCGACGGTTGAAGATCTGGCGGTGATGGGTCGGCTACTTCCCGACGCCTACCCATCGATCAAGCGGGTGATGGGCGTCGGCGCGTACAACTTCACGTCAAAAAACAGTCTGTGTCTACCGGCCTTCAAGCAAAAAAACGGAACCTGCGCTCATTCTTTTCAGACGACGAATAAACTTTTCGGCCAAACGACATACGATATTGTCAGCGCAAAAACTGGCTTCATAGATGAAGCTCGGCATACCTTCTTGCTGCGGGCGAAAAACAAGGGCGGACACGAAGTCGTTCTGGTTTTTCTCAAGGTTGACCGGAAAGCGGAGAGCTTCAGCCACGCCAATAGCCTGATGAATTGGGTCTTTGAGAATTACACCTGGAGTTAAGATGGCGATGATTACCTTCGAACGCGTCGCCAAAATCTACCCGAAGGACGTGGTCGGCGTGCAGGAAGCATCGTTGAAGATTGAGCCGGGAGAATTTGTCTCGATCGTCGGTCAGTCGGGGTGCGGGAAGACGACCATGGCGAAACTCATCATCGCCGAGGAACGACCGACCCAGGGACGAGTGATCATCGGTGACTGGGATATTACCGATATCAAGCAGCGTGACATCCCGACGCTCCGTCGGCAAATCGGCGTCGTCTTCCAGGACTTTAAGCTGCTGCCGCGAAAAACGGTTTTTGAAAACGTGGCCTTCGCACTCGAGGTGTCCGGCGCCAGCCCTCAGCAAATCCAGTCAACCGTGCCGCAAGTCCTCAAGATTGTGGGGTTGGAAACAAAACAGGATCGTTTCCCGCAGCAACTTTCGGGCGGAGAACAGCAGCGAGTCGTCATCGCCCGCTCGCTCGTCCACCGTCCGAAAATCCTGGTGGCCGATGAACCGACTGGCAACCTTGATTCCATCAACGCGCAGGAAATCATTGATCTCTTGAAGCGGATCAACAGCTTCGGCACGACGATCGTCCTAGTCACGCACAACCGTGAGATTGTCAACACCCTGCGCAAGCGGGTGATCACCCTTGATCATGGTCGGATCATCGCCGACCAAAAAAGCGGCAAGTACATTCTCTAGATCGACATCTATGCTGACCCCCTTCCCCCGTGTCGCCCGTTTCGCGGCCAAGAACTTCTGGCGCGACATCTGGCTCTCGAGCGTGACCATCATCATCTTTGTCCTGGCCATCTCGCTCGTCGGCGTGCTCTCGGGCGTCAAGGTCATTACCGATCAAGCGATCACCGTCCTCCGTTCAAAGGTTGACGTGGTCGTGACCCTTAAGCCGGGCACGACGGAGACCGTCGTCCTCGACCTCAAACGTAAGATCGGGGAGTTGCCAGAGACAACGGCGGTCGAATACGTCACCGCCGAGGAAAACCTCGAGCGCTTCAAGTCGCTCCATCTGGGAGACGAAACGATTACGAAAGGAACGGCCGCACTCGAGACCAACCCTTTCGGTCCATCACTGAAAATCATCGCCCGCTCGCTCGATGAGTACCCAAAAATCGCGAAGGTCCTCGAAGACCAGACCTTCGCCGCGGCGATCGAGGAAGGCGGGCGGTCGCTCGAAGCGAACCAGGCGGCCATCCAGAAACTCTCGCACTTCACGCGAAACGTCAATCGCTTCAGTCTTGCCCTGACGCTGATCTTCTCGCTGATTGCCGTGCTGGTGGTCGTCAACACCATGCGGATTGCCATCCACACCCACCGCGAGGAAATCGGTATCATGAAACTCGTCGGGGCGTCGAACTGGTTCGTCCGCGGACCCTTCCTGATCGAGAGTGTTTTCATCGGCCTGCTGGCCGCGATCATCGCCTCACTGCTTCTTCTCGCCGGCATCGCCTTGCTCGAGGGCTGGTTCAATTCGCTGTTTCAGGGCTACGACGTGAACATGGCGGAGTACTTGCGCACGCATTTCTTTGGCATCTTCTGGGGGCCGTTGCTGGGCGCCTTGTTGCTGTCCATCGTCAGCGCGGCGATTGCCGTGGGGCGGTATTTGCGAGTATGAACATGAGGAAGGTGAACGGCGAATTAAGCACGAGAGGTGGGGGCTGGTGAAGAAGTATTTTCGTTTGCGGGACGCCCGAAACTTTCTCGGCCAGACGGTCACCGTCCGGGGCTGGGCCTACAATGCTCGTTCATCCGGCCGGATCGTGTTTTTGCAGCTGCGCGACGGAAGCGGGACGATCCAGGCGATTGCTTCACAGGGGTCACTTGACGAAGGGTCGTGGCAAGCCGCCACGGAGCTGACGATTGAATCGAGCGTCAAGGTCACCGGCACGATTCGGGAAGACCGACGCAGCCCGGCGGGCCTTGAGTTGGAATGCACGCAAGTCGAACTGCTTCAAAAAGCGGACGAGTATCCGATCGGAAAAAAAGAGCACGGCGTTGATTTCCTGATGGATCACCGCCACCTCTGGTTGCGCTCAAAACGGCAAGCCGCGATTTTACTCCTGCGCGATGCGATCGTTCGAGCCATGCGCGATGCGATGCACGACATGAACTTCGTTCTGACCGATTCGCCGATTCTGACGCCGACGGCCGCCGAAGGAACAACCAGTCTGTTCAAGACCGACTACTTCGGCGAAGACGCCTACCTCGCCCAGACCGGACAGTTGTACATCGAAGCGACGGCCGCCGCGCTTGGTCGCGTCTACGACTTCGGACCGACCTTCCGGGCCGAGAAATCGAAGACCCGACGGCATTTGACGGAATTCTGGATGCTCGATGCCGAAGCGGCCTTCGTCGAATTTGAGGAGAATCTCGAGATCCAAGAACGACTGGTCATGAAGATTATCGAGCGGGTCTTAACCGACTGCCACGAACAGCTGAAAATCCTCGAACGCGATACGAAACCGTTGGCCGCGATCAAGACTCCGTTCCCCCGTCAGCGATATACCGAGGCGGTCAAGAAACTCCAGTCCGGGGGCGCCAAGATTGATGATGGTGACGATCTCGGCGGAGACGAGGAAACTTGGCTGTCGAAGCAGAGCGCCCAGCCGCAGTTCATCACGCATTACCCCGCCAAGATCAAGGCCTTTTACATGAAACCAGAACCTGGGAATCCGACGCATGTCCTCAACGCCGACCTGATTGCGCCAGAAGGATACGGCGAGATTATCGGCGGATCACAGCGCATTGACGACGTCAAGCTATTACAGCAGCGAATGAAGGACTTCGGTCTGAAACAAAGCGATTACCAATGGTACCTCGACCTCCGACGCTACGGCAGTTTCCCGCACTCTGGTTTTGGCATCGGACTGGAACGGACAGTCGCCTGGATTGGCCGGCTCGAACATATCCGTGAGAGCATTCCCTTCCCGCGGCTATTGAATCGTTTACGACCATGACCCGGCTTCCTCCGCGTCAGTGGTACTGGAAACCGATCGGACTGCTCGTCGTTGGCATCGCCGTGGCCGGTTTTGCCTTCTGGCGTATGATCATACTGCCAGTCGAGTCGCCGTCGACCAATCCCGGACGCGGCAACATCACGGTTGAGCAACCGAGCTGCGGAAACGGTGTTTGCGAGGACGTGGCCTGTCTGGCGACCAATTGCCCGCTGCCGGAGAGCGTTGAGAATTGTCCCCAGGACTGCGGCCTCGATGACGTCGGTGCCGGGAACAATATCAACGAGCTGGCGAACGATAACCTCAACACCGCGCCGCCCTCGGCGACCGATGCGCTTGATTTCGACATGGCCGCGCAGACGCTGGAAGAGAAAAACGTCTGTCCGGTTGAGGAAGCCAACCTGACGCCGACCGAGGCCGCCAACTTGGCCCGATCCGCCGGCCTTGGCCAGGGGATAGCCGCGGTCGAAATTCGTCTTCAGAAGGAGGAACCGCCGCTTGAACAATGCGTGTGGACAGTCAAGAATTACGAGACCAGGGATTCGGGCAATGAGTACTTGATTATTGATTCGACCCAGGAAGTGTGGCGGAAGAATGCTTGGAAAACCACGACCTGACGATGGGCGCGAAGGATACAATTTTCAGTTTGGTGACGAAGGGAACGTTGAGCGACGTTTTCCTTGGAGTTATGTTTTTGGCGTTTGCCTATGCGCTGTTCCTCTCACCGCGCGTTGATCAGCGGTTCGGACGACGGTTATTTTTTGGCTACCTGGTGGTGCAGGTCGTGGTGTTGGCGTTGGCGTTTACCGTGACCTGGGTCGAGTGGCATCGGCCGGAGTGCGGGGTGGCCTGTCAATACTTTTTTCCGCCGGATTCGCATTACTATTTCAATGAAGTCATCGTTCGCTGGACAAGTTCGTTGGCTTTCAATGCCTCGGTCGGCCTGATTGGCGGCTTGGCCTTTGGATTGTTCGCGCGCTTGACGCAGGGGCGGATCATTGATCAGCTCGATGTCGATCTCTTGACGGTCGGGGGGATGGTCGCGGGTTGGCCGAACATCTTGATTTTTTACGGAGCGGTGTTTATCCTGACCGTGCTCCTGACGGTCGGGCGAGCGCTCCGAGAGCACGCGGCCCGCGTCCGTATGGTGATTACGCCGGTCCTCCCATTCGCTGCCGCCTTGGTGGCTGTCTTCGGCGATCAACTTGCGCGGTGGGTACGATTGTACGAGATTGGCTTGACGATCGTCTAGTACGCGAGGTTGACGAATTCCATGGGTGTGATAAAACCCACCCGTTCGTTTTGTCGCCATTGTTGATTCGGCGTTCGTCCACAATTCGTTGAAGTCGAGGGAAGGATCGGATCATGGAATCCATGCCTGCAGTTGTTCGCACGATGATTGATCTCTACGAGTTTACCGAAGTTGAGCTCTCCCGACTGCTGCGCTGGAAGCGGTTTGTTCCCGATGATGTCCTGGCAATCTGGCAGGCGCTCCATGAAGGGAACAGCGGCGTCGGTCTTCAGCCAGTATCGGTTCATGCGTTTTCGCTCGGGGCGTTCGTGGACTTCATGATTGACCGGCTTTGTCGGTACGTCTCGCTCGACCGGGAACTCCTTCAGCTCTGTGTTCGCTACCACGATCACGGCGAGGGACTGCTCGGTCGCGACGTCTTCAAACACGAAAAGAGCAGCCACGATGTCGAGGAGTATCTCGCCACGATGCAACACTTCCGCGCCGTGTTTGACGGTCAGGTTCCCGGCCTCATTTATCGGGCCTACCTACTCCAGCACTGCCTGACGAATCCGGAAGATTTTCCGTCAGAGGCGCGGGCCGTGATGGCGGAACTAGGACGCATTTATCGTCACGAGGCGCGGGCTTTCCGTGTGGCGGAGGAGCTCGAATACCTGCTGTTCTCTTACCGGCACCGTGAACGAGCGCCTGACTTGTTCTCGGAGGTCGTGGCGCGGGACATGCCGCGTCTCAACACCCATGCTCCAGAGCTTCCTGGTTGCACGGTGGCTCTCTGGACGGGAGAAGTCGAGGCCTGGTTCCGAGCCGAAGCGCAAGCGTGCCAACGGCGTGTTTGCCAGGCGGGGTAAAACGGTACGGCTTGGTCGTGGAAACACGATCAAGCCGATTTTTTGTCGTGCTATAATGAATTCATGAGCACGACCATCGTCATTTCAACCAGGCGCAAACGACAGGTGATTGACCTGACCGATCGCCTGCATGAAGTGCTGGGGGCGGCCACGACGCAGTCAGGCCTTTGTCATCTCTTCTTAACTCACACCACGGCGGCCCTGACGACCGCCGACCTTGATCCGGGCACCGATCTGGATATGCTGGATGCCTTCGAAGGGATGATTCCGAAGTTGGACTATCGCCATCCGCACAATCCAGCCCACGTCCCAGATCACATCATGTCGTCACTTATCGGCCCATCCCTGCTGGTGCCGTTTGCCGATCGTCAGCTGACGCTCGGCACCTGGCAGCGCGTGGTGTTGATCGAACTCGACGGGCCGCGGGAACGGAGCGTGAAGGTGACCGTTCTTCCGCCAGCCTGACCGAAAGTCACGTTTCGACCGGCAACGGCAGTTGGATTTCCAGTTTCCGCTCGATCTGTTTAACCACGTCCTCGACCGGCTGGAAGGTATTCCAATCGAGCCGCAGGACCTGCGTTTTGTCTTCGACCGAGGCGGTCCATTTGGTAAACAGGCGATTGAGCGAGGTCAGGTAATGCGCATCAATGGCTTGCTCGCTCGATCGGCCGCGTCGTTGAATGCGTTGTAAAGCGTTTTCGACTGTGGTCTCGAGATGGATGACAACGTCCGGAAGCATGAGGAGGGGTCGCAGCGTTTCGAAGTGCGAGGAGTAATTCAAAAAATCGCGGTCATCCATGAATCCGAGCTCGTGGGTGAGCGTCGCATACAGGACGTCGCCGTAGATGACCTGATCTTGGACCACGCTGATGTCTTTTTTCCGGAGTGCCTGGATTTCCAGATGCTGGCGGAAACGATGGGTCAACATGAAGAACTGCATGACGCAGGCCCACCGCTTCATGTCATGGTAGAAATCGTCGAGATAGGGATTTTCCTTGACTGGTTCGAAGTACGCCCGATAGCCAAGCCGCTGCGCCAGCGCTTCGGTCAAACGAGTTTTCCCCACACCAATCGAACCGACAATCCCGATGAACATGGGTGTAGTGTAGCGGAACTTCGAGCAGGCCGACAACTGTGGACGGCGTGATGACGAGAACGACTGCGGTATACTTACTTGATAAAGCCGAGCATACCCCCGAAGGTTCTCCGGTCGAGAATTCTGTGGTGACATCACGCCTTGATGGAGCTCGGGGCCAGGCCGTGCTCGGCTCGAAGACCGAAATGCGAACGCCGTCCGGTGCAAAAGTTTGTCGCGCTCGGCCGAGAATTTTGGAGAAGCCGCCGCTCGAGAAAGGCACGTCGGTTCGTTTTGCCACCACCGACCGGTTCTGGCGGGGCCGGATGACGCAGGCGGTCATTCAACGGAACATGACGAAACTACAACTCTATCGCCGACTGAGCAAACCCGGCGATCTTTCCGCCCGGCGTTTTCAAAAACTGCTGCGCGATCTTCGGCCGGGTGGTTTACTGGCGGTTGGTAAGAGAAGAGTTCGGGTGGCCGCATGATTCGTTTCCGAGATTGCGGAAAGACGCGTTTTTTTGTATAATCACCGCGAAGAAATTGCTCTAATCAACAATGAAAACTGATATTGCCCAGGCGGCCGGAATGATCGGTCAGAAAGTCACGCTAGCAGGCTGGGTGCACGCCCGCCGCAACCTCGGAAAACTTGTGTTCCTCGACCTGCGCGATCGCTCCGGAATCGTGCAGGTGATCTTGGGTCCGGCGTTAAGAGAAGGGGTGGCGGCAGTAAAAACAGTTCGACCGGAGTTTGTGGTTCAGGTCACCGGCACGGTCCAAGCGCGAGCCGGGGGACGCGAAAATATCGAGCGTCCAGCCGGGAAGGTTGAGGTCCAAGCCACCTCGTTCGTGATCCTCAATCAGGCTAAGACGCCACCGTTTGAAATCGCCAACGAAGATCGGCAGGCGAATGAGGAATTGCGGATGAAGTACCGTTACCTTGATCTCCGACATTGGCGGATGCTCCGGAACCTCAAGCTTCGCCATGACGTCATCAGATTCATTCGCGAGTACCTGTCAGCCCGCGACTTTCTCGAAGTTGAAACGCCCTATCTGACGAAAGGGACGCCCGAGGGGGCGCGGGAGTACATTGTGCCGGCGCGACAGTTTCCGGGAAAGTTTTACACCCTGCCGCAGAGCCCGCAGCAATTCAAGCAGCTCCTGATGATCGCCGGTGTCGAGCGGTATTTTCAAATCGCCCGCTGCTTTCGTGACGAAGACACGCGCGGCGACCGGCAACCGGAGTTTACGCAACTCGATGTGGAAATGAGTTTTGTCGACGAGGACGACGTCCTGGCTGTGGTTGAGGATTTGCTGACCACGCTTCTTCCGGCGGTCGCACCGGCAGCGAAGATTACGGCGCGGCCCTGGCCGCGCGTCCCTTACGCCGAGGCCATCAAGAAGTACGGCACGGACAAACCAGACCTTCGTCAAAACACGAACGACCCAGACGAGCTGGCCTTCGCCTTCGTGATTGACTTCCCGTTGTTTGAATTCTCCGCCGAGGAGCAGCGGCTGGTCCCCACGCATCACCTTTTTACGAGTCCCAAGGATGAAGATATCGCGATGCTTGATCGCGATCCAGTCAAAGCCAAAGCCAAGCAGTACGACCTCGTGCTCAACGGCTACGAAATCGGCGGCGGTTCGATCAGGAATCACCGGCCGGAACTCCAGCAGAAAATCTTCAAGATTCTGAAACTCTCGGCGGACGAGGTGGAGGAGCGTTTTGGACACTTGCTCGAAGCCCTGTCCTTTGGCGCGCCTCCGCACGGCGGCATCGCCCTCGGCATCGATCGTCTGATTGCGGTGCTGGCGCACGAGCCAAACATACGTGAGGTGATTGCCTTCCCCAAGACGAGCGATGGGCGTGACCTGATGATGGGCGCACCAAGCGAACTCCCAAAAGCGCAACTCCACGACGTCCATATCGACGTTCGAAAGGTAGCGCCATGAAGCTTTCCGGACTTCAGCGGTTCGCGCTGGTCGAATGCTATACCCGGCGGACCACCCGCCTGCCGCGAAAATCGGTTCACGCCTTTTACAAGAACATGCCGAAGCAGCCGAAGGACGTTCAGGACGTAGTCACGAAATCACTTGAACGCTTGATTGACAAGGGATTGCTGATTGGCTTCGGGCGACGAACACCGAAGAAATGGTTCATCGTCGAGATTAAGCTCACGCCGAACGGACGGAAGCTCGCGCGGAAGCTCCTGGGCGAACAACTCTCCCTGCCGCTCAACCGTCGCATCAAACGTCATCATTCATAATAAGAAGGAGGCTCTATGGCCTTACCAACCAAAGTCGTGAACTATCTCAAGCGCGCCAAGGTCAAGCACGAGATCGTTCCGCACAAAACGGTCTTCACTGCCTACGACCTCGGTCAGACCCTGCGGACAAAACTCGAGGAGATCGCGAAAACGCTCCTGGTGAAAGCGGACCAGGCGTATCACTTGGTGGTCCTGCGCGCCAGCGACCGTTTGGACCTGGCCAAACTCAAGAAGATTCTCGGCGCCAACCAGGTGAAGATTGCGAAGGAACAGGATATGGTGAAAGAAATGAACGTCAAGCCCGGAGCGATTACGCCGTTCGGAAGTTTACACAAACTCGGCGTGGTCGTGGAAAACGGCCTACTCAAGGCGAAGGACGCCTTGTTCGGGAGCGGGAGTTTCGAGCACTCGATTCGGATGAAGGTCAAGGATTTTCTAAACCTCGAGCAGCCGAAGACCGGTTCGTTCGGCGCCAAGGCGGACTTAAAATTGCAAGTCAAACCAGCGGCATCGTCAAAGGAACCGAAAGCGAAATGATTCATGTCCGCGTCAAAGCGTTCGAGGGTCCGCTTGATCTTTTGCTGCAATTAACCGAGCAGAACCAGCTCGACATTTCAACCGTCGCGCTAGCCGAGGTGACTGACCAGTACCTCGGATCGCTGGAACACGTCGAGCGGGTTCATCCGGAAGAACTCGCAGATTTTCTGGTGATCGCGGCGAAATTACTGTTCATCAAGTCGAAAATCCTCCTTCCGAACCTCGACCTCTCCGAAGAAGAGGGACCGAGCTTGGAAGAGCAGTTGAAGCTTTATCAGACCTTTGTCCACGCCGCCGAGATTATCCGGAAGCTGTATCGGAAGAAGCGTGTGATGTTCGGGCGGGAGCATCCGGCCACCCTCGAGCCGCTGTTCGCGCCTCCAGCGCGGCTGGAGTTTTCCGTCCTGCGCGAGGTCTTGAAGCAGGTCCTGGAAAAACTTGAACCGATTGCGTGGGTACCACAAGCCACCATCGCTCGAGCAATCTCGCTCCAGGAGAAAATCGAATCGATCCGTCGGTTGCTGCGAGTACACAGCGTCGTGAATTTCCGACAAGTCCTCGAACGCGCCACCTCACGGATGGACATCATCGTCACCTTCCTGGCCCTGCTCGAGCTCGTCAAACAGCGGAACGCCGTCGTCGTGCAGGAACGCAATTTTTCTGATATTCGCATCGAACCGGTCAGCGAGGGGCCATCATGAACCTGGCCGGCAAAATCGAGAGCTTGCTGTTTGTGGCGTCGCGACCGATGAGTTTCCGGAAGATGGCCGAACTCTTGGGGGTGGAGGTAGGCGAGGTGAAAGCCGCGGTCGAAGAATTGAAGAAGGAATATAACACCGAGCAGCGCGGCATTCAGCTGGCCCAGCATGCTGGCAGCATCCAGCTGGTCACGAGCGCGCTGAACGCGAAAGTCGTCGCCGATTTTCTCAAGGAAGAACGGAGCGGTGAGCTGACCCGTCCCGCGTTAGAGACGCTGACGATCATCGCCTACCGCGGCCCGCTGCCAAAGGCAGAAATTGATATGATTCGTGGCGTGAATTGTGCTTTGATCCTCCGTCATCTCCTGATTCGGGGACTGATCTCGGGCCGCGAAGAGCGGGAGCGGATGGCGACGGTCTATGAAATTTCCTTCGATTTTCTCCGTCATCTTGGGTTGCGCGACGTCCGCGAACTCCCGGAATACGAACAGCTGCACAGCGATCAACGACTCGAACAGATTCTCCGTCCGTCACCGCCGGCGCAGCCGCCGACCGAAGCGAGCACCCACGTTTCGGCCGAGACAACGAGGACCAGCGCCGATACGAGTGAATCGCCCAAAGATATGACGACCTGACGGGACAAGGGCATTCGATTTGCTATACTTTATTATGTGAGACGTTCATTGAGAGCCACGAGCAAACGTCGATCGCGGTCAAGCGTGGGGCAGCGCGGCCAGCCGCGGCGGTTGGTCGTGGGCAACTGGAAGATGGAACTTCTGACGCTTGAGGCGGTTGAGCTCGCGAAGGCGCTGGTTGTCGGACGACGACCAGCCGCCGTTGAAACGGTGGTCTGTCCGAGCTTTCCGGCGCTTCCAGCCGTCGCCAAAGTTCTGGAGCGGTCGAGCATCGCGCTCGGAGCACAGGATCTCTTCTGGGCCGAGTCTGGAGCCTACACCGGCGAAGTGTCAGCTCGCGATCTCCGGTCACTCGCCTGCCGGTACGTGATCGTCGGTCACTCGGAACGCCGGCGCGAACTCGGCGAAACCGACGCCATGGTCAACCGCAAGGTCCTGGCGGCACTCGGACTCGGACTCTCGCCGATTGTCTGCGTCGGCGAATCGCGCGAAGAGCGGCAAGCCAACCGTCAGCATCATGTTGTAGAGCGGCAACTTCAGGTCGCCTTGAGTAACGTTCCGCCACCGCGGCATGGGACGGAACTCGTCGTTGCCTATGAACCGATCTGGGCAATTGGCACAGACCACCCGGCTGAGCCGGCCGACGCTCACGACATGGCGGCGGCGATTCGACAGGCGCTGACCGATGTCTTCGGCGAACGGGTCGTCAATACCACGACGCGGGTACTCTACGGCGGCAGCGTCAGGCCGGATAATGTCTCCACCTTTGTCAACGGGGAGCACCTCCAGGGAGTCCTCGTCGGCGGCGCCAGCATCAATGCCATCACCTTTTCCGCTTTAATCAAGAGACTTTCCTAAATTCGTATGTTAGTCACTGTCCGCGAGCTAATTGATCATGCGACCAAGAACGGCTATGCCGTCGGCGCCTTCAATACGGTCAATCTCGAGATGACGCTCGGCATCATCCGCGGCGCAGTTGATGCGCGTGCGCCGGTCATCATCCAGGTCACCGAAACGACGATCGAGTACGCCGGCTTGAAACCAATCACCCACATCGTTGAAACCATTGCCAAGAACGCGGCGGTCAACGTGCCCGTGGCGCTTCATCTCGATCATGGTAAGAGCTTTCGTTCGATTGCGGAGTGCATCCATGCTGGTTTTTCTTCGATCATGATTGACGCCTCGGACGTGCCGTACGACGAAAACGTGACCCTCACGAAACAAGCCGTTGAGTATGCCCATAAGCACCAGGTCCTGGCCCAAGGCGAGATCGGACAACTCAAGCGGGCGGACGATAGCCTCGCAGCTCTCTATCGAGAAAAGTACATGACTGATCCGGCCGAGGCGGAACGGTTCGCGAAAGCCACCGGCGTCGACAGTTTAGCGGTCGCGGTCGGCAATGTTTACGGCATTGCGAAACTCGAACACGGCGCGCCGCCGCTTGACCTCGGACGGCTCGAGGATATCCACCGACGTTTGCCGCGCCTCCCCCTCGTCCTTCACGGCGCCTCCGGACTAAAACGGGACGAGGTGCGTTCGGCGATCGAGCGGGGCGTTCGCGTCATCAACATCGTGACCGAGGTTGAACTCACGTTTACGCGCCGGCTTCGCAGCACGCTCAAGGTCCATGAACAGGAGTACGATCCGCGCGTTCTACTCGAGCCCTCGATCGATGCGGTGCGGGAGCTCGTAATCATGAAACTCAAGGACTTCGGTGCGAACGAAGCGGCCGCTGGTTTTCCCTTCAAACCAGACTCATCAGTATGAACGAAAGGAGACACCGCTTATGACTCCGCCAATTCGTCTCGCCATCAACGGGTTTGGGAGAATCGGCCGAAACACCTTCAAAATCGCCGTGACCAAGCCGGAACTTCAGGTGGTAGCGGTCAACGATCTCGGTCGCGTGGAAATCATGGCCCACCTGTTAGAGTACGATTCCGTCTACGGTCGCTGGGATCATGCGGTCAAGGTCAGGGCGGGAAATTTGATCGTTGACGGAAAAACGATTCGCTTCTTGAGCCAGCCGGAACCGTCGAAACTCCCCTGGAAAAAATTGAAGATTGACGTGGTCTTGGAGTCAACCGGCCGGTTCGTGAAGAACGGGACGGCTCACGTTCACCTCAAAGCCGGTGCCAAGCGGGTGATCGTGTCGGCCCCGGTTAAGGGCGCGGGCGATATCAAAACCTTTATCCTCGGGGTCAACGAACGACAGGATCACGGCGAACAGGTTTTTTCCAACTCCTCCTGTACCACCAACTGCGTCGCCCCGGTGACGCAGGTGATGGTTGAGGCGTTCGGCCTTAAAAAGGCGATGATGACAACGGTCCATTCGTTTACCGCCGAACAGAACCTGGTTGACGGTCCGGTGCCGCCGCTGCACCCGGATCTTCGGCGCGCCCGCGCCGCCTCGATCAACATCGTACCGACGACCTCCGGCGCGGCCATTTCAACCACCGAGACCATTCCCGAACTTGAGGGGAAATTCGACGGCTTTGCTTTCCGCGTGCCGACGCCTTGCGTGTCAGTCACTGATTTTACCTTCTTGACCAAAAAGCCAACCACGGTCACGGCGGTCAACGCGGCCTTCCGAAAGGCGGCCCGGCAGAGACGCTGGCGCGGTATCTTGGCCGTGACCAACGAGCCACTGGTGTCCAGTGACTTCCTCCGGGATCCACACTCGGCCATCGTTGATCTCTTGTTGACTAAGGTGGTGGACGGGGATCTGGTCAAAGTCGTCGCTTGGTACGATAATGAATGGGGGTACTCGAACCGCTACGTTGAACAGGCGATTCGGGTTGGTCGAAACGCTTGAGCAGCCGTCGTAAAAAAGCCATCAGAACTTTTCCACAAGAAAGGGGGTGAGACAAAAAGCGTATGTTCCACTTCAACAATTCTCTGCTCAGCCAGGTCTACTATTGGTTCGGTCTGGTGATGGCGGTCTTCGGTTTCTTTACGGAGGTCTCGGGACAGCAGTTGTACTTGAGCGCCTCGTTCTATTTGGAGATGGCAATTGTTTCTTTCCTCGCCGCGATTGCCCTCTCGAGCGTCAGTCGAAAATAGTCCGCCGAGAGAACGAGCGATGGCGTGACTTGATTGAATCAGTCCTTTTTGCTACGCTGGCAACGACTTGAGTTTGGGGCCTCGCAAAGAGTGTTGATATTCATGCATGCCGCCATCGTCTAGCCCGGTCTAGGACGCCAGGTTCTCATCCTGGTAACAGGGGTTCGAATCCCCTTGGCGGTACTTCCCTTGACTGGCCGATGAGTGACTTAGTAAATTCATGAACACGCGAAATGTTATCTTGACGATCGTCGTCATGTTGGGACTCGGCGCGTTGGCGTACGGCGGATTCTCATACTTCCGGAATCGCAACGCGAACTCCTCGGATCTGACGCCGATACCGATCGTGACAGAAAATTCCAATCGGACGAGCGTGGCGACGACGCCGGTGACGACCGGGGACGTCGTCGTCAACAAAACCTTGACGGCTCATGATACGGTATTTACGATTTCCACGGCCTTACAAACCGATGCGTTTCGGCGGAAACAGGCCGGCGAGGGTTTGAAGTTCGTGGTCTTGTTCCTGAAGCCCTTTGATCAGCCACCGACAACCGATCCGTTAAGTTGGGCGGCAAACGAATTCCGGCTGGCCTACGGAACCGCGCCCTTGGTCGGACCGACCGAACTTAGTATTTCCAACCGCGCCGGCGTTGATGGCGGGTATGTCTGGTTCACCGTGCCGGACGAAGCGCGGGATTTTTCCTTGGCCGTCGGCAGTCCAACCTCACCAACGACCGTCGCCCTCGGGTTCTAGACCGACCAACCTGTTTGCCCGATGAAGATTGGCGTGGTCACGCAGTCGTACTATCCTATGCTCGGTGGCGTGACCGAGCACGTTTGGCATTTAGCCCGAGAGCTCCAGCGGCGCGGGCACAGCGTGACGGTCATCACCGGCTCCGTCCGTCAATCTGACGACCGGGGCCTGCGCGTTCTGCGTCACGGGATCCAAATCCCGCTGACCGCGAATGGGGCGAACCAGCACGTGACCGTGGGCTGGCGGCTCGGCCATTTCTTGCGGCGGGTTGAGGAGCGTGAACGCTTTGATATCGTGCATATCCAAGCGCCGGTTGATCCAGGACTGCCGTTGATCGCCGCCCGGTCAATGCGGACGGCAAAAGTCGGGACCCACCACGCTTTTCGCAACCGCCACGTTGCGAGTGACATCGTCTTCCGCCTGTGGCGCCGGGTGTTTGATGAAGCGGTCGGGAGTATCCAGCGTCATCTCGCTGTCTCCCCGAGCGCCGCCCAGGTGGTCCATCGCTACTACCCGAAGCTCCCGATCGCCATCATTCCCAATGGCGTTGATACCAGCCGTTTCTCACCCGCGGTCCAGCCTTTTCCCGAGTACCGGGACGGAACGTTGACCATACTC
Organism: Candidatus Microgenomatus auricola; assembly: GCA_005239865.1. Taxonomy (GTDB): domain Bacteria; phylum Patescibacteriota; class Patescibacteriia; order SBBC01; family SBBC01; genus Microgenomatus_A; species Microgenomatus_A auricola_A. The sequence goes on from SBBC01000056.1 coordinate 17,585, forward strand.
TTTGTCGGCCGAATGGATCCGCGCAAAGGAGCTAAGTACCTTTTTGCCGCTTTGCCTTTCCTTGAAAAACAACTCGAGCGTTATCGTCTGCTGGTGGTTGGCTCGGGTTGGATGCGGAAGTACTACCACGCCCACATTCCCGTGAGCTTGCAACACCGGGTTGAGTTCGCCGGTTTTGCCGCGCCCGAAGACCTACCACGGTACTACCGTTCGGCAGATGTTTACTGTTCGCCGGCTACCGGCAACGAGAGTTTCGGCGTGGTTTTGCTCGAGGCCATGGCCTCGGGCTTACCGATCGTGGCTTCGGACATTCCCGGTTACCGCCATGTCATGACCGGAGGCCAGGAGGGTTTGTTTTGCCGCCCGCGTGACCCGCAATCGATTGCGGAAAAAATCATCCAGTTGGCGAACGATTACGAACGACGGGGGGACATGGCGAGGAGGGGACGCGAAACTGCGCAGCGCTACGATTGGCAACGGATCACTGACGAGGTGGAGGCGGTCTACAGACAACTGGTATGAACCGTTTGACCGTGGTGTGTCTGTTCGCTCACCCCGATGACGAGTCGTTCGTCTGCGGCGGGACGATCGCAGCGCTCGTCGCGGCTGGTGCACGGGTCGTCCTCGTGACTTTCACTGGCGGCGAAGCGTCAACGCAGGCGGGATCGCGCCGGTTGTCTGCCACGGCCTTAAAGACGATGCGGAAACGGGAATTGGGCCGGTCGTCACGGATTCTCGGCATCGCAAAAATCCATGTCTTGGACTATCCTGACGGCAAACTTGATCGGATTGCACCGACCACGCTCCTCCATCGGGCAGCGGTTTTCATTAAACGCTACTGTCCGGCCGCGGTTTTTACCTTCACGCCGGACGGTGTGACCAAGCATCGTGACCACCGGATGATTTCAAGGATCGCGCGCGCCGCCGTTCGGCGCTGGAACTCTTCCCACGCAACCTCGCGGGTTCGCTTGTGCATGTTCGGATTTCCCAACGGCGCCCGACGGAAGGTCGGGTATCACCTGGCCACGGGACAACGCTATATCAAGCTCGACATCTCACCATACGTCGGAAAAAAACTCCGCGCCATCGCCGCACACAAGAGCCAAGTCAAAACCTTGAACCGGTTTCGTCATCTCACCCGGGCCGAACTCCGTTCGATTTTTCGCTACGAGTATGTTTTAAAATCAGGCCGCATCCGGTCGCGCGCTGACCTCAAGTTTTTTGACCGGACTTAGCCGTCAAAATCGAACAACCTACCAACAGATTTTGTTGACAAACGCAGAAAAATCTGGTATGATGGTAGTAGTTTTTTAAATCGGTAACACAAAGAGGAAACCAATCTGGAATGAAAAATGATGTTCGTTCACGCAAGCGACGTACTCGGCTAACACCGCGCTGGCCGTTTCTTCGTTTTGACGACGCGCCGCGGCCGGGCTGGCCGACCCTGCCAATGTTGTTGTCGCTTCGTCAAGCCGCCGCAGCACTCTCGGTCCACCCAAATACCTTACGACTGTGGGACCGTTCAGGATACCTCCGGGCAGTTCGCGTCGGCCGACGGCGCGACCGGCGATTTCGGAAAGACGAGGTCATGGCACTCTGGCAGCGACGCCGACCAACCCGAGGCGTCATGGGTGTGGTGATGGCGGCGCGTTGGCAGAGTGGGGTAACCAGGGCGCGAGCCCTGACAAAAACGCCGGCGCTCAAATTCTCGAGCGCGGTGCTTGTTTTTACGATCATGCTGCTTTCGGTTCAGTCACAGATGTTTGCCGAAAGCCAGTCAACCGTCGAGCTCTTACTCAACCCCTCGACCTGTCGCGGCTGGAGCGGCGCGTTTGCAGCCACCTTACGCGACCTCGGTCCGGATGAGCCAGCCGCGAAATTTCGCGAAGACAATTCTGCGATTTTTGACAGCCGAATGATGGCGGTTCGTTCCAGTGATGGTGGCGTGGTGACCGGCTCGCTCGACGAATTCTCTCCCGATCTTACCTGTGGTGGATACCAAAAGTTACTTCCGGGGTTTCTACCGAATACCGACAGTGCAACTGCAGAGATCTCGCTGTTTATTCCGGCCGTACCTAATTCAACTTCGAC
>SBBC01000005.1 GCA_005239865.1 Candidatus Microgenomatus auricola
GCGGACTGCCAATGCCGTCTGCTTCGGCGGTCTCGACGTTTCTTTTATCTGCTCGAAAACCCTGAATCAGTGCGGCCACGTCCGCAGTTTGTTCATTGACTTGAATAATATACCATCGGTCTAAACCGATGTCTGCCGCAATTTTTTCGGGATCTCTTATGACTCCTGAGCGGTGGGAAATTTCTTTTTTCACGTCGTCTGATATCTTCGATGTCGAAAATACTCTGGCCGTCCGCTTCGGAGTCAGGCGAAGCGTTTGCGCCGTATATTGCTTCGGATTGTTCTTCACTTCAGGATCGAACTTCCCGACGATTTTTCCGGACTGCGTATTCCGGTAGACGGTTTGTGTCTTGCTGAGAATCTTCTTGATGACCGCGTCTGGCTTTGCTCTCGGTTTGAACTTCACTAAGACTTCACCCCGAACGTACTCGCCCTCCTTCAGCACAATCGGCTGGGGCAGCTTCGGCATGAGCGTGGAGACAGCCAGGTATCCGCCGACCGCCACAAATCCAACGCCAACTGCAATAAAAAAAACTGGCGCGAGCACGCCGAGCTTCAGCTTTTCTTTAACCTGCTGAACAATTGATGCAGTCCTAGTCGTCACTTGTTGATCCATGTTATGAAGACATCATACCACTTTTATATTATTCTGTCAACTCAAAAAGTTGTTTAAGTGGCGCGGTATTTCGCCGCGCAAACATTTGACATATTCCATTTGGCAGGGGGTGTTACGTTTCAATAGCCCCACAAGCGCGACCTTCGGTCGCGCTCTGTCGAAACGTCCTCATCGAACCCTTTAGGGTTCGATATTAATGTCGCATCCGCAGCACCGACGACGTAGTCCCGAGTGTCAACGAGTGATCTCCATACCGGATAAGGCTTGGAGATGTCTCGCTCCGCTCGACACTTCGGCGGAGGCGCAAGGCGCGACACCGTAAATGGAAGGAGTGGTATCGGACGACCCCGCATCAAGTGCGGGGGTAGGTTGCCTCGCCGAGCCCCTTTACATCCCCATATCCATGCCGCCGCCCATACCTGGGCTCGGCATAGATTTTTCTTCCTTCTCTGGCTTGTCCGTGACGGCTGCTTCGGTCGTGAGAAGCATGGCCGCGATGGAAACTGCGTTCTGGAGAGCTGACCGCGTCACCTTCGTCGGATCAACGATCCCGGCGGAAATGAGGTCTTCGAACTTGTCCGTCTCGGCGTTGTAGCCGTGGTTGCCCTTCAGCTTCTTGACGTGTTCGACGATGACCGCGCCTTCCTTGCCGGCATTGGCCGCAATCTGGCGCGTCGGCGCCTCGAGGGCTCGGGTGAGAATGCCGAGCGCGATTTTTTCTTCGTCGTCATCCGTCTTGATCCTGGCGAGTGTCTCCATGGCCCGGAGCAAGGCGACGCCGCCGCCGGGGACGATGCCTTCCTCGATGGCGGCCTTGGTGGCGAGGACGGCGTCTTCGATGCGGTGCTTCTTCTCCTTGAGTTCGGTCTCGGTCGCCGCACCGACCTTGAGGATGGCGACGCCGCCGGAGAGTTTCGCCAGCCGTTCTTGGAGCTTCTCCTTGTCGAAGTCGGACTTCGTGGTCTTGAGTTCGTTCCGGATCTCGGCGATACGGGCTTCGACCTCCGGTTTGTCGCCCTTCCCCTCGACAATGGTCGTCGTCTCCTTCGTCGCGATCACCTTTCGCGCCGAACCGAGGTCTTCGACCTTCGCGTCCTCGAGCTTCTTCCCAAGGTCCTCGGAGATGACCGTCGCACCGGTCACGGTGGCGATGTCCTTCAGCATCTCCTTCCGTCGGTCACCGAAGGCCGGGGCTTTCACGCCGAGGACGTTAAACGTTCCGCGGATCTTGTTCACGACGAACATCGCCAGCGCCTCGCCCTCAATTTCGTCAGCGATCACGACGAGTTCTTTCTTCCCCTGACGCGCGAGATTCTCGAGGAGCGGCAGGACTTCGGACACTGCTGAAACCTTCTTGTCCGTCACGAGGATGTAGACGTCCTCATGGATTGCCTCCATGCGGTCGGGGTTCGTGACCATGTACGGCGAGACGTAACCCTTGTCGAACTGTAGGCCTTCAACCACTTCATGCTCCAACCCGAAGGTCTGCGATTCCTCAACCGTCACCACCGCGTCGCCCTTGTTCTCGAAGCGATCCATGACCGTGGCAATCGCCTTTCCGACTTCCGGATCCTGGGCCGAGATCGAGGCGACTTGCGCGATCTCCTCGGTCGTTTTCACTGGCTTCGAGAGATTCTTCAGCTCCTCGACGATCGTCGTAGCTCCCTTCATCAGTCCGCGGCGGATCGCCATCGGGTTCGCGCCGGCGGAAACATTTCGCAGACCCTCGTCAATTATGGTCTGGGCCAGCAGGGTGGCGGTGGTCGTGCCGTCGCCAGCCACGTCATTGGTCTTTGAGGCGACTTCCTGCACCAGCTGCGCGCCGAGATTTTCAAACTTATCCTCCAACTCAACCTCCTTGGCAATCGTCACGCCGTCGTTCGTGATCGTTGGGCTCCCGAACCCTTTGTCCAGCACTACGTTCCGTCCTTTCGGACCGAGCGTGATTTTCACGGCATTGGCCAGTTTGTCCACTCCGCGCTTCAACGCTTGTCGCGCCTGTTCGTCAAACAGAATTTGCTTAGCCATACGTTATCTAACTCCTTTCTCGGTACTTCGTACTTCGTGATTCTTAATTCGTTACCCAATCACCGCAATAATATCGCTCTCCTCCGCGACCATGTACTCGGTGCCTTCGATCTTGACTTTGTCCGGACCGTACTTCTTCAAAATGACGCGGTCGCCGATCTTGATGGACATGGCGGCCCGCGTTCCGTTCTCCAGCATTTTCCCCGGACCGACGGCGATCACCTCGCCCTGTTCGAGTTCGTCCTTTTCGGCGGTGTCCGGCAGGACAATCCCGGATTTCGTCATTTTGGCCTCGGCGCTTAGTTTTACGAGGACGTGATCGGCCAGCGGTTTGAGTTTCATCATCGCTGAAAATCTCCCTTATCTACTAAGTTTCATAAGGTTTTGATATTAGCACTCTACTACATCGAGTGCTAACTATCCACATTTTAACAACCCGCGAAACAATGTCAAGTGCCCGTCCGCGCGGTCGGGGACCGGGCTGTGTAGGGCGTCAGCTAGAGCCGTTCGAAACCGGTGATTTCGAGAAGGTACGAAGCGACGCTGCCGTCCGCACTGCCGGGCACGACTGGCAGGATGCGTTCGCCCTCAACTGTTCCGGAAACCAGGTAGCCGGTCAGACGAACCTTCGCGCCCACGCTCATTTTCGACACCCGCTCCTCGAGCGTGCCGCCGGTCGCCAGAATCTGGGCCACGCCGAAGAACTCGGTTAGCGCGGTTGTGTCAATGGCTGGATCTTGTGAGATGATGCGTGCGTTACGTTCGTCGAATTCAGTCTTGAAGCTGTTCGGTTGGTACTGGCCAGCCGGTCCCCAGGCAAGCAGGATGTGATATGGCGCCAGTGCTCCCAGCGTGCCGGTTTCGAACTTCGCCGGCGCCACGACCATCGCGTCAACGCTCCATGATTCCTCTCGGAGAAAGATTCCCGAGGCATCACCGACCGTCAGCGGCAACGAGCCGGCGCCGATCACCGGCATCCGTTCCGGGGCATCACTCGCCACGAATCTGCGGCTGAACAACCCGAACCAGTCCTGCGTCCAGGCGTAGTATCCCGCGCTGACGAGAACCAGTAAAGGTACCATGAGGCCAATCACGAAGCGTCGCCGTACAGCTCTCCGGACGTCATGGCGCGACACTTCTCCGAGCAACGAAAAACCGCAGTGGTAACACTTGTTGCCGGTGACTTCCGGGGTGTGGTTCTCGGTACCGCAGCGTGGGCACTTCATCCCGTTAGAGAGTTAGCTTGTAAAGTATTCATAGGAACATTTCATTGGGAATGGATGAATGGCGGGCTCTCTAACGGGATCACGGGATCCCCCAACATGCGGAAGCGCCGCAAAAACGCTTCGCGATACTCTGCGCGTCGGTCGGCTTCATGGAATTTCAGCACCGTGTCGCTCACGACCACGTCGGTCGGGTGCGGTCGGGGCATCTTCCGTTTTCCTTCCATCACTCGCTGCTGCAACCAACGAGCCAGTCGTTCAACGACATCGCCGAACGCGCCGGTCAGCAACATCTCCGGCAGCATTCGTAGGGCTTTGGCGAACCACAGATCCCCAAAGTATGGCGTCGGCGCAACGGCCAAACCGTGTGGCAGGTGCGTTTGGATCCACGCGTTCGCTTCCCTGAACCGTCGCCACGTTCCCGGCCGTTCGAACAGCGGCACCACCTGCGTCACCCAAAACGTCAGATAGGGATCGTCGTGTTCAAGTGACCAGGCCTCGAGATTCATGGCCTGGTCGCTCACATAGAAACTCAAGCAGACGCGGTCCGCGATGTTTGTTCCATGCCGCCGAATGCCGAGTGCCTGCACCAGCAGCGTAACCAGCAATCGCGTCAGCCACATTCGTCCGCGGCGCACGACCACGAAAAAATCAATATCGCTCTCCGGTCGGGCATTGTCAATCGCCAGCGTGTTGACCACTCCGATAAACCGCACCCACGGCACGAACCGCATCATCCTGGCGGCCAACCGCGCTCGTTTCCACTTCCGTTTACTCCCAACCTTTCGTTCCATTCGTGTGGCCACAATCCCCGACCGGCCGCGAAGTGCGACGAACGAACCGGCCCGATCAATCAGTTTGCTCATCCCCTCATTCCGAAGAGCGTTTTCCACGTCCGCCGGCGTTGATCGTTCCACCGCGGAACGATCGTCCGGATTCATGACATAGAGCCACCGCCAGATTTCCTCAACCCGCAGCGGGTAATCGAAGACGTCAAAATAGGCGAGAGTGGCGAGGATGGAGCGTTGGAGCGGGCGGCGGGGAGAGTCGTTCATACAAGAGCCAAACCAGACATTCTCACTCTACCGCATAAGACTTCGCCTTGCTAGGCGGGAGACCGCCGCGAATGCGCTTACGCCGCCTTGACTTTCACCGCTTTCTTGGCGCTGATCTTGCTTTTTCTCGGGGTTTCGGCAAAGGTCTTTTTGAGATACTGCCCGGTGTACGAACCAGTTACCCGCGCCACTTGCGCCGGCGTGCCGGTGGTGACGACGGTCCCGCCTTTGTCGCCGCCTTCCGGACCAAGGTCAATAATCCAATCGGCGCACTTGATGACCTCGAGGTTGTGCTCGATGACCAAGACCGTATTCCCCTTGTCCACCAGTTGGTTGACCACGCCGAGCAGGCGCTTGACATCATCGAAGTGGAGGCCGGTCGTCGGTTCATCAAGAATGTACAATGTTCGGCCGGTGGCGCGTCGAGACAATTCGGCCGCCAGTTTCACGCGCTGGGCTTCCCCGCCGGAGAGCGTGGTGGCCGACTGGCCGAGGTGAATGTACCCCAGACCAACATCAAAGAGCGTTTTGAGTTTCTGGTGGATCGCCGGGATGTGCTCGAAGAACCGCATCGCTTCCTCAACCGTCATGTCTAAAACGTCAGCGATCGTTTTCCCTTTATACAGAATTTCCAGGGCCTGCGAGTTGTACCGTTGCCCCTTACACTCCTCGCATTCCACGTAGACGTCCGGCAGGAAATGCATTTCGATCCGGACGACGCCGTCGCCTTCGCAGGCCTCGCACCGTCCGCCTTTGACGTTGAACGAGAACCGTCCCGGGCCGTAGCCGCGAATTTTCGCTTCCGGCACTTGGGTGAAGAGGTCGCGAATGTAGGTAAACACACCGGTGTAGGTCGCCGGGTTCGAGCGCGGCGTCCGTCCGATCGGCGACTGGTCAATGTCAATCACCTTATCGAGGTGCTCGAGACCGGTAATGTCCTTGTGCGCGGCCGGCAGGTCCTTAGCATTATAGAAATGTTGGTTCAGCGCGCGAGCCAAGATGTCGGTGATGAGCGTTGACTTGCCCGAACCGGAGACGCCGGTAATGCAGACGAATTTCCCGAGCGGAATCTGGACGGTCACGTTTTTCAGGTTATAGGCAGTCGCGCCCTTGATGGTCAGCGCTTTGCCGTTTCCCGGTCGATAGGCGACCGGCGGATCGATCCGCAACTTGCCCGTCAGGTATTTTCCCGTCAGCGAGTCGGGGTTCGCCATGATGGCCGCCGGCGTGCCCTGCGCCACAACCTCCCCGCCGTGTTCACCCGCGCCGGGCCCAATGTCAACGACCTGATCGGCTTCGAGAATAGTGTTCCGATCATGCTCGACGACGATGACGGTGTTGCCGAGATCGCGCAGCCGCTTGAGTGTTTGGATGAGCTTGTCGTTGTCGCGTTGGTGCAAGCCGATCGAGGGTTCATCCAAAATGTACAGCACCCCGACGAGCGACGAGCCGATCTGGGTGGCCAGCCGAATCCGTTGCGCTTCCCCGCCAGCCAGCGTGGTCGCGCTGCGGTCGATGGTCAGGTAATCGAGGCCGACGTTGTGAAGGAAGGTTAAACGACTACGAATTTCCTTCAAAATCTGGTGCGAAATTTTCCGTTCGCGCTCGGTCAGACGCAGCGCCGCGTCGGTTGCCTTTGGATCACCGAGCTGCTCGAAGAAGGCCATCGCCTCCTCGATCGTGAACGCCGTTACCTCGGCCACGTTTTTCCCGCCGACCGTGACCGACAGGGCTTCCGGTTTCAACCGCTTCCCCTGGCACCGCTGGCAGGGGAAAACACGCATGTAGCGTTCGATTTCGGCGCGCATGTATTCCGAATCGGTTTCCCGGTAGCGGCGCATGAGATTCGGAATGACGCCTTCGTAGGTCGTCAAAAACTCGCGCACCTTGCCGATGCCGGAAGTGTTGTTGACGTCATAGGTGGTCTCGCCGGTACCGAAGAGCACCATGTCGAGCGCCTTCTTCGGCAACTTCTCAACTGGCGCGTCGAGCGAAAATCCGTGCCTGCGCGCTACCGCCTCAAGAATCCGGTGGTACCACGTCTGATTCGAGCTCGTCCGTGACCACGGCCGGATCGCGCCCTCGGCGATGGTCAGACGCTTGTTCGGAATGACCAAGTCTGGGTCGACCTCCAGCCGCGTTCCCAAGCCGGTGCATTCCGGGCAGGCGCCGTGCGGCGAGTTGAAGGAAAACGTCCGCGGCTCGAGGTCCGGCAGGTTCATCCCGTCGTACGAACAGGCAAAGTGTTCACTGAACATCATTTCCTCTCCTTCCGGGATGACCTGCTCGCCGCTCCCCGGCTTCAACCTCTGGATGATGACCAGCCCTTCACCGAGCTTGAGTGCATTTTCCACCGATTCGTACAAACGCGTTTTCTGCGAGTCAGCGTCACGCTCGTCCGCGTCCTCGCCAATGGTCAAGCGATCAACCACCACCTCGACGCGGTGCTTCTTCTGTTTGTCCACTTTCAAGTCCTCGGCTTCTTCGATGGTGTAGACCAGGCCGTCGAACCGGACGCGGACGTAACCGGCTTTCCGGACCTCGCTCAAGAGATGCTTGTGTTCACCTTTCTGGTCGCGAATAACCGGCGCCAGAATCATGATTTTCGTCCCGGCCGGTTGGTGCTGAATCTGGTCGACAATTTGTTCAACGGTTTGCTTCGACACCACCCGCCCGCACTGCGGACAGTGCGGTACGCCCATCCGCGCGTAGAGCAGGCGCAGGTAGTCGTAAATCTCGGTCACCGTACCGACTGTTGAGCGTGGATTGTGCGTGGCTGACTTCTGGTCAATCGAGATTGCCGGCGACAATCCCTCGATCTGATCAACGTCGGGCTTATCCATCAAACCCAAGAACTGCCGCGCGTACGCCGACAGCGATTCAACGTACCGCCGTTGTCCTTCGGCGTAGATCGTATCGAACGCCAAGGATGACTTCCCCGAACCGGAAAGTCCGGTAAACACGATCAGCGTGTTCCGCGGCAGCTCAAGGCTGACATTCTTGAGATTGTGGACCCGCGCCCCGCGGATGACGATGGTGTCCTGATTATTTGGCCTCATGAAAACGCGGTTTTTTCGCTGATATAAAAAGCTGAGACAGTATACACCCCCTGTCAAGCGGGGTCAACCCCGTTAGAAGTTCCCTCAAAAAGGGCTAAACGAGATTCATAGGTTGAGGTGGTTCAGGGAAGACTTCTAACGGGGCATAAAAAAAGACCCCCGGGACCTTTTGGTCTCGAGAGTCGTGCCTTCAGCCCTTCAGCAGGCTGAGGAAGGCGCCAAGGAACAAGCTGCAGACGACCACGCCGGCAATGAAGCCCATCAGCAGTCCGGTCATGAGCGACTTCCACTTCTCCGCCGTCAACCGGCTGGACGATGGTTCGACGGATACACTCATGGCATCTCCTTCGCGCACCGATCATGGTGCGTAATCCCCGCTCCTTAAACGCCGCAGGAGTTTGAGCGTCTGGGGCTTGTGCGGCACTCGGAATGAAAAATCGGTGTCGCATCTCGTACACGTTTTCCACTCGATGAAGTAGTCAGCGCCGGAAACCGGTTCGTCATGATCGTGCCGGAGTCGTCCGGAGCAACCATTGACCGGACAGCGCGGCAAGCCGGCATACCACACCATGTAGCCGATGCCGCTGGCCAAGCCGAGGAAACCAACGACGAGACCGAGGTATTCGAAGTGCTTCATGGTCGCGGACCTCCATGTTGCGCGTCACCATGGATGCAGAGCAAGATGCACTGAAGTTGCGGTCAATCGGAGTAACGCTGCTCGGTGATGTTTCCTCCTATGGTGAGATTCGGTGCGGCTGGCGCTGAAGCAGGCGGTTGATGATTGATCGAGGCCCGACTGCCGCACTCACGCCGAGAGCGACCAGGATGATGAGCACACCAATGCTGACTATCAAGCGCACCTCCTGGGTTTCATGCGTGGGCGGCGAGCTCAAGTTCATTATCGCTCCGGGCATAGAGGACCGTGTACGCCGTGGCGGCGATGAGCACGAAGAGAAAAAGCGTCAACAGCATCACTACGATGAGTGGGGACGCGATCAGGAACAACCCAGGTCGTGCCACTGACTTCATATCCACGATGAACCTCCGTAGCCGGCTTCGTCATGGTCGCCGCTCCGCCCAAGCGAGCAGCGCCAGCATCACCGGCGCATTTGCCGCCAGCGCGATGGATGGTGTCATCACGCTCGCGATCACGCCAATCATCAAGAACGCGACGGTCAGGAAAGCGATCATTGCGTAGGCCACCGATTCGCCGAACTGAGTTTTCAAGGTTCAGTTCATCCTTATTCTTGAAACCCACCAGTCACCGAAATGCTAACACTGCAGTCGCTTGCGGTATACGCCTCTGACGCTTATTCGTCAAGCCACACCCGGCCATACCCGAGCCATCACAGGTCAAATCTGCCCGTGCTATACTTCGGCCGTGAACGTCTCGCCGACCATCAAAAATACGCTGGCTAAACTCCCGGCGAAACCCGGCGTCTACGTTTTTCGTGACGAGCGCAAAAATGTCCTCTACGTCGGCAAAGCAAAGTCGCTCCGCAGCCGCGTCCGCAGCTACTTCCAGCCGTCAAATTCACTCGACCCAGCCAAGCGGATCATGGTCGGCAAGATCACCGACCTCGAGTACATCATTGTTGATTCGGAAATCGAGGCCTTCCTCCTTGAGTCAACACTCATCAAGAAGTACCGCCCTCCCTACAACGTCATCTTCCGCGACGATAAGTACTACCAGTACATCCGCATTACACTCAAAGACGAGTTCCCGCGCCTTGACACGATCCGAAGAATCGTCAAGGACGGCAGCCGCTACTTCGGACCATTCACCTCGGGCTTGGCCGTCAAGCAGACGCTGAAACTCCTCAAAAGGATTTTCCCCTACCGCACCTGCCAAGAGCCAGCGTCGAAACCCTGCTTCGACGCGCGGCTGGGACGCTGTCTTGGTCACGACTTCGGTCCTGGCAGTCAAGCCCGCTACCGCGAGGTCATCCACAAACTCATCCGCTTCCTCGCGGGCGATGTCGATGAGACCGTGCGCGAGCTCCGGGCGCAGATGCAAGACGCGGCCCGAACCAAGAAGTTCGAGGAGGCCGCCCGATTCCGCGACCGCATTCTGGCGATCGAGAAAGTGGTGGCCGAGCAAAAAGTCGTATCGCCGAAGCTCGAAAATGAAGATGTCATCGGCCTCGCCCGCCTGGCCGATCTGGCGAACGTCACGCTCTTCCAGATCCGTTTCGGTAAGCTTCTCAACCGGCAAAACATCATCCTCCAACACGTCGAACATCTGACCGACGACGTCATCCTCCATTCGTTCATCACCCAGTACTACAGCCAGTCAACTGACCATCCCTCAACCATCATCACCCGAACGTTACCGCCTGACCCGAAGACCATCGCTCGCACCCTGCAAATCAACATGGCCGCACCGAGCCGCGGCAAGAAACGGAAACTCGTCGCCCTGGCCGAGCGCAACGCCCAGGATTATCTCGAACAAAAACAACGCGAGTGGCTATCAAGGGAAGCGCGGGCAAAACTCGGGTTGCAGGAACTCCAGCGTGCCCTCCTCCTGCCGGAGCCGCCGCGGCGGATCGAGGCCTACGACATTTCCAACATCCAAGGCACCAGCGCCGTCGGCTCGATGATCGTCTTCGAGCAAGGGCGGCCAAAAAAAAGCGACTACAAAAAATTCAAAATCACTTCTGTTTCCGGCAGCAATGACTACGCCATGCTCCAGGAAGTTCTGCGTCGGCGTTTTGCGCATACCCAAACTTCAGCTCCCAGCCATCAACAAGCAATCAACCGCGGAAGGCCGGTGGCTGAAGGCTGGACGCTGCCTCAGCTTATCATCATCGACGGCGGCAAGGGACAGCTCAACGCCGCGCTCAAGACTCTCCGCGAGTTGAATGTCATCATTCCCACCATTGGACTGGCCAAGCGCGAAGAGGAAATCTTCCGTCCCGGACAAAGAGAATCACTCCACTTACCAAAAAACCATGAGGGATTATTCCTCATCCAACGCATTCGCGACGAAGCGCACAACTTTGCCATAGGCTACTACCGGAAGCGGCATGGCATGGCCGCCCTTACCTCCGTGCTGGATGAGATTCCCGGGGTCGGTCCTTCAACCAAGCGCTTGCTCCTGAAAAAGTTTGGGAGCGTCCAAGGAATTCGGCAAGCTAACGACGCCGACCTTGAACGACTGATCGGCAAAAAACGTACCGCCATGCTACGCGAGCATTTGTAATCTGCGGTATATCAGCACATAAAAAATGCCAGCACGAAATTTGTCCCGCTGACGACCAGCCGGAGGTTGTCTTTCGCCCGCGACCGACGCAGGAGAATAAAAGCCCCGAGTGTTGGGCTCGAGGCAGGCGTAGATGATGCGTTGAGGGGTAGCCGGCGAAGGGAGTAGGACTGGTGGTCGCTGGGGTGACGAGGGAATCGGAGCCGACCTCGTGCCGTCTTGGCAGAAGTACTCGACGTGACCGCCGAAAGGATTCTCCTTCGTTCTCGGCTCGGGCACGAAACGAAAAGTCGAGGGCGCCATCCGGGGTGTGAACTCGCAGTGTCGGCGCGGAAAGCGGAAATGGCCGATGAACTTCTCGTCCGGCGTCATGATCGTAAAGATCAGTTGCCGGTCATCGTGCGGGTCGAGGCCGACGCTAACGAGCCGCACCGTTTTTCCGGGGGAGACGATTTTCATCGTTCCTTGGACGAACGCACCGAGGAAGTACGAGCAAACAATGAGCAATCCGACGAGCGTTCTGTTGCGCATGACCGCCACCTCCATGTGCGAGGGTATCAGTGGGCCAAGAAAAATTCCCTGGTATCTGGTATGACGAACAGCCATCTATGATAGGATGAAGTCATGCGGACGTCAAGATGGTTGACCAAGGCCGAACGCCGAGAACGCCGACGGAAACCGAAAATGAAGGTCAGCGGCGCCGCGGTCAAGCGCTTGCAAAGGATGATTGCGGCCAAACGCACGACGAATTGACGGGGTTCGAGATTCGTGGTAGGGTGTCTGACGGGCCTACATCAAAGGCCTTTTCTCATCGCCACTTTCATCACATGACCAGAATCCTCGCCATCGCCCAGATCGTTCTTGCGGTTCTCCTCGTCACCGCCATTCTTCTGCAGAGCAAGGGCACCGGTTTGGGCGGCGTCTTCGGCGGCGGGGAAGGCAATGTCTACCGAACGAAGCGCGGCGCGGAAAAAGTGTTGTTCATCGGTACCATCGTCTTCGCCATTCTCTTCTTCGGTGCGGCCTTCGCCTCACTCCTCATTCGCCGATAAAAACGCGCTCGTCCCTGTGGCGTTTCGAATCACACAGATTATATCCTGGATCGGCAAACGACTCCCTCCCCGATATCGTCGGGGACCATCGGGTGGGACGCCTGGGAAGAACGACGACACCGCCGGGGAATCGGAACGGAAGCTCGTTACCGCTCTGGCGAAATCACGACTCCCCAACTTCCGTCAACTCCGCTATCTGCCGCGGGTGCTTTCACCTGAAGAGCGCTTTCTGCTTCGGCTGTTCACGGGGACGCTCGCCGTCACCCTGATCTTCCTCGGGGCACGGCTGTATGCGAAGAACGTCGTCCTTCTCCCTCGCCCGGGCGGTGAAGTCGTCGAAGCGCTGGTCGGCACACCCCAGTACCTCAATCCCGTCCTGGCCAGTACGAACGATATCGACCGCGACCTGATCCGGCTCCTCTACGCCGGACTGATGAGGCGGAACGAGCGCCAGGAGATCGTCCCCGATCTGGCTGAAACGGTTGAGATCAGTCCAGACAAGAAAGTCTACACCGTCCGTCTCCGCCCCAACCTTGACTGGTCGGACGGCGAACCGCTGACCGTCGATGACGTCCTCCTGACCTTCGAACTCATCCAGGACTCGCTCTACAAGAGCCCGATCCGCAGCCAATTCCGGAACGTCAAGGTCGAGCGCGTTGACGACACAACCGTCAAATTCACCTTAGCTGAACCATCAGCCGCCTTTCTCTCGCGTCTGACCGTCGGCATTCTCCCCGCGCACATCTGGGGCGATGTGCCGCCGCCGAGCTTCGCCCTGATCGAGTTCAACGTCAAGCCGGTTGGCGCCGGCCCGTTCGTCTTCGACTCGCTGAAGCGCGACTCGAGCAGCGGGATAATCAAAGAGTACCACCTCATCCGCAACGACCGTTACCGCGGGAAACGACCCTATCTCGACCGCCTGACCTTTAAAATCTTTCCCGAGATCGATTCGGCCGCCGCTGCTCTGAAATCGAAACAAGTCGAGGGCTTGAGCGTCATCACGTCCGATATCCGATCCGAACTCAAACAGGTGCGGACCGTCGAGCTCCAAGTGCCGCAATACACCGCCATCTTCTTTAACGGTAAACGCCCGCTGCTCAAGGACCTCGAACTCCGGCGCACCCTGACCCGGGCGATTGACCGGCCGCGGATCATCGCCACGGTGCTCGACCATATGGCGACGCTCGTCGACGGGCCGTTCCCCTCAAATTTCCCCGGGTCAGCTGGAAAACTCCAGCCCGACTTCGATCCGGCCGCGGCCCGAGAAGCGCTGGAAAAATCCGGCTGGACACTGACCGAGGGACAGCGCGCACGGAAGAAGGGCAATGATGAACTGTCGTTGTCGCTGACCGTGGTCGACCAACCCGACGACATCGCGATGGCCGAGATCGTCAAGGAAAACTGGGGGGCGGTTGGCGTCAAAGTCGAAATCAAGGCCTTTGATCCATCGCGCATTGCGAAAGAGGTCATCAAGCCGCGCGACTTCGACGCCTTACTTTACGGCGAGATCCTTCCGCCGGACGGCGACCTGTATGCCTTCTGGCATTCCTCACAGGAACGGGACCCCGGTCTCAACCTGACGACGTTCTATCACAAAGACGCGGATAAACTGCTCGAGGAGCTCCGTACGACCAATGACCCGACGCAGCAGGCCGAGAAGCGCATCGCCTTCCAGAAACTCCTGGCTGACGGCGCGGCCGCGGCCTTTCTCTACAGCCCGCTGTATAGCTACGGGTTGGCAAAACGAGTCAAAGGGTTCACCGCAACCTACGTCACGATTCCGGCCGACCGCTTCGCCGGCATTGAGGAATGGTACGTAAAAACCAGATTAGCGCTAAAATAACTGTCAAGCACGGGCGAGTGGTGAAATCCCGTACCTAACTATGAGCGACGCTCAAGTGCGGGACCAGGCTGGCAGACGCGTGGGCAATTGGTGGGCAAGTGGCGGAACTGGCATACGCGCACGGTTCAGGGCCGTGTGGTCGCAAGACCGTGAGGGTTCAACTCCCTCCTTGCCCACCAATTGCCCAAGACACAGAACCGACTCCGTACCCCGCACTCAACGAGCAACGCGAGGAGTAGTGCGGGGCCTCCTCGCCCACCAATCTTGTAGCAATCCCACAATCCTAATGGACAAGAAGCAATTCGTTTTAGACTTCATCAAAAAACACACAATTTGCGTGCTGTCGACCGTGACTCCAGACAACCAACCGGAAGCGGCGGTCATTGAATTTGCCGAAACGAAGAACTTCGAACTGATCTTTGACACCTTCAACACTTACCGAAAATACCAGAATCTTAAAAAGAATCCGTCGGTGGCAGTCGTCATTGGTTGGGATGAAAACATCACTGTCCAGTATGAAGGCTGGGCGGAGGAATTGAGCGGTGCTGAACTTGAAGCCTAGAAAAAATATACTTTTCAAAAAATCCGGATGCCCAAAAATGGGAAAAGTTTCCAGAAATTCGACACTTCAGGATCACCCCGAAATGGTTGCGCTACCGCGACGGTAACACCTCGCCGATGACCGTTTTTGAGTTCACGTTCTGACGGTAGCCTTGACAAAGAGCTAGAACCAGTATATACTCCTCCATCGTACATACACGCCACATCCGTCGCGCCCAGTGGTCAGCAAAACACTGACCTTTGCGCGTGATCCCCT
This sequence comes from Candidatus Microgenomatus auricola, assembly GCA_005239865.1. Classification (GTDB taxonomy): domain Bacteria; phylum Patescibacteriota; class Patescibacteriia; order SBBC01; family SBBC01; genus Microgenomatus_A; species Microgenomatus_A auricola_A. The sequence continues at coordinate 14,896 of SBBC01000005.1, forward strand.
GATCTTGATCTCGGGAATCATGCTCTCATGACTGATCTGGCCCCAGCACCTCGACTTGTCGGTGCGGGGCGGATCAGAACACAGCTCAATAATTCCATTCAGAACACCGTTTCTGTGTTACGGCGGAGCTCTGCTCCGTCCCGAGCCCTGAGCATTCCGAAGGGTCGAGGGATCTGTAAGTAAAGGTAGTGATGTCAAAACGTCCAAAAGCCCGGATACGCCGGCCGGACGGCCCGCGCTATACCCGGCGACCCAAACCGCTTCCAAAAGAAGGTGAGCGTCCGCCGAGCGGGCATCGTAACGCCCTCCGCGTCATTCCCTTAGGCGGCAACGAAGAAACCGGCGGACGCAACTCGATGGTCGTCCAGTACGGGCAGAACATCCTGATCATTGATCTCGGTCTCCAGTGGCCCGAGGAGGACATGCCGGGCGTTGACTACATCATCCCCGACGTTTCTTACCTCAAAGGCAAGGAACGGTGGATTCGCGGCGTCATCATTACGCACGGGCACTATGATCATACCGGCGGCGTCCCCCACCTCATCCCGAAGCTCGGCAATCCCCAAATCTACGCCAGCAACCTGACCGGCGCCATGCTCCAGAAAAAAATGGAGGATGTCGCACCCGGGAAAAAGCTCCGGCTGGCGGCTGTCAAAGGACGTGACCGGCTCGTCCTCGGACCGTTCCGCGTCCAGTTCTTCTCGCTGTCGCACAACATTCCAGGCTCGCTGGGCGTGGTGATTGAAACGCCGTCCGGCTCGCTCGTCCACACCGGCGACTTCAAGATTGACCAACGCGCCCACGTCTCGAACCGGACTGATGTCGAGTTCATCCGCGCCCTGGCCAAGCGCAATATCACCTGTCTCTTATGCGACTCGACGAACGCCAGTTCGCCCGGGCGCCAGCTGTCCGAGGAGGAAGTCGAAAAGAACATCCAGACGATGTTCCTGCAGACCGGCGGACGGATCTTCTTCGCCACCTTCGCCTCGCTGCTGTCCCGCATCCAGCAGATTCTGACCATGGCCGAACGGTACAACCGGAAGGTCCTGGTCGAGGGATACTCGATGAAAACCAACATCGAGATCGGGAAAAAGCTCGGCTACATCCGCGTGAAACAACACACCATCCTGCCATGGGACGAGATTAAGAAACTCCCGAAGAACCGCTACGTCATCATTTGCACCGGCGCGCAAGGCGAGGACAACGCCGTGCTCATGCGCATTGCCAACCGTGAGCACAAGTACTTGCGCGTCGAGCGGGGCGACCTGATCGTCTTCTCCTCGTCGGTCGTCCCGGGCAATGAGCGCTCGGTCCAGCGCCTGAAGGACGGTCTGTATCGCGAAGGCGCGGACATCATAGATTCGAAAATCCTCGATATTCACGCTGGCGGTCACGCCAAGGCCGACGACATCAAAGACCTGATCGCCTGGATCCGTCCGCGGTACTTCATGCCGATCGAGGGGAGTTACTCGGCGCTCATTGAGAACAAGAAAAACGCCCTGAAAGCGGGGGTTCCCGAAAAGCACGTTCTCCTGGCGGACAACGGGCAGGTCGTCGAATTCCTCAACGGCCAGGCTTACGTCACGCACGAGCGCCATCCGATCAATTACATCTTTGTCGACGGACTCGGCATCGGCGACGTCAACCACATCGTCTTGCGCGACCGCAAGCAACTGGCCGGCGACGGCATGGTCATAGTGATAGCGCAAATCACGCGTTCGGGTAAAATTCAGAAGGTTGACATTGTCTCCCGCGGTTTCACGCACATGAAAGACCAGGGTCGGCTGATCAGCGAGATGGTGCGCGAGGCCAAACGCGCGCTCGCTGACCGCGAACCACGCACCCCGCCGATCGAGCAGCATCTCCGCGAAAAAGTCCGCACTGCGCTCGAGAAGTTTCTCTTCCAAAAAACCAACCGGCAACCGATGATTCTGCCAGTGATTGTTGAGGTGTGACGCGAAGCATCACATCCCGAGGAGCGCAGCGACGAGGGATCTCTAAAAGTGCAATGAACCCAGAAACCCAAGCCCTCGCCACTATCAAATTCTTCGCTGCCCGCCTGCCGAAATTCCCGGACGGCCGAATTAACTTCCGCAGTGCAACCGAAGCGCCGGTGCTGACGTGTTTTGTCAAATTCCGGGATAACATTCTTCTCCTTAAACGCAGCCACCGGGTCGGTGACTACAAAGGCAAGTGGCACACCGTCGCCGGCTATCTTGATGAACTCAAACCGCTTCGCCAAAAAGCCCTTGAGGAAGTTCACGAAGAACTGGGAATCGCGGAAAATGAGGTCGCGGCTGTCCACCTCGGTACACCGAAGAAATTCACCGACACCACCATCAACAAAACCTTCATCATCCATCCGGTCCTCGTCGAGCTAAAATCACAACCCACGATTGCGCTCGATTTCGAGCATACCGGGTACGCCTGGATCAAACCGGAAGACCTCGCGAAGTTCGATACCGTTCCTCACCTGGACAAAGTTCTCAAAGCAGTACTACCAACCTCGGCGCCACCCCATCATTGACAAAAAACCTTCAGCGGTGCTAGCATTGCAGGTCTGCTGTTCGTTCCATCCAAAAAATTCCGTTTTCGCCAACCCCGTGCGGCGCTCGTCGCTGTCAACCAACAGGAGGATGCTCGTGGACTTCTTCGATGAGGCCCTAGAAGCCCTGATCAGAAATGAAGTACTTGGTCGCATTCCCCAGCTCGTCGAGCAGTCACTGGACGATCTGCGGCGTGAACACCCCGACAAGTGGTTGGAGGTCGCCAACGCCTTGCGCAAACTCGGCCCTTACGACCGGGTCGAGCAAACGAAGGAAGCAGCGGAAGCAATCGGCGCCGGTCTCGACGCGCTGACCGAGAAGGTCAAGGCCTGGCTGCCGAATATCACCACGGCCTTCCTTGTCGCCTCGGAGCGCCACTTCATCAAGCATGGACAGGAACTCGACGAAGCCCTTCGCCGGCGGTCCGTCAGGGATGTCTCGACGAAGGAAGCAGTCGAGGAACTGCTCAAGAGCATGGGTGTTCGATCAACCGATCAGAACAGATAAGGAGACGCGTTGATGCCAGCGAAACGTCCAGCCCACGAGGTCATCCTCTTCGAGTTGGAGTTCATCCCCGACCACCTCACCGATCCCGAGGATTGGGAGCCGCAAGACATCACGCGGTTCAACGAGCAAATTGGCTTTGGCTGCCACGTCCTGGCCGAGATGGTCATCCCGGCTGAGGCGAAGGCGAATGTCATCAGCCGACTGGATCGGCTAGCCGCCACCCTCGGCGATGTCCGTTTCGCCAGGACAGGAAGGGAATCGAAGTTCCCCGCCTTCGGAAGGCGGTCGAGAAGCTCCGGTCCGAAGCCGGAACCTAGCACCACGGGAGGTCGCGCCATGCACACCTCCCGATTTTTTATTGCAAAATCAAAAAACGCAAACACAAACCATTGCTGGCAGTGCACTCAAGGACGGTGGTACAATAGATTAATGGAACCCCGCATCCTGTCCGGCATCCGGCCCTCATCGCGCCTCCACGAGTCTTCCCCTCCTAAGATTAGGAGGGGTGGCGCGAAGCGACGGGGTGGTATGAAAGCACTGTAGTATGGAGCAACGTATCCTTTCAGGAATTCGGCCTTCGTCCAGATTACATATTGGTAATTACCTCGGCGCCATCAAGCAGTGGATCGA
>SBBC01000019.1 GCA_005239865.1 Candidatus Microgenomatus auricola
TCGTCGGCTCTGTTCGGCCGAGCGTTTCAGGGAAGCGGCGATCCGTGTCGGCTGCTGCCAGGTGAACACACCGGCATCGAGATCGAGTGCATTGCTCTCCCTCGTCACCCGCCGGGACCACTGTTGGCGCTTACGCATGAGACGAACGCGTCACGACGGCGGCGTTACCGGCGGCGAGGCTCTCCGTGGCTGAACGCTCAGCAGCGCGCCGGCGAAAATTCCCACGTACGTCAGGTACACCGACCAATTCCCGAACACGATTCCCTGTGTTTGATTCCCGAAAGCCACGATGCCGAGGATGACGACGACGATAATCACCCACACAATGCCAACGAGACCAGCGTCTTTGGTGGTTTCGAGCTTGAGCTTCCGTCCAAGCCACCACGCCACCAGCATCATGACTACGGCAGCAATAATGTTCGCGCTGATAAAATCAATCGGCTGCTCGCTCTGGTAGATGATGGATAACACAAACAGCGTCACAAACCAGATGGGAATGAGGAGCAGACCGAAGCCAATGGTTTTGCCGGGAGATCTCATGGCTTCACCCCCGATCGTGGTTTGACCACATAACGAACGACGGTCTTCGCTTTCGGCCCCGGTCGCGACAGGTACACTTCCTCGTGCGGGCCAGCGATCTCCAGCTTCTGCTCCTTGATGAACGCGTGAAGTTTCTTGATCGTCGGTCTTTCAGCGCTGTACGGACCGATGTGGAGAATTTCGGCTACAGTCGCGGCTGGCAGCGTTTTAACCTTGACCGCCATCGTCGGATTCTTCTGCAACAAATCCTTCTGCTTCACGAATGACGGCACGTCGAGCATCCAGTGCGCCGTCCATCTTGACTTCGGCTTTTTCGCTGCATCCGGCCAGAACGCGGACGGCGGACTCATGGTCATGACCTTGCGCTTCGGCTTGTACACCTTGAACTTGGTGCCATAGGCCGTGCCGTAGAGCGCCTGCATCGCGCTTTGGGTAACTTTGTTTGGATCACCGACCGTCGTGACGGTCAACACGGTTCGCTTCGGCAGCTTCGTGATATGCGGAGTAAATGGTTTCATGTAACCTCCTTGATGATGCTAGCAGCTGTGACATGCTCCACGGTACTACTCCCCCGTTCCTTCACCTCAAACTTCCCCGCCTTCACCGTCTTCTCACTCACCACCACCCGCACCGGGATACCGATCAGGTCGCTGTCAGCGAACTTTTGGCCGGGTGTCAGCTCGCGGTCATCGTACAGTACCTCAATCCCCTGCCGTTCAAGTTCCTGCACCAACTCATCAGCCTGTTTGGAAATTGGTGCTTGGTGCTTGGGATTTAACTCGACCACATGCACGTCAAACGGCGCCACCGACTTTGGCCAGATGATCCCCTTGTCATCATGGTACAGCTCAACAATCGTCGCCATCACCCGGGCCGGACCAATGCCGTAGCTGCCCATGACCACGGGGTGCGTTTTTCCTGCTTCATCCGTATAGGTCAAGCCCAGCGCCTCGGAAAAACGCGTGCCCAGCTTGAAGATGTTTCCGACCTCAATCGCTCGGACTTCCTCAAACTCTGATTTCTTTTTCTTCAAATCCTCCAATACTTCGTCAGTGAATACTTCTTTATTCACGGCCATGAACTTGTCTTTTGCCAAGTAGATAGTGTCCTCGCCTGCTTCACACACCGTCTGGTACTCGTGACTAAATTTGGAAAACGCGCCGCCAGAAGAAAACGTTTTATATGTTTTATCGCCAATCCCAAACTTGTCCCAAATTCTTTCGTACGCTTTGCCCACCTGCTCGTAGAAATCTTCCAATTCCTCGGTTGTCGCTGTAAATGAGTACAGGTCCTTCATCAAAAACTCGCGCGTGCGAATCAAGCCGCTCTTGGCGCGCAGTTCATTGCGGAACTTTGTCTGAAATTGATACACGTAGCGCGGCAGATCACGGTACGACGAAATGTGATCCTTCATGATTCGAGTCAGCGGTTCTTCATGCGTCAGGCCCAAACCTAACTCCGTATCGTTCTTCAGCTTGGTCTTAAACCAAATGTCAACAGTCGCGTCTGACCAGCGGTCAGTGGCTTCCCAAATGCTCGGGTCCTGCAAGGCTGACAGATACAGTTCAACACCGCCCAGGGCGTCCATTTCAGTCTTAATAATCCTGATAATCTTTTTCATCACCCTCACGCCCAAAGGCAAGAATGAGTACACGCCAGCCAGTTCCTTATGCACAAAACCGGCGCGGATCAAGAGTTGCGCGCTCTTCGAGACTTCGTCTGCCGGCGTTTCTTTCCGAGTCTTAGTGAAGAGCTGGGATTGCTTCATGGCCTAGGTATTTTCGCAGACTTCTGCCGTTTTCGTCAAAGGCCGACAATGCTATGCTTCACCTATGCAGATGATTCGAATCGCTGGCGCCGGTCCCGCGGGGTTGAGTGCGGCCATCACCTTGGCCCAAGCTGGATACGAAGTTAATGTTTTTGAACGTCATCCTGACGTGGGCGGCCGGTTTAGCGGCGACCTCCAAGGACTGGAAAACTGGTCGGAACGTACTGATGTTTTGACAGACCTTTCGGCCATGGGCCTAAAGGTAAATTTCGAGTGCACACCGTTTTCTGAACTGACCGTCACCAACGGCACGCTCATAGAAGAACTCAAGACCAAGCGCCCGCTCTTCTACCTGGTCAAGCGCGGATCAATGCCGGGGACGCTCGACCAGGGCTTGAAGCAACAAGCGCTCGCGGTTGGCGTCAATATCAATTTCAGCGTCGCGCTCAAGCCGGACAAAGCGGACATTGTCGCCACTGGACCAATCATGACAAAACTCTTTGGCCTTGACGCCGGCCTGGTCTTCTCCACCAAACTTCCGGACCTGGCGATCGGCATTGCCCTCGACGACGCCGGTTACAAGGGGTACGCCTACCTCCTTGTGACCAACGGCTACGGCTGTCTCTGCACCGTTTTGTTTGACCAGCTCAACCGCCTTGAGTCGTGTTTGGCCGCGGCCAAACAAATCTGCGCTCGGCTGGTTGACCTCGACATCGTGGACGGACGCAAGGTCGGCGGCGTCGGCAGCTTCGTGCTCGACAACGTCTGGGAGCGCGACCAACAGAAATTCGTCGGCGAAGCGGCCGGGCTGCAAGACCTGCTCTGGGGCTTCGGGATCCGCAACGCCCTGACCTCGGGCTGGCTGGCCGCCCGAGGCGTCATCACCCGGACGTCGTTCACGAAACTGGCACAACATCGTTTCCGTCAACGCAACCGCGCCGGCGTCGTCAACCGCTACCTCTGGGAACGGCTTGGTCAACACGACTACCGCACGGTCATCCGCCAACTCGGCCACTCGGCCAACCCGTTCCCGCTCCTGCGGTCATTCTACAACTTCAACCTCCTCCAACGAGCCCTCTATCCCTTTGCGCTCCGGCACACCCGGCAACGCTATCGCCACCTGGTGGTCTAAAAAAGAAATCGCCGAGCGGTGGACTCGACGATCTCTCTCCTCTGACGGAGCTCGGCTCGTAATCAGGCGGAGCTCCGTCGCACGAGCGACACCTCGGGTAGTTCAGGCGAGTGGAAGTCGAAGCCGCCGTCCTCGAGCTCGTTGAGAATCCGTCCGGTCAGGGTGTCAATTGTCCGGTCTTCGCCAGCCGACCAGATCGCCTCCTCAATCGCCGCCGCCTCGGCTCGTGAAATCACATGCTCGGAACGATGTCCGTGACCGTCGTCAATGACGATTGCGTCGAGGTGGGCGTTCTCCAGCTCGTCGTAAGTTCCTTCAATCAGCTTACCTTTGATCATCTCGGCCATCCTCGACCGCTGATCTACCCCTCCGGCTTCTCGTCGTCTCGGTCGTTCGAAATCTTCCACTCGTTTCACCCCCTTTCAAAACTCGCTTGGCCGTTGCCAGCGGTTATCGTTTGCGCCAAAACGCGTCTTGGCGCACTAAAAGTTGTTCGGCCTTTTCCGGTTCGGCCATCAGCTCCTTCACCGCTTTCTCCATCCGTGAGATCTGCGATCCCTTGATGAGCACGACGTCCCCTGGATGCAAGCGGTCCTGCACGAATCTGGCCGCGCTCGTGGGATCATTGAACGTGAACATCTGATCATCGCTCATGCCGAGCCGCCTGGCTTCACGGACCGCCTCACGCATTTTCTCGCCAACCGCTACGAACACCTCAACCTGTTCGTCGAGCATCTTTTTTCCAATCGCCTGATGCGCCGCTTCAGTCGCACTCCCTAAATCCGCCATCTCCCCTAACAGCGCGTACCGAGCCCCCTCGCACGGAAATTCTCGCAGTGCTTCGAGCGCCGCAGTACAAGAATCAGGCGACGAATTATACGAATCGTCAATCAACATTGTGCGCTTGATTCCCGCTAGCACGCGCATCCGGCCAGCCGGTGGTTCGTATTTTTTCAACCCCTGACTGATTTCGATCAAATCCAGGTGATAGGCCACTCCGACTGCGGCCGCGGCCAGCGCGGCGTAGCATGAGTGTCGACCGACTACGCTGGGCAGAAAAACCGGAAACCGCTGATGACCGAATTCGATCTTCAGGACCATCCCCCATTGTCCGACGTCATTCTTTCCCGGTGCGGCATCAAGACAACGGACGGCCACGCCGCTTTGAAAGCCGTAACTCACCACCCGGGCGGGTGACTGTTCAGCCAGCGTCCGAACGCGCGGGTCGTCGCCGTTCAAGATCGTCCAACCGTGATCCTGGAGCGCGGTGACGAGTCGCGCTTTTTCCTCGAACACCGCCTCGACCGAGCCGAAGCGCTGGAGGTGCGTCGGCCCGATGCCAGTCACCACGCCGACGGTAACGGGCGCGACCGAGACAAGTTGCGTGATGTCGCCCGGACGGTCAGCCCCCATCTCCAACACCAGAATCGTCGGGTAGGTTTGACTACTGGTCAGCAACCGCCAGCCGTTCCAAACAGCCGACCAGGCCTGACGCACCGGCGTTGCACCGCTCGCGTCGAGCACCGTGAACGGGACGCCGAATTCGGTGTTGTAGCTCTTGTGGCTGGCCCGAATTACGTAGACCTCTTCCAAGACAGCGGCAATCGCCTCCTTGGCGCTTGTCTTGCCGTACGAGCCGGTGATCCCGACGATCTGCGGGTGATACCGCTTGAGGACCTGCTGCGTGAGCGACTGCAGCAGGCCGACAACCAAACGCTTCATAACACCTCCAGTGTACGCCAACCGCGGTCGGGGAACAATCCAAGGCGCAGGCGATGCGTGATCTATTCAGCCTCGTCAATCGCCCGCGGCGGAATTTCGAAGTAGCGGAGAATGAAATCAGCGATCTCACCGAACAACGGTGCGGCGCTCGATTCAGCAAATTGTACATCACGTGGATGATCAATGCGGACGACCATGACGAAGACCGGATCGTCAACCGGGCCAAAGCCGCCGAACGACCCGATCGTGACATTCTCCTGATACCCCGGACCGTCATCCTTCGGCACCTGCGCCGTCCCGGTCTTGCCAGCGATGTAGTATCCCTCGACGCCGGCCCGCTGGCCGTGGCCGTGGCGGATGACGTTGACGAGCATGGCGGCGAGCGTCGTAGCCGTTTGCGGCGTGATGACGTCGCGAATCTTCGTGGGCTGGATGACGGTCTTCGTGCCGTCGGGGTGAAGAATCTCCTTGACGATGTACGGTTTCATCAGGACGCCGCGATTGGCGATTGCGCCGTAGGCGGCCGTCAGTTGTAACGGCGTGACGGTGATTCCCTGACCGTAGCTGGCGGTGGCGGCAAAGATCTCCTTGCCATCGCGCAGCGCGCTCACGTCACCAGCCGCTTCGCCCTGAAGCTCGATCCCAGTCTTTTTACCGAAGCCGAATTTCTGGAGATAGGCCTCGAGCGGCTTTGGACCGACCTGCCGCATGGCGAAGATCGCGCCGGTGTTGAGCGACTGTTCGAGGACCTGTGTCATCGTCTGGACGCCATGCGCTTTGCCGTCGGAATTCTTGATGGTGAACTTGCCGATGCGAACGCTCCCCTCGTCGGTATAGGTCGTGCTCGGCGTCACCTTGCCTTGATCGAGCGCCGCCGCCATCGTCATTGGTTTCATGATCGATCCCGGCTCGTACTGCGCGAAGATCGCCGGATTGGCAAAGGCGGTCGGATCCTCCGTCTTGGCGTATTCGTTCGGATCGAAATTCGGATGGCCGCACATCGCCAGGACAGCCCCGGTTTTCGGGTCGAGAACCACCACACTGCCGCTATCTGCGCCGTGCTTCTCTACCGCCGCGTCGAGTTTCGTGCAGACCTCGTGCTGGATCGCCCGATCAATCGTCAGGACAATGTCATCGCCGTCCCGGGCTGGCTCAATCGATCGGCTGCCCGTCGCGATCCACCGTCCGGCGGCGTCGCGCTCGGCCGCCAGGTGCCCGACCTCGCCAGCCAGGGCCTCTTCAAATGCGCCTTCAATCCCGTACTGCCCTTTCCGTTGATCACCGTCAAACCCCAAAAACCCAAGGACGTGACTGCCGATCCGTCCTTCCGGATAGAGCCGCACCAATTCGTCGCTGAATTCGATGCCAGCGTAACCGAGTTCCCGAATCTGCTTGACCTCCGACTCGCGGACCGCATGCTTAAGCGGTTCATAGACGTCGCCGATCTTACTCAACCGTTCCCGGAGCGTCTCGCGGTCGACCTCAAGAATCGAAGACAGCCGTTCGGCCATGATCGCCGGGTCGTCCGTAATCCGCGAGGGGTTGGCGTACACCAATTGTAAGGGCTCGTTGGTCGCCAGCGGAAAAAGCTGCGGGCTGACGCGCTCGGTCGCAAAAATTTTTCCCCGCGTCGGGAAGAGTTGCTCGTACAAACTGTGCTGTCCTTCGGCCAGCGCCTGGTAGAACCCATGCTGGAGAATCTGGAGGGAGAACAACCGGACGACGATCAAAACTACAAAAACTCCCGCGCATACCACCAGGAGCTTCGTCCGGTCGCCTGGTGTTCGCGTCCGACGTGATGGAACCATGGCCCCAGAACCGACGCCCTAGCGCGTGGCCACGCTTCCGGTCGGCGTCAGGTACTCGACCTTCGAGACCCGCACGAGCTCGAGATTGGCCGTCACCCGATCGAGGCGATCGAGCGATTGGAGGCGGTCAACCTCGGCCTGGAGCACCGATCGTTGCGTTGCGAGAGCTTCAAGCCGGTCGCTTAAATCCTTCACCTCGAGACCGCTGGTGGCGACACTAGTCGTCAGGACAATGTAGAGCAGACCGCCGACCAGGACAATCACCCCGCAGACAATCCGTAAACCCAGCTCAGAAATCCTGAACCGCTTCCAGAATTCCAATTGTGCTTTCGTTTTTTCTGTTCGTCGTTTGATCATGGCTGTTCGTGGGTTTTCGCATCGCCACCCGGAGTTTCGCACTCCGCGAGCGCGGATTGGTTGTGACTTCCGCGAAACTCGGGGTGGCGGGATGCTTCGTCAGAATGCGCACTCGGCCCTCGGCCGCCTGCCTCCGGAAAAACTGCTTGACGATTCGATCCTCAAGTGAGTGAAAGGAAATGACGGCTAGAAGTCCGCCCGGTGCCAGTGCCTCAACCGCTTGCGGGAGGAACCGCGCGAGTCGACCGAGCTCGTCGTTGACGGCAATACGTAGTGCTTGAAAGGTGCGGGTGGCAGGATGGATTTTCCCGCGTCGGCCGCGGTTGACCTGTGCGACAATCCGAGTCAGGTCGCCGACTGTCCGAATTCGGCTTTGGCGACGAGTTTGAACGATGGCCTTGGCGATCGAGCGGCTGCGTCGTTCTTCACCGTAGGTACGGAGGATCCGCTCAAGCTCGTTCTCGGGAGCAGCATTGAGAATGTCGGCCGCGGTCGGGACCGACCCCCAGCCCGAACGGGGGGAGGCGTCAAACCGCATGTCGAGCGGGCTGTCTAGATGTTGGAAAGAAAATCCGCGGGCCGGATCCCCAAGTGCCAGAGACGATAGCCCAAGGTCAGCGATAAGATGATGAGGTTGAGGGAAATGATGGTCATGGAGAATAGTTGCGAGATGATCGAAGGAATCGTGGACGAAGGTGAGGCGTGGCGCGAATTGCGCCAGTGCGGCACGCGCGGCTTGCAAGGTTCTGGGGTCGAGGTCAATCCCGAGGAGCTGCCCATCGGGTGCGGTTCGCTCGAGGATCGCCCGAGCATGACCGCCAGCGCCGACCGTGGCATCCACCAGGTGCTCGCCCGGGTGTGGATCAAGATACTCGAGAACTTCCTTGAGGAGCACGGGATGATGGGCAGGTCGAGATCCCGCCATCGCCATGCCGTTTACACGCCGAGTTCACCGAGCGCTTCGGCGATGTCGCCGGCGTTTCGCTCTGTCCCGAGTTGGTATTTCTGCCAGGCCAGCCCATCCCAGATTTCCAAGCGGTTGAGCAAGCCCGCAATCACGACCCGTTTCTTGAGACCGGCGTATTTTCGAAGATAGTCCGGCAAGATCACCCGTCCCTGCCGATCAACTTCCAGTTCCATCGCCCCGGCCAGCATCAAACGCGCGAACGCCCGGGTGTTCGCTTTTGCGACCGGGAGTTTGCTGAGACGCTGAGCCAGGTTTGTCCATTCGGTTTGGGTGTAAATGAACAGACATCGGTCCAATCCCCGCGTCACGACCACGGTCCGCCCGATTTCCTCGCGGAATTTCACGGGTACGGCCAGACGTCCTTTTTCGTCAATCAGGTGATGAAATTCGCCAATGAACATGATTCGAGGTAATCCTTATTAAACGAGGGATCCCTCGCCATCGGCTCGGGATGCCAATTTATGTTGTCCACAGAAATTGGCATTTATCCCCATCTTTATCCACTTTTCACCCTTTTATACCATTTTACACCACCCGGTGCTACTCGTCAACGCGCTACAACATGTGGACAAACAGTCGTCAAATGGCAAATAACCGTACAACGCGGGCTTTCAGCCCGCCTTGTCGGCAAACCGAAAATACTTTATCTGCGCTTTGGTTTCGTAATATTCGGCGGTTTGCCGTAGAAAGGCACCGCTGGCACGCCGAGCTTGGCCTTTTCCAATTTCTTCTTCCCTTGCTCTGCCAATTGCTTCATCGTCAGTTCACCGCGCACGCCGACGGCTGGCACACGCAAGGCAAAACTCATGGCGTTGGCCAGGGCACAAGCCGTCCGGAGTGCGGAAAATGGACCGGGGCCAGTCGCCACGACAATGCCTGTCACGCGCCGGACCGTCGTGGTGTCATTCTTCAAGAGTTCGTCCACCAACCGCAGCAGTTCCGAACTGGCCGGTTGATCAAAATGACGGCGCAGGGTTTTCAATGCCCCGTTGACAATTCCCACGCGCAGATCATGCCCCCGCGTGCTGTCAAGTAATAGAATCATTTCCTACCCTTTCCAATATTCCGCGGTCCAAATTCCAAAGTCCACCTGCCGTCTTCCAGACTTCATCCTTCGCCGTAGGTCGCCGATACGCGGATCACCTCGCCGCGCCCAAAATCCAAAACCAGCAGCGATCCGTCGCGGGGATCAACTTTAACGTCAATCGGATTGCCGAGGCCGGTCACAAAATCTTCGGTTTTCCAAAGGCCGGAATCTTGCGGAATGATCCGTACCACTTTCTTGCCAATGTCCGGATCGCGAGAGTTCGCGCCCCAGAGCGCAATAAAAATATTGCCCCGGTACTCGGCCGGAAACTGTTCAGCGTCGTAAAAGGCAAAACCATTGGCTGAACTGTGCTCCTGGAGTAAAGCTACTGGCGATTCCGTGCCGGCGCAATCCGGCCCCTGCCCCACGCCCCAACAACCGACCCAGCCGTAGTCCTTCCCTCCTTCCACGATGTTGAGTTCGTCCGGCACGCCGTTGGCTGGCACGTCCTGGCCGTTATCCGAAACAAAAAGTTTGCCGGCGTGGAACGTCATGCCATAGGGATTGCGCAATCCTTTCGCAAACACGCGCAGATTTTTTCCATCGGCATCGGCCACTAAGATCGTCGCCTCTTTTGGATCAACCCCGCCTTCGCCGCGATCAGAGCGCGAGCCAGTGGCGATGTAAAGTTTCCCATCAGGACCAATCAGGGCTAAGTCGGTCTGATGGCGGCCGGCTGGCAGTCCGGTCACCACGTCTTCCTGCTGACCGTACGTATCATCAGCTTGATTCCACAACCGGCTAACTGTCCCGCGTGACGCCGCGAGCAGTGAGATTGGTGGTGACGTGTACTGCTCACCGGATCGAATTACCGGCTGAGTATCAAAACTAATGCCGAGCAGTTGGTTGAATCCAGACGCCGCCGCTTGCTTTGAACTGTTGCGAATCCTATAGATCGTCCCACCCAGTTCGCTCACGAAGAGCTCCTGTGTCCCTGGCTCAAACGCCATGCGCGTCGGCTTGGTAAGCCCGGAGGCGATCACGGTTTGCTTGAACCCGAGAAATCGCGGCTGGCTGGTTTGAGAAGGATCGTCATTCACGTTTATGTTCAAATTCGCCACCTCGACTGGCTCCGGTTTCTCAAACCCGCTCTTGATCACTCCCCAGAGGAATTTCGCATCAGCGCCAATGTACCAATAGGCGGCTGCCCAAACCCCCAACAGGATAATGACGAGAATGACGAGCGCGAGCTTCATGCTTATGAGTATATCGAACTCTTGAATTCTTTGCAGCTACGGGTAGCAGGAGTATACTTAAGCATGTATGCGCACAGTAAAGTTGCTCGTCCTTGGTGGCCTTGTTTCCCTCCTGTTCATGAATGCCCGCTCGGGTTCTTCTCAATCAGCGCAAACGGCGGGTATCGAGATCCCCCTGACCGTCAACGAATGGTCGAACATCGCACGGACGAACGAGCCAGTAACCAGCGGCGTACCGATTCCTGCCAGCGCGACCGGTGCGGCTTGGGCGCTGTTCGACGGAGCCACCGAAATTCCGCTCCAAACCACCTTGTTACCCGGTCTCAAAACACCCTGGGTTTTGCTGGATTTCCAGACATCCATCAGTACCGGTCAAACGAGGTCCTTGACTCTGCGTGAGCAAACTCCGACCGTCGTACCCAACCAACCGCTGACGTACAGCGAAGACGCTTCACAGATCACAGTCACGACTGGAACGTTCCGAACGCAGTTAAGCAAGACCAATTTCAACCTCCTCGATACGGTCTGGCTCGACAGCAATGGCAATGGGGCATTCGAAAATGGAGAGCGAGTAGTCTTCCCCGCCGTCAACAGCAACATCACGGTCAATGACGTCGGTTCTGGCCAGCAGTTTTCCGGTCGCGGAACTCCAGACACAGTCGCCTGGGAGTACCAGGGTCCGCTGCGAGCCACGCTCAAGGTTGAAGGCAGCTACAAGAACGGCGGCACGACCTTGCTCACCTACACTACCCGCCTGACCTGGTACGCCGGGCAGACATTCGTCAAGATCGAACACCTGATTCGCAACTCGTTCGCTGCCCAAGAGCGCTGGGTCAAGTTGAGTTCAGCCAAGTTGAATGTCGGAACGTCAACCACGACCAACCGGATCGCTCGGTCCGGGGACACCGTCTGGTCGAACGTCACGTCTGGCAGCGGCGCCTCAGTTGAACTATTACCGGCCAGCGTGACGATCTCCGATGAGTACGCTCCCTACGCGAAACCTCCGATCGAACGGGTCCAAGAGACGCTCAACGTTGATACAAACGGCGGAATGATCATCGGCGATCTGTCGTACCACGGCGCCACCGTACAGCTGGATTTTGCCGCTGGTTTGAGCGCCACGGAAAAAACCAGACGGACGACCGTCTTCAAAGACCCGCTCATTGCCTTGGCGCCAGAACAACAGTACTCGGACCTCGGCGCCTTCGGCAGCCAACGCTTCGGCACCTACACGGACGAGAAAAACGCGTACACCAAGTGGGGCTGGACCTGGCCGACACCTAGCAACCCTTGGAGTTACGAGCACGATCGACCGCGCGTCCAGGACATCTACCCGAGCTGGTCCGTGCTGGACGCCACGAACGACCCTGAATCCGACGACCTCTGGCAGAACGTCGTCATGTTCAGCCGGGTCAGAATTCCGTTCTACCTCGACCGACTCCGCGCCTGGGCACGATACTGGAAGTGGGAGTGGGCGTTCCGGAGCGACGGATACTTCTTCAACGGGTCGTCGTCAAACTTCTGGTACGGTCCCAACGCCGACGACCGAACGCCCGTCATCCAACCGGCGCTAACCGAGAACGACACCGACTACATCGAGCACAACATCAAGTACGGCAAAGCCGGCACGAGTCACATGTGGAACGGCGGCATCCTCGACCACTACTACCTGACCGGCGACCGCGACGCGTTGCAAGCCGGTATTGATACAGCCGAGGTTTGCGCGCTCTACTTCGATTGGCGAACGCTTCCCAACGCAGGCGTCGGCGGCAACGCTCGTTTTCCCGCTCGCTGCCTCCTCGTCCTCCTCCGAACGTGGGAAGTCACAGACGACGCCCGCTGGAAACAAAGGATCGACCGGATGCTGCCCTTCTTCCTCGAGTCGCCGTGGTACGACGAGCGAGGGTTCTACTTCAAGGATCTGTGTGAAAATCCGGCTTGGGAGCTCTGCCAGCGCTTCCCCAATGGCAAGAGCGTTTCGCCGTTCATGATGGCAACAGTCGTGGAGGCGCTCTACCGCTACTACCTCCTGACCAATGATCAAACCGTGCGAGGGCGTTTGATCACGATGGGTGAATTCGGCCGTGATTTCGGCGTCGATCCGGTAACCGGATTTACCGGTGACGACCTGGTCATTGATTCGCCAACTCCCGGCAGCGTCCTGCACCTCTCGTACGACGCGTTCCGAAACGCCAACCCCACCAACCTAATCCCCTACGCCGAGTCAACCAACAGTTTCATCAACGCCATGGTCATCGCCTACCGCCTGACGGGTGATGCTTCGTTCCTCAACCGTGCTAAGTTCTACTGGAACCAGGGCTCAAAGGGCAACTACGGTTCGCGGTACGCGACGGACACCCAGGTTGGCGCGTTCGCCAACAGTCTCCAGCCGTGGGATCCGTACTCGCTGCTATTCCCCGAAGGCGGCGACTGGACGGAAATGAGCCTCCTCTTCTACGACGCTGCCCGGCAGGACACGATTCCGCCAGCCACGATCACCGACCTGACCGCTGCCAACGGTTCGTACACGATCACCGCCAACAATCGCCGGACCCCGATCAGGCCGTTCGGTAGTGGGTACCGGGACAAGCTCTGGGCGAAACGGGTAGAACTTCCATCACCGAAAAAAACGCTCTATTTTTTTATCCCCAAAACCAAGGTAGTGAACGGCGCGATCGCCATTTACGATCGACACGGCCGACGTCTGGCCTTGGAAAAACCCTTTGCCCGGTTCGCCAAGCAGGGGCTCAATGCTGATCTGCGAGTCGACCCGCTGACGAACAAGCTCTTCCTGGCCGTCGGATCAAAAGATTCCACTGCCCGGGTACAGGTCTACGAAGTCACCCGTAAGGGACTGCGCAGCATCAGCACGCTCAAACCACCGCGTCTTCGACGCAACTCGAACGTCATGGTCAAGTTCCTGAAGCTCTACCCGGAAGAAAACGGCTTGGTTTCGTTCGTGCCGGGCACATCATCCTCAATCACCGTCTGGCGGTTCAGCCCGACCAAAAAGAAATTCGTCCGCGATACGGCGTTCAATCTCCAGCGGCTGAAACTTCGCGGTGAGCGCGTCACCCACAAGTCGTCCTGACTTCACTGCTCGCGCGTCACTGACAGCTCGTCCTCCGAGGCAATGCCCTTCTTCACGAGCACGTTCCTCATTTTTTTCGTGCTGAGCGCGAATCACTACGAACTCATCATCGTGCCGACGGACGATATGGAGAAACTCATCAGTTGTGCGAATTAAACCGTCAAGCTTTTCATGCTCCGAGTCGAATTGACGATCATGCGCCTGCAGCTTGGATTCGATCCCCAGTACCCTAAATTCAATCCCCCGAAACCTTGGCTCTAGGGTTTTCTCGATCTTCTCGAGGTCGTCATTGGTTAATGACATCGCAATCCCCATATGCCTACCGAATTTGCTTAGGGTCATGACTAGTTTAGCACCCTGAAAGTGCTAATCTAGCCAATAATGACAAGGAAAAATCGATACGTTGTCCGAGCACACATTTCTGAACGTCA
>SBBC01000032.1 GCA_005239865.1 Candidatus Microgenomatus auricola
CGCATACGGCACGCTGCCGATCTTGGTTCTGGGCGTGAGTTCTGCCCCGCCATTGACCGAGATACCGAGCCAGCGGTCCTCGCCGGTCCACACGCTGGTATCGAAGTTGAGCGTGACGTGGTAGATGCCGTTCGAGACAACTACCGCAGGTTCGGCTTGGGTGTACAGCGCGGTTCCGGCGGTGGCCGCATCGTAGATGACGAAGGTCATCGCCCGGCTGCCGTTGACCGGCGACCCGCTCTCGGTGAGCTGGCCGGTGTACGGGATCTGGGTTGGGACTGCGAGGGCGAGGGAGGGGACGAGGAGGAACGACAGTAACAGCAGGGATTTGAGGTTCATCATTCACCTCCGTGGTTGTACTTCTACCGTATTGTCAACGAAGCAGAGGCGTTTCAGCGCCTGGCTTCTGTGGTCTTTTCCAGCAGAAAGCACGGCAAACCAACTCCTCGGCACAACCGGTGTCAAGGGCTGCGATGAACTGCTAGAATGGAATCATGCCTGGTATCGTGCCGCAAACTGTGAACGCAGAACAGAAAGCCGCAATTGAGCACGGTGAAGGCCCGCTGCTGATAGTAGCCGGGGCGGGGACCGGCAAGACCACCGTCATTACGCAGCGCGTGGCGTGGTTGATTTTGGAAAAGAAGGTGCCGACTGACGGCGTGTTGGCGCTGACCTTCACGGACAAGGCGGCGACGGAAATGGAAGAGCGAGTCGACCGGTTGTTGCCGTACGGCTATGTCAATCTCTGGATTTCCACGTTTCACGCGTTCGGGGAACGGATTCTGCGCGAACACGCCATTGACATCGGGTTACCGTCTGACTTCCGGCTGTTGAATCAAACCGAACAGTGGCTGCTCGTGCGCCGGAATTTTGAGAAGTTCGATTTGAACTACTACCGACCGCTCGGCAATCCGACGCGGTTCATCAGTGCCCTGGTGAAACACTTTTCGCGTTTGGAGGATGAGGATATCGCGCCGGAACAGTACATCGAGTACGCCCGCTCCTTGAAACTCAATCGTGACGAGGAGCAGTTTGCGAAGAAACGCGGTGCCGACGATGAGGTCGCGAGCGAGGCCGAGCGAATCAAGGAAGTGGCGCAGGCCTACGCCGTCTACCGGCAGTTGTTGCTCGACGAGAGCAGTTTGGACTTCGGCAATCTCATCACCTATACTTTGGAACTGTTCAAGCAGCGTCCGGCGATCCTGAAAAAATACCGCGAGCAATTCCAGTACCTCCTGGTGGACGAATTCCAAGACACGAACTGGGCCCAGTACGAGCTCATCAAGTTATTGGCCGCGCCGAAAAACAACCTGACGGTCGTGGGTGACGACGACCAGTCAATCTACAAGTTTCGCGGCGCCTCGATTTCCAACATCTTGGAATTCAAAAAGGATTTTCCATCGGGTCGTCAAGTCGTGCTGACGGAAAACTACCGGTCGCGACAAAACATTCTTGATCTGGCCTACCAGTTCATCCAACTGAACAATCCGAACCGGCTCGAGGCGAGGCTGAATACCAAACCGCAGCCGCGGAAAAAACGAGCCACGAAACAGTCGCTGTCAAAGCGACTGCGAGCGGCGCAGGCGGGCGACGGTCGGGTTGAATTTCTGCATGCGCAAACACAGGAACAGGAAGCCAAGACCGTGACCGAGAAAATCTTGACGCTTAAGAAACGAAACGACCTGCCGTGGAACGAGTTCGCGATTCTCGTCCGCGCCAACGACCAGGCAGAGCACTTCATTCACAGCTTGGAGCTGGCAAGCGTCCCGTACCAGTTCGTGGCTTCACGCGGGTTGTACCGAAAGCCGGATGTGCTTGACCTCTTGGCCTATCTCCGTCTCCTGGATAACTACCATGAGAGTCCGGCGCTCCACCGGATGTTGAACCTTCCGGCGCTCGGCATGCACGCGGACGATGTCGTCGAACTCGGTGCCTACGCCGGCCGCAAGGGGATATCGTTGTATCAGGCGCTGGTCCAGCACCGCGCCATGCCGCACCTCCGTCAGGGCTCGCGCCGGGGCATGGACGAACTCTTACACCTGCTGCGTGCAGGCACGGAGTACGCCCGCACGCACAAAGTGACTGAAGTCCTCCTCAAGTTTCTCGAGGACGCCGGCGTGCTGCGTGAACTCGGGAGAAAGGGAACGCCTGACGTCCATCAGCGGATCGCGTCGCTCAACAAGTTTTTAGGGGAGGTGGCGGACTTCGAGAAGCTCCATCCCGGCGCCACGGTCAAGGACGTCCTTGACCTGTTCGCGCTCAAACTTGAGTCCGGCGAAGCCGGCAGTTTAGCCGGCACCTACGAACCGGAGGTGGACGCGGTGCGGGTGATGACGGTCCACGCTGCGAAGGGGTTGGAATTCACTCATGTTTTCATCGTGCAATTGGTTGATCGTCGTTTTCCCACGACCGAGCGGAAAGATCCGATTGAGATTCCGGAACCGCTGATTAAGGAAATTTTACCACACGGGGATGTGCACCTCCAGGAGGAGCGTCGTTTACTTTACGTGGCCATGACTCGCGCGAAACACGGACTGTTTTTCACCGCCGCCGAAGATTACGGCGGTGTGCGGACGAAGAAGCCGTCGCGGTTTTTGTACGAACTTGGCTTTGTGCAAGACCGGCCGCCAAAAGACCAACGCAAGTTGGCCGCCTTGGAAGGACCGATGGAAAGGTTGCCGGCGGCGGCTGAACTCCGTTACCTCGGTTCGAAGTACAGTTTTTCCGGCTTGCGCTCATACGAGAAATGCCCGTGGCAGTTCCGGTACGCCTACATTTTGCGCGTGCCAGTGGCTGGCAAGGGGGTGATGTCGTTCGGCGAAACGATGCACGCGACGCTGCAAAAGTTTTTTGATCTGCTGCGCGAGCGGCGAGCCGCGTCGCAAACGGCACTCTTCACGGAGCCGAAGCCACGTGCGACCGCGCCGGCTCTCTCACTCGCCGAATTACTGAAGTTGTACGATGAGTCGTTCATTGACGACTGGTACGAGAACGAAAAACAGCGTGCGGAATTTCGGCAGCGCGGCCAGGATATCCTGACGTCATGGTACGAAAAACATGCTGATCGGTTTCCGGAAACGCTGGGCACGGAAGTGGCATTCAACTGGAAACTCGATCGCTACACGATCAGCGGGAAGATGGACCGCGTCGATCTCCTCGGGGCTGATGAAGCCACCCACCGAAAACGCATCGCGATTGTTGATTATAAATCCGGGAGTTCTCTGAAAAAATCCGAGAAGATGGAACGCGAGGACAAATATCAACTCTTCATCTACGCGCTGGCCGCCCAGGATCCGAGCATTTTGAATGCCCAAGTTGAAAAATTGAGCTACTACTTCCTCGACGATAACCAAGAGGTTGAACTCCAGGCGGAGGACAAGGAACTGCGCGCCACCAAGGCATGGATCGGTGACGTGATTACGAGGATCCAGTCAGGAAATTTCGACGCCACGCCGGGGATGGTGTGTAAGTACTGCGATTATCGCGATATCTGCGAATTCCGTGACCCCAACTACTAGCGGTCGAAGGTCGGAAGTCAGAGGTCGGAATCGGGCAGCGGCAATTGTCATCGCTCAAGGACATCTGTTGCTTGTTAAAAGAAATCGTCGTGGGAAAGGCGAGTACTACGTTTTTCCCGGCGGAGGCGTTGAAACCGGAGAAACGTCGGTTAGTGCAGCCAGGCGTGAACTGCGCGAGGAAACCGGACTCACCGGGAACGCGGTGCGGCCGGTGTTCACCAGCCGCACGCTCTCCGGCGGGCGCCAGGAATATTTTCTCATACGCGTTCCGTTCCTGCCCGTGGCGTTGCCGCGCGGAGCGGAGGAGAACCAGCCAGGGCGGATTGCGCTTCGCGGTGAGACCAAGCCGGTGTGGATACCGTTTCGCACGGTCGGCAAGCTGAGGATCTACCCACCGGAAATCCGCCGGCATATTCGACGCGCGCTGCGGCGTGGATTTCCACGAACCGTTGTCGATCTCGGCGTGATTGGATTTCGTGAACGGCGGAAAAGTAAGTAGCAAAGAATAACGTGATCCTTACGGACCACGTTGGTGTTGGCGTCGGTTGAGGGGTTAGCCCTCGAAGACCTGGTCGTGATACTCCCAGAATTTATCGTCGCCGCCGAGTTCGTTAGCACACTCTGAACCTTCGGCCAGGGCGCGCGCCTGCGGATGGATCGACTCAAGTGGGAAGTGACGATAGACCAGCGCGACCTGGTCTTTGTATTCTTGGAGTGCCTGTTTGATTGTGGGGTGGTACGCTCGACAGAACGGGCATTGGAAATCGGAGTATTCGATGAGGTAGACCTTTGGGTTCTTCGCGCCGCGGACGTGGTCGTCTTTGGAAACGGCGGGGACGTTGGCGCTGCCCTTCGTGCCGGCTAAAGCAGCATCAATTGCCTTTTTAATTTCCGAGTAGGGGAGGGCGCCCGAGATCGGCGTGCCGTTGATGAAACTCGTTGGTGTGCCGTTGACGCCGGCCGTATTGCCTTCGCTCAAGTCCTGGTCGACCCGGGCGGTGTATTTTTTGCTGTCGAGGCAGGATTGAAATTTTGACTCGTTGAGCCCGATACTCTTGGCGACGGCCAACGGATCAAACTGTTCTTGAGTGGGCGGCTGGGCAACGGTGCCGCTGGTATCGGCGATTGCCCCGCTATCACCTTTAGTGCTCGCGGTCGAGATCGATCCGGCACTTTTGACCGAGACAATGACGAAGCCGACGATCGCCATGATCGCCAAGCCGGACGTCAGTCCTAAGGCAAAGGTCAGCTTCTGGGGATCGCGAAAAAACGATGCTTGTTCGTGATGACCGTTGTGTTTTCGCTCGTCCATAAGGATTGTTTGGTTATTCCTACTACGTTCTGTAGTAGTCTAGCATACCCTGTTGCGGAAGTCCAAGATCTCAACCTTGTGGAAAACTCAAGGATTGCTAGCTCACGACCGGGAAAATCTTGTAAAATCGAGAAAAAATTGGTATACTGGAGGCAGGTTTTTGTCTCCGCTTTAGTTCACCTGTTCCTAGCATGTCACTCCAACGCTATCTGCTCACCATGGGTCTTGGAACACTCATCTCCGGCGTTTCGTGGATCCTGGTTTTGGTGTTCCTTGATCCGCAGACCTCGGGTTTTATCGGCTTACTCCTGTTCTTTACGAGCTTTTTCCTAGCCATGTTCGGCTTAAGTTCGCTCGGCGGATATTTCGCCCGCCGGATGTTCCAGCGGCAGGAAACACCGTTCCGGCTGGTGGCGGTGTCATTTCGGCAGGCCGGGTTGTTCGCGCTCCTCTTGACGGCCAGCTTATTCTTACAGACGAAGCGGCTATTCAGCTGGTGGACGGCATTGGCGCTGTTAGCCTTCGTTTCGCTCATGGAAGCGTTTTTCGTCGCCCGCCAGGGCGTCCGTGAGTCGCAACGTGGAGGCAGCCATGGAGCGTGAACTCGATCAGGTTGAACGGGCAGCCGTGGCCGCGATTGCCGCGGCTAAAGACCGGTCAGCGCTGGAAGCCGTGACCAGGGAGTTCCTCGGGCGACGCGGTCGTTTAGCGCAACTTTCAAAACGGCTGCCGACAGCCCCCCCGGCTGATCGCCCGCGTCTTGGTCAGCGGCTGCAAGCGGTTCGACGAGCCATCCAAGCTGTGATGTACCAACGACAGCAGTCGCTCGAACGAACCGCTCCGGCGGCTGATCAGACACTCCCCGGCGAAAAACTTGAACGGGGACACCTCCACCCACTGACGCAGCTCAACCGGCGCGTCCTCGCAGTCTGGCGTAGCCTGGGCTACGACATTCACGAAGGTCCTGAACTTGAGCTTGATTGGTACAATTTCGAGGGGTTAAACATTCCGGCTGACCATCCTTCGCGCGACATCCAGGATACCTTTTTTATCAAACAGCACTCCCGTCTCGTCTTGCGAACGCATTCGTCGACCGTTCAACTTCGGGCGGTCGAGTTCCATAAAAAACCGCCGCTGAAGTTCGTCGAAGTCGGTCGGGTGTTTCGTCACGAAGCGACTGACGCCTCGCACGAATCAACGTTCATGCAGTGCGACGGCATTGCGATTGACCGGCACCTGACGCTGGCCCACCTGGTGGCCACGCTCAAGACGTTTTTCCGGCTGCTCATCGGTCCGGACGTCAAGCTGCGCGTTCGACCCAGCCACTTTCCGTTCGTCGAACCCGGCATTGAAATTGACATGCAGTGGCAAAAAGATGGTCACACGAAGTGGCTGGAAATGCTCGGGGCCGGCATGGTTCATCCGAAGGTCATCACGGCCATGCAGCTCGATCCCAAAGTATGGCGCGGCTTTGCCTGGGGTATGGGCCTTGACCGGTTGGCGTTGCTTGAGTACGGCATCCCCGATGTGCGGTTGTTGTATAGCGGTCATCTCGAATTTTTAAAGCAGTTCTGAATATGCGTGAAGGTTTGAAAGAGCTACCCATTCGTTATGTGCCGGAGGAGCCAAATGAACACCCCGAGGGTAGCCGTGAATTTTATCTCGCCCATCTTCATGATCTGCGCCACGGTTGGCAGGATATGCCCGAGCACGAGTTAACGCCGGAGGACTACGAGGAAAGTACCAAGAGCGAGGTCGGCAAACAACGCTTCACGGCGTTATCGCGCAACAAGCGGCGAGCTGGCGCGTGGTTTTCGAACGTCATTAACTGGACGGAAATGGCAGTCGAAAACTACCTTCGCGATGGACCTGAAAAACAAGGGGTTCTGGATGAAGTCGTGGCCTTGCAGAAGGAGGTGGAAAAAACAAACATCGAACGACACCGCGTGACCGATGAGGAAATTGCTCGCGGCGACGCCTTGCTCGATCGAGCCATTGCCGCCTTGAGCCAAGGACAGGAACGTCCGGAGAAAGAAGCGGCCTGATATGAAACTGCCGTTGTCCTGGCTCAAGGAGTTCGTCTCGATCAAGCCCTTGGTCGAGCAGTTGGCCGAGCGCTTGACCATGGCCGGGATTGAAGTTGAGGAGGTCATTAATCGCGGTCAAGACTTTGAAAAAGTTGTGGTCGGCCAGGTTGTTGATCTCAAACCGCACCCTAACGCAGATAAGCTTCGGCTGGCGTACGTCCTCACCAGGCCAAGTGGTCAACCACAGGAAATCGTTTGCGGCGCGCCGAATGTAGCGGTCGGTCAAAAAGTGGCGGTGGCATTGCTCGGCGCAAAGTTGCCGAATGGTCTCATGGTCGAAGCTCGACAGATTCGCGGGGTGGCTTCCCAGGGCATGGTCTGTTCGGAGCGTGAGCTGGGATTGGGTAATGACCAGAGCGGTATCATGGTGCTCGATCCAAAGCTTGAGGTCGGCACGTCATTTGCAAAAGCTATGGGTTTTGACGGGGTCGTGCTCGAGATTGCCGTGCCGGCCAATCGCGGCGACCTGATGTCCGTGCGCGGACTGGCCTGGGAAGTGGCCGCGATCACCGGCGCGAAGTTTAAGGATCAACGAGTCAGGCTCGCCGAAAGCAAAACACCAGCGGCTCGATCGGTTCGCCTGAAGATTGAGGCGGCCAAACTGTGTCCGGTGTATACGGCGCGCGTCATTCGCGGCTTGAAGGTCAAATCGTCGCCGGCTTGGCTGCAGCAGCGGTTGCGGCTGGCCGGTGTTCGGCCGATCAACGCGATTGTTGACGTCACGAACTACGTCATGCTCGAGTACGGGCAGCCGTTGCACGCCTTTGATGCGGCCAAGGTCAGGAGCCGGACGATTGGCGTGCGGGCGGCGAAGGCGGGCGAGCGGTTGGTGACACTTGATGGCGTCGAACGAAAACTTCAACCATCGACGTTGGTGATTGCCGATGCGCAAGGACCGATCGCCTTGGCCGGGGTGATGGGCGGTGCGCACACAGAAATTAGCGATATGACAACGGACGTGATTTTGGAATCAGCGGTGTTTGATCCAGTCAGCGTGCGCAAGACTTCGCGTCAGCTCGGTCTGACGTCCGAATCGTCGTTACGGTTTGAAAAAGGCATTCCGCAGCAGCTGCCAGCGTCAGCGAGTGCCGCCGCGGCCGCGTTGATGGTGAAACTGTGCGGCGGTACCGTGGACAAAGGAATTATCCGCGCTGGGCAGCCGCTGCCTAAGCCGACCGCTGTGAAAATGTCCCCGGATTTTATTTCGGAGCTCCTGGGCGTGGATGTTCCGGCGGCGAAAGCCAAGCAGGCGTTAAGCCGGCTCGGCTTTACCGTGCGCGGCTCGGTGAAGCAGTGGAACGTGACCGTGCCGTTCTGGCGGCGCGACGTGTCGCTATCCGAGGACGTGGTTGAGGAAGTCGGCCGGATGGTTGGCTACGACAGGCTACCAGAAGCACTGCCCCAGATCGCGACCGTGCCGCTGCCGATTCCATCGTTGGTCCGTCTCAAAGACGAAATCCGCGACATCCTGGTCCAGCTTGGGTTGACCGAGGTGATGACGCACGCATTCTATGGTGAAGATTGGGCCGCGGCGGTCGGCGGTCAGCACTACGCCATCGCCAATCCGCTCGATGCGACGCAGCACTTTTTGCGGCGAAGTCTGATACCACACCTGCGCGAGGTGCTGGAACGAGCGGTTGATGCTGGACAGGATGCGCGAGTATTTGAGATTGGCCGGGTGTTTTTGCCGGAACATGCAAAGAACATTGAAGCGCAACAACCATGGAAATTGGTGATTGGCTTGGCACACAAGGTTCACCGGCAGTCGCCGCCGGAACGAAAGTTAACCGGGGTGGTTCAGAGTTTGGGCGAGGGACTGTCCGCGGAGGGGATCACAGTCAGTTCAATCGTCAGCTCCATATCGAAAGGCCGGGTTATCTTGGTGGGTGAACTTGGTGTGGCCGAGTTGCGGAAACGTCGCCACCCAAAACTCTTTACACGGCTGCCAAAATTTCCGGCAGTCGAACGTGATGTTTCGTTCTGGCTGAAAGAAAACGTGCGATACGCAGCCATTGAGAAAACCGTGCGCGAGGCCGGCCGACCACTCCTAGAAACCATCGAACTGTTCGACGTTTTCGAGCAGGAGGGCCGGCGGAGTTATGCTGTGCATTTGACCTTTCGCAGCCCTGGTCGGACATTGACTGAACCTGAAATTTCCGCTAAAATGAAAGCAATAACCGCCAAGCTACAAGTGCTTGGAGCAAGCTTGCGATAAGGGTCACCCATGCCAGCCGGAGAACGACCACGATACACCGAGAGCGAAGTACAATCAACGGGTGAAGTGGAACGAGAAGCCGCGGCCGAACGCGACCGCGGGTTGCTGCGTGAAATCATTGAGGAGCTTCAAGCGGAAGAGGAAGAGTGATGGCGAAGCGATCGGCCGGCAAGCAGGAATACACAGCGAAACACATCACCGTCCTCCAGGGGCTCGAGCCGGTACGGAAGCGGCCGGGGATGTACGTCGGCAACACCTCAACCGAGGGGTTGCACCATTTGCTCTGGGAAGTCGTCGACAACTCGATTGACGAGGCCATGGCCGGTCGGGCCGACGCGATTGACATCCGCCTGTTCCCGAACCACCGCACCGAAGTGACGGACAACGGCGCCGGCATTCCGGTTGAGAAGCACCCGCAAACGAAGAAATCCGCGCTGGAGACGGTCATGACCATGCTCCACGCCGGCGGAAAATTCGGCGAGGGCGGATATAAGGTTTCCGGCGGTTTGCACGGCGTCGGCGTCTCGGTCGTCAACGCGCTGTCGATCTACCTCCGGGCACAGGTGAAGCGCGACGGCAAGCTCTGGCAGCAGGAGTACAAGCGCGGCAAACCGACTACGGCGGTCAAGGCCATGGGCCATGCGCGCGGCACCGGGACGACCGTGCTCTTCGAACCGGACCCGGAAATTTTTTCGACGCGC
The DNA here is from genome assembly GCA_005239865.1 of Candidatus Microgenomatus auricola. Taxonomy (GTDB): domain Bacteria; phylum Patescibacteriota; class Patescibacteriia; order SBBC01; family SBBC01; genus Microgenomatus_A; species Microgenomatus_A auricola_A. The sequence goes on from SBBC01000032.1 coordinate 9,834, forward strand.
GATTTCAACCTGCAAACCGTCCTCGATCACTTCCGACAGCAGGCCTATTTGACCAAGGGCGTGACGATCAGAGTCATGGACGAGCGGATCAAGCCCGCTTCCGTCTACACCTTCCACTTCGAAGGCGGGATTTCCTCGTACGTCAAGCACCTCAACCACAACAAGGATGTCAAGCACCAAAACGTTTTCTACGTCGACAAAGAGGATAAGGGCGTGCGGGTTGAGGTGGCGCTCCAGTACTCCGAGGACTTCAAGGAAACGGTCTTCTCCTTCGCCAACAACATCTATACGACCGAGGGCGGGATGCATCTGGTCGGTTTTCGGACCGCCCTGACCCGCGCCCTGAACGCCTACGCCCGCAAGCAGGGGTATTTGAAAGACAAGGACGAGAACCTGACCGGCGACGACGTGCGCGAGGGCTTGACCGCCGTCATCTCGGTCAAGGTGAAGGAACCGCAGTTCGAAGGACAAACGAAGTCGAAGCTCGGGAACGCCGAGGTGAAGTCGATCGTTGACAGCGTCTTCACCGAGTCGCTCAATACCTTCTTGGAAGAACATCCGCGTGATGCCGAGGCGATGGTCGGGAAAGTGCTGCTGGCGTCGCGCGCCCGGATTGCGGCGCGGACCGCTCGCGAAACCGTGCTGCGCAAGGGCGCGTTGGAAGGAATGACGTTGCCGGGCAAGCTGGCGGATTGTTCATCCCGCGACGCCGCCAGATCCGAACTGTTCATTGTCGAGGGGGATTCAGCTGGAGGTTCTGCTAAGCAGGGGCGCGACCGTGAATTTCAGGCGATTCTCCCTTTGCGCGGAAAAATCCTCAATGTCGAACGCGCGCGGATTGACAAGATGCTGCAGAACAACGAAATCAAGTCGTTGATTATTGCCCTCGGCACGAACGTCGGCGAGCAGTTTGATATTTCTGGCTTGCGCTACCACCGGATCATCATCATGACTGATGCGGATGTGGACGGCGCGCACATCCGGACGCTCTTGCTGACGCTGTTCTACCGCTACTTTCCGGACTTGATTACGAAAGGCCATGTCTACATCGCCCAGCCGCCGCTGTACCGCGTGAGCAGAGGGAAAGAATTCCGCTACGCTTTCTCCGACTCCGAGCGCGACCGGTACGTGAAGGAGTTGTCGCCGCCCGGCGAAGCCGGGTCCGGCTCCGCCGGAAAAGGCAAGAAGTTTTCCAAAGGTAAGTCCGTGAAAAAAGACGTGACGTTGACCCTGGAAGGCGCGGTGATTGGTCTTGAGGAGGAGGCGCGGCCCGAAGCAGACGAGACTGTGACTACCACCGGCGGGGTAACGATCCAACGCTACAAAGGTTTGGGCGAAATGAACGCCGAGCAGCTGTGGGAAACGACCATGAATCCGGCGACCAGAATCATGAAACAGGTGACGATCGAGGACGCGGAAAAGGCCGACGAGATTTTTGACATCTTGATGGGCGCCGAGGTCGCGCCAAGAAAAAGGTTCATTCAAACCCATGCGAAAAGCGTGCAGAATTTGGATATTTGATCACAGCGCGCCCTGGAAAGGGCGCGCTGTGCAGTTGTGTGTTAAAATATTGAACCCAGCGCAGGTTTTCCCGCCACAATAATATCAAGAAGGAGCTAGTCTAGAAGATTTTGGTACTTGGTTACGATTTTCCGCAAAGGTAAGAGCAAATTCTCATGTCGATGATTGAAGCGGAATTCCATCTCCTTCA
>SBBC01000031.1 GCA_005239865.1 Candidatus Microgenomatus auricola
GCCGGAATCGGACAGCTGACTGCGGCGCTGTTGCGCTGGTTGCCGAAGGTTGATCCGACGTCGCGATACGTTCCGTTGCGACCGGTGGGCAGGACGCGCGACTTCAGCATGCCGGAACGATGGTGGTGGGATCAGCTGGCTTTCCCGCGAATGGCGAAAGAACGGAAGCTCGCGGTGGTCTTGAAGACGGGGTTCTCCGTCCCGGTCCGCTCGCCCGCCCCAACCGTGATGATTGTCCACGACCTGGCGGCCCGAAGATTCCCGAATGAGCTCCATAAGCCCTCGGCCTGGTTCTACGGACGCTGGGTGCCGTGGACGCTCCGGTTTGCGAGTCGAGTGATCGCCATGTCAGAATTTACCGCAGCCGAAATCGTTGAGCTGCTTAGACTCCCGCGTTCAAAAATTCGTGTGGTCTATCAGGGCGGCGACGATCAAGCGATGCCCGATCCGCATCCGCATGACCGCGTGGTCAAGAAAAAATATCAGCTTTCTGAAAATTTCATTCTCCACGTCGGTACGATCGAGCCGCGAAAAAACCTAGCGTTTCTTCTGCGCGCCTTTGACAAGTTTCGGTCGCGTCATCCCGAGTACCAGCTGGTGCTAGCCGGCAAAGAGGGTTGGCTTTCGCGCGACGTCTACGACGCCGTGCAAAAGCTCGGTTTGGATGAGGCGGTGCGGTTCTTGGGCGAGGTTGACGACGATGAGCGTCGGTCGCTCTACCGACTGGCCCGGCTGCTCGTCATGCCGTCGCGGTACGAGGGCTTCGGCCGGCCGTCGCTCGAGGCCATGGCCTCGGGACTGCCGGTGATTGCCGCCTCGGCTGGCGCCATTCCCGAGGTGGTCGGAGATGCGGCCCGGTTGATTCGGGGGTATGATGAGGACATGTGGAGTTCAGCCTTACATGAACTGGTGAGTGACGAACGACGCCGTCTTGAGTTTCGAGAAAAAGGTCTGCAGCAGTCCAAAAAATTCAGCTGGGAACGCGCCGCCCGTGAGATTTCCGGCATTTTGCATGAGGTCGCACATGAGCGTCGGTAGCATGACCGCACTCCGGTCGAACATCCTCCCGAGCGCGGTGGTAATTCTGACAGTCATCGTCGCCGCCGTTCTCGTCGGATCCGATCCGGTCATTGGCGGGGTCGTCGTCGCGGCGTTGCTGCTCGGGGTTGGGGTGTTGGTTTTTCCGGTCTTTGGTCTCTTCGCGATCATCGCCGCCCTTGTCGTCGGCCAACTTCTTCGCATCCCTGCCTTCGGAGCGGAAGGGGCCATGTTGCCCAACGATATACTGATTCCGGCGCTGGCGGCAGGGTGGCTGCTTCGCGGGTTGTTGCTCCGGCGCGTTGGCTTTCCCTCCTCGCCGCTCTCGGCACCGCTCGGAACGATGAGCGTGGTGTTTCTCCTGACCCTCATTGCGGGTCATGCCAAACTTCAGTTTCTAACCGATCGCGAACTGCTGGCCAGCAGTTTCTACATTCTTCGTTGGCTCGAGTACGCCCTGCTATTCTTCATCGTGGCGGATGTCATTCGAAACGAGGCGGCCGCCCGCCGTCTGATGCGGTGGTTGTTCGCAGCTGCTGCCCTGCTCGCCATTCTTGGTTTCATTCAGCTAAGGATTTTTCCCGACTTTCGGTTCATGGTGCCGCAGGGCTGGGACCCGCACCTCGGACGCCTCCTGTCCACCTGGTTTGATCCGAACTTTCTCGGTGGTTTTTTTGCGTTCGTCATCGCCCTGGTGACCGGCGTGGCGGTGTTCGCGGCTGGCAAGGAGAGAATTGCTTTGTGGGTGTTGAACGCCCTGTTGTTTGCAGCGTTGGTGCTGACGTTTTCCCGTAGCGCCTACGCCGCGTTCTTTGCAGGCGTGATGACGTTAACACTCCTCAAATCCCGACGGATGTTCCTGGCGTTGCTTTTGGTCCTGGCGTTTGTGGTGACGTCGGTCCCGCGCGTCCAGGAGCGGATCGAGGGCGCGTTGAACCTCGATGAAACCGCGCGGCTGCGGCTGGTGTCCTGGGAAAATGCGTTGGCGGTGTACCGCGATCACCCGGTCACCGGCATCGGCTACAATACCTACCGCTACGTTCAGGTGATTTACGGATTTCAGAAGGACGCGGCCGAGCATTCCGCCGGCGGGTCCGATTCCTCGCTCCTTACCATCCTGGTGACCACCGGACCGGTCGGTCTGGCCGTGTACGTGTGGATTCTGTGGGCGTCGCTGTCGATTGCTTGGTCGTCATACCGGCAGGGAGCGAACCAGTTCACTCGGGGACTTGGATTCGGCGCAGTTGGCGCGCTGTTGAGCGTTATCGTCCACAGCTTTTTTCTGAATAGCTTACTTTTCCCGCACATGCTGGAGACGATCGCGATTACGCTCGGAGTGCTAGTGGGGCTTCGATCGAGAGAACGCGTGGCGGAGGCGGCATGATCTCGGGCGCCTGGATGGTCTTCATCTTCGTGGCCTTCTGGGCGGCCTCGCGGTGGTGTCCGCGGGTTGCTCTCATCGGCGTGATGATCGGGTTGCCGTCGTATCTTCTCCGGGCGGATGTTTTTGGCGTTCCCACGACCGCGCTCGAGGCGGCGGTCTTGGGAACCGTAGCCGGATGGCTAATGCGCGTTGTTCAAGAGGCAGTCCAAAACCGTGCCTCATGGCAAGAACGCCGCCAGAGAATTCACCGCGCCGTACCGCGATCACTGCTGATGTTTCTGGTGGTCACCACCCTCGGCTGGATCGTGGCCACGATCGCTTCGGTTGACGTGCGCCCGAGTTTAGGCGCGTTCAAGGCGTGGTTCATTGAACCGCTGTTGCTGGGCTTGGTGATTCTGGCAGAGTCGAAGGACGAACGCGACGTGTCAATTCTCGAGCGGGCGCTGCTGGTTGTGCTGTTGTGGGTATCGGTGGCCGGGCTCTTCCAGCTTGTCCTGTTCCGCCCAACGGTCGAGGATGGGCGCTTGAGCTCGGTCTTCGCGCCGGTGGCGAACTACTACGCCATGTTTGCCGCGCCGCTGATTGTTTGTGCGGTTGGATTTGTCCTGCTTCGACGGCACCGGCTACCGGCACTCGTCAGCGTAGTAGTCGGCGGAGCGGCACTGCTTCTATCCTTGTCCTTTGGAGGCATGCTGGCGGTGGCGGCTGGCGTGGTAACACTCATCGTAACCTTACTACCACCGCAGAAACGCACGCGTACGCTTGTCGGGTTTTTAGTCCTCGTCGGTGCGGTAGCGCTGTTGTTGCTGCCAACCCGGCAGTTTCAGGAGAAACTGAATTTCACCACCCGATCCTCGTCGCTCGTCCGGACGCAGATTTGGCGGACGGCCATAGAGATCGGACGCGAGCACCCGCTGTTTGGAGTTGGGCCAGGCACTTTTGAACAGGCCTACCGCGCCACCGTGCCGAAGCTGTTTTTCCCGCCGCTCGAATGGCTGGTGGCGAAACCGCACAATCTCTATCTCAATTTGTGGGTCGAAACCGGCGTGCTCGGCTTTGTCGGGACGCTTGGATTGCTCGTGGTTTTTCTTGTGCAGGTACTCGATCGGCGACGCTCGACGCCTCGCGCGATGGTGTACGGAGCGGCCCTGGTCGCGATTCTGGTTCACGGATTCGTTGATACGCCGCTGTTCAAAAACGACCTGGCGACGATGACGGTTGCGATCATCGCGCTGGGCCTGATTGCGGCGTCCGCCGACAACCATCAAACGAGCTAACCCCTGGCTGTAGGGCAAGGGGTTAGCGTGCGTGTTAACCAGGCGGCGGGATTTCTATCGACCGCGTCTACGTCCGCGTCGCCTCGATGTTTTCTTGGCTCGCTTCACTTTCTTCGCTTTTTTGCGTTTTGCCATTGCCGTCACCTCCTCTCATGTCAGCGCGAATTTTTGTAGCGCTGGTTGGTAGTGATGAAATTTTTAGTTGTCCACAACGAAGCAGACAACAAAATTTTATCACGATTTTCAGCGAAAAGATATTGATTTTTTATCTGTCAAGCCCAAAAAAATCGTCGGCACGCGGTCGTCCGCCACGAGCTTAGTTCGTGTTTTGTCACCGTTAACGCGCACGTCCGTCGAAAAAAGTCAGGGCGACGGCAGTTTTGTTGCATATCCCCCGTGTGGCTGGAAGAATCCACCCTTGACAACGCAAAGCCGGGGCCGTTGAATACCGTTATCCGGACTGAAACCGACTGACACCGTCTTTGGAGGGTCTCGCCATGTCAATCAAGCGGCGTGGGACCAAGCGGAAGTACTTTTCGTGCGAACGCTGCCGGAGCATGTTCATTCTCTATCGGCACCACCAACACGACAAACCAAAAGGGCACATTAAGCACATTTGGTGCTATCGCTGCAAAAAAGTTATGCCCCACCGGCAGCTCAATTGACCCGCCCACCCACGGTGCGGGTCTCATCTTGTGATAAATTCACAGAGTAGATTTCTGGAGGCTTTTTAAAAAAGACCCTGCCTGCCGGCGGGCAGGCGAACCGATTTTGCGGGCGGCGGCTAGCGCCCCGGAGTTTATCCCGCCCCCGATCAAGTCGGGGGATGGCGGGGCCCCTGCGAGCCGACGAGCAGTCTTTCTGGTCTTCTTCGTGATCTTCTTCGCCTTCTTTCCTCGCTTGGCCATTTCGCTCACCCCCTCTCGGAGTCACGCGTGTCGCGATTGCGCCACCGTGCACGCAGTTGAGGATTATCTACCAGGAGCGATACAACGTTCGGTGTATCACATGAAGATGAAAGACACA
>SBBC01000013.1 GCA_005239865.1 Candidatus Microgenomatus auricola
GTTTGCAGCATTTATCACCAACTGATTTATACTGCATGTTTTGCTCGCATTGATAAAAGGAGGCGCTCAACAATTATGTCGTGGAGCATATTATGTTAGTATGAAGCTGTTACGTAAGAGCGTATGAAAAGAAGTGTCGCGTATCCGCCAACTTTGCTTAATTCGCTCTTTGGCGAATACGATTCAAAGCAGTCAAACTTAATTATTCGTACCGTTGTTCGATTTACCACGCACCCAAAAGATATCAAGGGATTTCTCGCGGGAGTCAAACGCCGCGGTCTTGTAACTAAAGCACGAAAAGCGTATCTCAACTTTTCAATCCATGATGAAATCAGGCGAGCGCTATTAGCCCTGAAGGGACAACGAGATCCTCTATGGCAAATGGTAAAAAAGTATCAACGATACTGGCGGGCAGAAGCACGGGCAGCTCGGTTAAACTCTCGGGATCGCGCGCTCTTTATTGGGTGTGGCCCGTACCCATATTCAGCGTTCTTTTATGCCATGGATTTCGGCTGCAAGGTTGTCTGCCTTGAACGAAGCACGAAATGCTGCGCCATCGCACGACGGCTGATTGAAAAGAAGGGTCTTTCACGAGCCATCAGCGTGGTTTGCGGCAATAGCGTCACATTCAATTATGGGAGGTTTCATAAAATTTTTTTCGCAACGCAGGTCGAAGATAAAGAAAGAAGTTTGCGACAAATCGAAAAAACCGCGCCTGATGGCGCACTGGTCGTCACCCGGACTTCTGACCGCAAGGGTTTGAATTCAATACTTTCGAAGCCGCTTGAACTAAAACGGGTACGCGGCTTTGAATATGTCCGAACGCTCACGTGGTCTCGCTATTTTACCCTTCCAACGTTTACTATTATTTTGCGCAAGCTTTCAACATAAAGCCACTATGATTCAACAGCTTACGAGTTATCCTTCCGCGACCATAAAATTTCAAAATCCCGAGCGACCCAGACCGATTGTCGCGGTGGTCGGGATCATTCATGGCAATGAACCCTGCGGCTGGCACGCGATCAAAACGACCGAGCGTGAACTTCGATCATCGCCGCTTCTCAAAGGCACCGTCTATCTCATTGGTGCCAATATGGCAGCCTACAGAAGAAGGTCTGCATTCGTAGATTGCGATTTGAATCGGGCATTCAATACGAGGCAAAAGCGACTGCACGAACAAAAAATTGTTTATCATTTGCGAAACATATTTTCACAGTGTGATTATATTTTAGACATTCACTCTTCAACCACAACCATCGAGCCTTTCGTGGCGCGATGCAACTCTCGATACAAGAAACTCGCACATCATCTCCTGGACAAATTTGTTGTCGTTGATAAATCCTTAGCTCGGGGAGCGCTTTTTACGGAATTTTCGAGGACGTTACTCGTCGAGTGCGGGCGAGATTTAGACCAGAAAACATTCAGACTAGCTGAAAAAATTCCGCTCCGTTTTCTCACCGCGCTCTTGATGATACGAGGCCAGCAATTCACCTCCAAAAAACCAAAAGTGTATTTTGCTACTGAACGGCTTGCGCTCAAGGGATTTCGCGTAACCGGTTTCAAGTCTTTGAAGCGGGCCCAAAAAGTAGGCGAGAGCGCTTTAGTACGAATGACGACGAAACGCCAATTGTATCCTATGGTCATCGATGACATAAACGGTGAAAAAACTGTGTTGCTCGCGCAGCAAATTGGTCCAGGATGAGACTCTGCTACCTTTCAATATTCTAAGATGACCCACCGCAATTGGCGTTGCTTTGTGTTACCGCCGGTGCGAGGTAGGCGCGAGGCGGAACCAGTTCATAATCGTTGACGGTCTGGGTGGACGCTATGCCGTTTGCCATTGTCGTACCATTGACAATCCGTCAAAAACGCTTTACAGTCTTGTGTAAGGCGAATCCCTATGTCTCAGCGTCTGCCGATGAATTCGGGTGCGCTGCAAGAAAACTTCCCCGAGGTTTACGGAGAGTTTTTTCCGAGATGTGAATTGGTCGTGTCCGCGCCGGGAAGTTTCTACTGGTTCGGTGATCACGCCGATCGCTATGGCGAACTCGCGGTGAAGCAGAAGATTCCACTCCGCGCCTACGTCGGTCTGGAGGCGACGGACGAGCCGACCTGGACGCTCGCGGACAGCATTTTTCTCGTTCCCAGCGAGCGGAAGTTCAGACGGTTCTCCCGCCACACGCCGCGGAACAAGCGTCTGCTGCAACTCCTCGCTGACTTCGCGCAAACGCTGGGCATGAAATCGCCGTATCGCGTGCATACGCTGACAGAAATTCCGATTGACTGTGGCATCTCGAGCTGGGCGGCGGTGAGCGCGGCGTTGAGTTTGGCGCTCCATTTGAAGACCGGTATTGTTACGGCTGCCGACGTTGAACGCTGGAATAGTGCGCCACTCGAGCAATTGACGGTGGCAGGATCGTCATTCGATCAGGTGTTCAAAATGGCATGGAAGCTCGAATTAATCTTCAATGCAGATTCCTCTGCTGGGGCAGGCGTGTTTGCAGCCATGGCGAGCTCGGCGTTCCCGGTGATGTACATGACCGAAAAGCGGGTAGACGCACAGTCAGCAAAAGCGAGCAATCGGATGCCGATTGATTTCGGCGACGAGTACCATCTTCTTGATCACGTCAAGTACTGGGGATTCCGGCTTCATGAATTTTTCGGCTTGCGCAGCACGGAGAATTGGCCCCTGGATTTTGGACTGCTCTATGCGGGGAGTACGACCAGCGCGGAGTTCGTCATTCGATCGGCGAATGACGCTCAACTCGCGCTCAAAGATGCGACAGAATCGTTTGTCGCAATCGCCCAGAAAAAAATTCCGGACAATCACGAAACACTTCCACCGTTCCTCATGCGCACGCGGGAGAACTCGACAATCAGCGCATGGGATGCCATGCTTGCTGTTTTGGGAAATACGAGCATCGAAGGCGTTATCGCATTCCGTCAAATTTTCGATCGGGGATATACCGAAAAAGCGATCGACGACTTGTTTGACGCGATTTATCGTTACAATTCGTTCCTTTCGCTTTTCCGCGTGACGACGCCAACACTGCGTTTAATTCGTCACTACTTAAAAAAAGCTGCAACGAAAGAAGAAACGACGCTGGCGTCTAAAATCACCGGCGCCGGTCGTGGGGGCGACATTCTCTTTGCCACGCCGCTCCACACCTTTGAACACTCAATGGAGAGTTTGCTGAAGGCGCTCCGAGAAAAAGTTGATTCGAGGATTTGGTTGGACTACGCTTCATGGCTCGATGGATACGAAGAGCTCGGTCTGATCGTTGAACAGGATTTACAACGCGCGCACTACTCACAGTTCGTTTCGTCGGGGGGCGCGGTGGTTCGTACTTGGACGAACGATCGAACGTTCTCACAGATCGTCGGTTTGGATCGCTTAGAGTCGTCTCGGAAATCATTCGATCTCTTCCTCGATGCCGGTGAGCGGATGATCTATCTCAAAGGCAAGCCGCTCACTTCGAAAGAGCTTCATTCTCGCAAGATGACAACTGCCATTCTGCGCGTGCTCTTAGACCACCTTGGGCAAAGTGTCCATTCACAGCAACTCCCAGCGTCGTCATACGTTGATCGGACGAGTATGCAGGGGAAAATCATCGGACCGCTGCGGGAAATTTTCGAAGCACGAACCGGCAAAAAGCTACCGTTGTCGATTAGCGGCGGGTTACGAAAAAACTTTACCCTCCGTCTCGAACCGAGCGATTTGACTATTGGCATGATCGAGAAGAAGATCTAATCTTACGTTCGGCGCTGGGTAATAGAATGGCTCAACACAGCCATTTTTTACTATTTCTGAATTTTTTCACTATTTTTCCGAGGGAGCCAACAGCTATGGTGAGAGCGTGAATGAGATCGGTAGGGAGGAACGCATCACGAAGATCGGGAGTGCCGTCCGACTACGTCTTGCTTCTGGAGTACGGGTCTACGTGATTGTTGCGAATGGCGGAAGTCCGAACGATGGCACCGTTTCTATGCACTCACCGCTTGGCCAGGCTGTCCTTGGGAAAAAGGTGCATGCGCGGGTGACAGTGAGGACGCCGGCAGGCGAACAGCAGTGCGAGATCCTGGAAATTCTCTAGGAGGTGAGGGCTGTTTTCTAGCCACGGAGCAGCACAACCGCTCGTGGCTGGAAAGGAGTTCTTTGGTTCGTTGAAAAACAGGTACTCCGTTCACGGTTTCTGTTACAACCGCGTGGAGAAAGGGGTCGATCATTGTGTGTCAAGCCGCGGAAACTAGTCATGTGTGTAGCGAGTGCGGATGTTTTTGCAGTTCGTCGATTTGTAGAGGATGCATAGACGTCGAGGAGCTGTATGAATCGTTGCTGCTCGATGATCTACGGACGAGTGCTATATCTCCGAAGCTGAAAGAGCAGGCGAGATTCAAGCTCGCTCGACTGTGGCAGATCAGAGTAAAGTGGAAGAGTGCGCCGACGCAGCGTTCCGCCCACGTCAGGAATAGAGCATTTTCCTGATTGGATGTTGACTATGAGTGGAGGTCAGGCATGGATACTATCCGACGATGGGGACTGGATTGGTATGATTGGCGGAGTGATGAGGAGATCCGCGAGGAAGATCGTCGGGAAGAGATTCTGCTCAAGCTCTCCACGCAGGTCATTCAGAACTGCCTGAAGGCGGGAATCGGGATCGACCATTTCGCCTTCGTCAAGAAAACGAGTTTTTGGACGGATGAAACGACGTACTGGGCGAGCGCCAACTTGGTGCCGCATACCGAAGCGACGCACAATCAGTTTCGTCGAATCGTCAAGGATGTGATTAACACTCATCGGTCAGAGCTGCAAACGTTCATGCGTTTGATCCCGCCATACATTACCATTGACGAATAACTCCATGTCACTGTTAAGTTAACCCGCACGCCGGGCACCGGTAGAACGGAACATTCCATGAACAGTCTTACACGACAGTTATTACCGACTGACTTGACCTATCTCGTGCCGAACAACTATGTTCTCCGAGGTGCGGAGTCGCCGATTCGAATCGTGCCGCCGAATGCCGAATCGGTAGTCGAGGCAGTTCGGACGCTGGCTCTGGCTCACCTTCGAGAAGTCTGGAGCGATAACTTCACGACTCGCTACTTGGCCGAACAGGATGGGTATACCAGACGGTATATTGCCGGGAAAGAAAGTGATGCACGGGCCTCGATTGCGCGCGACGAAAGCTACACCAGGCGGTACATCGTCGATCGCGAGCATGATGCAAAGATCGAAGCCCTTGGCATGACTCTCAGGCATCAAGAGCGGATGGCGGAGGCTGAACGTCGCGCATTGAGGGACGCACGCAAGCTCGAAGCCGTTGCCGTGGTCTCTGGCAAGGCTCTCGAAGTGCTGCGAGATGAGGTTGATGTCCTGGTCTACGAGTACTCTCGCGGCTGGTTTAACACCGAACATGGGATCGGGATTCGTGTCCGTCGCGCTGCCCGTCGGTAGTGGTATTACTTCCCATAAAAGGAGAAGCTGTCATGATAAAGACGATTCTCGAACGCTCGCCGTGGCCGGACCCGCCTCCTAATACCGGCATTCCCGCCACCGCCGGGTTAGCACCATCAACTCACGCACGCTCGGTGGGCAGGCTCAAAAAGTGACGTGGCCAGCTCACCTGAGTTTGGAGGGAAGTTTATGGGACGTGAAGTGCTATGTCGTCGGTGTGGAAAGGTAATTGGCTGCGACACCATCGCGAATCCGTACAGAGACCCATTCCTCCCGGCGTTCAAGCAACTCTGTGAGAACTGCCGGAATGCCGTCGGGCGAGAATTCGAAAAGCGATTCGACGAATCCATGGGCGGGTATGAGCCTAAGAGCTATTGGGATAAACAGGATTGTGAATCGTTTAAGAATCGGATGCTCGAGGGTGCAACGTCCCGCACATTCCATAATCGCGGCAGTGACATCTGCGACAGGTGCCATGGCGCAGGGGCGGTGGATAGGCAAGGCCTGTGTGGTTCCTGCGCCAACCACCGTAAGCGCGAGCTGGAGGAGTACGAAGAGCGGGTAAAAGCGGAGCGCCGTGTGCGGAAGACTGACTTTACGGATTTATAGGATTACGTTTCGGATATCGCGGACTACCGCATACGATTCCCATGCCCGTACGGCGCGAGTGGCAGGCGCCAACCCAAAGGAGGTGCGATCGGGCAGCACCAGAATGTGTAGTCCAGCGTTCACTAGTCCCACGGAACCCCAACAGGAGTGAAGCCATGGCGGACCAGATCAAATGGGTTAATCCGAACACCGGTGAGATGCTCATTCACCGTGAGGGCGGTGACCGACGCGAGCTGTTGTTCGACATCTACGGGCCCGAGGGCGATGAACACAGTCACCTGGTCATCGAGGGTGGCAGGGTTCGGTATGTGAGAGACAAAAGCTCGATGACCATCACGGACGACCGGATGTCGGAGTAGCTCCTGCACACCAGGCCTGTTCGCAAGAATGCGAGCAGGCCTTTTTCTTTGTGCTACACTAGTCTCGTATGTTCACCGACGTTTTCTTATACGTGTTTATCAGCCTTGTTTTCATCGTGTTGGTGACCGCTGCTTTTGCCGGCTGGAAAGCCGCACCGTACGTACCGACCTGGCAGCGTGACGTGCGCCGGATGCTCCAGCTCGCCCAAGTCAAACCGGGCGAGCTAGTGGTTGACCTAGGGTCCGGCGACGGAAGATTTTTAGTGACGGCTTCGCAAGAGTTCGGCAGCCAGGCAGTCGGGTATGAACTCTCGTTGCTGCCGTACGTCGTGTCGCTGATCCGAAAGCGGATCTCCCGGGCCAATCGCATATCCGTGAAGTTCCGCGACTTCTATCGGGCTGATCTTTCACCGGCTGATGTGGTGGTTTGCTTCCTCACTCCGAAAGCGATGAAAAAACTTGAGCCGAAATTCGAGCGCGAACTTCGGCCGGGGACACGAGTTGTGTCATTTGCCTTTCGTCTTCCCGGTTGGCCATCCTCGTTGGTTGATAAACCGACTCCGCAATCGACCCCGGTCTTTGTCTATCGCGTTCAGGCAAACCCGCGACGAGGCACTTGACGGACGTTCCAACTGGAGGTACACTACGCCTACAACCAAAGAAACCAAAGGCCAGGTAAAGGAAAACAACCATGAACGACAGCCGCGAAATTCTTCAAATCAAAAAACTCATAGTAGCCGCTGAAAGTAGCTTGCGGGAAGCGCGTGAACTTCTTAGCGTTTTGAGTGGCGAAATCCCGCCCTTACCGAACGCGGCGGAACAGGCAAAAGAAGTTGGTCGGGTGACGATGGGTGTCGACGGGAAGGTAATCGAAGGGATTTTCGACGGTCAGAACATGGTTGGACCGGACGGCAAGATGTACTCGGTCCCGGCGAACTACGCCTCGAAGTCGAAACTCGTCGAAGGTGACCGCTTGAAATTGACCATCACGAACGACGGCTCGTTCATCTACAAGCAAATCGGACCGGTTGAGCGACAACGCCTGATCGGCACGTTGACGAAGGACGAGACGTCAAATGAGTACCGGGTGGTGGCGGGCGACCGGACGTACCGCGTCCTCCTCGCTTCGGTGACGTACTTCAAAGGTGAGGCTGGCGACGAAGTCGTCATTCTCGTCCCGAAAGATAAGCCGAGTCGGTGGGGTGCAGTCGAAAACATCATCAAGCCAACGAGCTTCAGCGGTGAGGCGGCCGCTTCCCCCTCGGCCCCCAGTTCAGACGACCTCTCCCTGCAGCAGTAAACCGACCATTGTCGAGCGCGAAAATCTCGGCTACACTTATTGGTGGTATGGCGACGCTTTACCGTAAATACCGGCCGCAACGGTTCAGTGAGTTGGTCGGGCAGGAGCACGTCCGGACGACGTTAACGTCGGAACTGGCCAGCGGAAAAATCACCCACGCCTATCTGTTTGTTGGTCCGCGCGGAATCGGGAAGACCACGACTGCCCGGTTATTGGCGAAAGCTCTTAATTGCTCAAACCGGAAAGGCGCCGAGCCGTGCAACCGTTGCACCTCGTGCACCGCCATGCAGCAAGGGCGGTCTCTGGACTTGGTGGAAATTGACGCCGCCTCGCATACCCAGGTTGACCACGTGCGCGAGAACATCCTGCCAGCCGCCCGGACGGCACCGGCGCTCGGGCAGTACAAGGTTTTTATCATTGACGAAGTCCACATGCTCTCGGCCTCGGCCTTCAGCGCCCTCTTGAAGATGCTGGAGGAACCGCCGGCCCACGTGGTCTTCATCCTGGCGACGACCGAGCCCCACCGCGTTCCCGAAACCATCGTGTCGCGTTGTCAACGCTTCGATTTCCACCGGATTGCGCCGACGGACATCGTCCATCGGTTGACGACGCTCGTCAGCCAGGAGAAGCTGCGCGCTGAAACGTTAGTGCTCGAACGGATTGCGCGATTGGCGCAAGGCTCGCTGCGTGACGCGGAAGGCATGCTCGGGCAACTGATCGGACTCGGAGAATCAACCTTGACGCACGAACTCGCTGATTTGGTGCTGCCGCGCTCAAACGTGACCACCGCTTTTGAGCTGATCGCTACGATTCTGGCGAAAGACGCGGTCAAAGGCATCGAACTCGTCCAGCGACTCGTTGACGACGGGATGCATCTCGGGCATTTTCTCCACGAGTGCGTTGAGACGTCCCGGCTGCTGTTGCTGGCTAAGATTGGATCAACCGAAGGGTTGGCGGCTTTAGCCCCGGCTGAACGGAAAACCGCCGAACAGTTGACGGAGCGTGGAACGACGCTGGATTTTCGTCTGATGCTCGAGGCCTTTCTGCGACGTGAACGGGAGGAGCGTTCGGTCAGCATTCCCCAACTGCCGCTGGAGCTGGCGATCGTCGAATTGACTGCCGCAACGGTTGTCGGATCGTTTCCGCCGATGCCGCCAGCGCGTCCGGCACGCCCCCAGAAGCCGAAAACTTCCGCCTGGCGCACCACCAGCAAAGGATCGGGCCAGGGTCTGGCCGAATGGCCAAAGGTGCTGGAGTTGGTGCGACAGTCGAATCCATCGGTCGCGGTACTCTTGAAATCAGCCACGCCGCATGGTATAGTCAACGATGTCTTTCGGTTGTCGTTTCCCTTCCCGTTTCATTGCGAACGGGTGCTTGAAGTTAAAAACCGGAGGGTAGTTGAATCCTCGCTCGGTGTGGTGTTTGGTCGTCAGCTGCGAATTGAGGCGGTCTTGAATGAACCGTCGCCGGACGCGCAACGTCGCCCAGCTGGTCGGTCTGCGCTTCCGGATGAGGTGTGGCAACAAGCCTTGACGGCCTTCGGCGGTGAATCCACCGAAGGCAGAGAAAGCGTCTCCTAGGATGAGACGGGAACGCCGAGAAAATCGAGTTTCTTCAAAGGACTTATGATTCCGGGATCGTCTAATGGCCCCGCACCGGGCTTCGCTCGGTACGGGGCAGGTAGGACGCCCCCCCCGCACCACCCTTGGGTGCGGGGGGCCCGCTTCGCCTGGCGCCAAGAAACTTTTTACCTAACCGTCAGGCTTGGCCGCGTTGTTCCGGGATCGTCTAATGGTAGGACGCCAGGTTCTGGCCCTGGTAATCTAGGTTCGAATCCTGGTCCCGGAGCAACGCGGCTCAAGTCTAGGGCATGATTACCAATTCCGAAAAAGCGAAGCAGGCGGGGCGGGCTGGCCCTGGTAATCGGGGTTCGCTTGTCCAGCACCCGACTCCGAGCCCATCGAGGAGGAGTGGTGCTGGGAGTCCCTGTCCCGGAGCCACAAGATCTTTGGCATTTTTTGGGATGGGCAGTCAAGCTGGGGTGGATCGGGATGGAACTTCATTCGGTCAAGCTGACCTTGACTGAACGTCGCGTATGTATTTGTTGACGCGGCTGGTACCTTTACTGACAGCCATCATCCTAATGGTTGGAGGCGAGTTTGCGCTGGCTCAGCCGAGGTACTTCATTCACGTCTTCATCACTATGACGCTCCTCATCCTGGGTGCCGGTTTGTTCGTGCTTCGTCGAAGCTCGCGAAGCGAAAAAATTATCTTAACGGTTTCGCCGATGGTGTTTCTGGCTGGCAGTGCGTTTGTGATGTTTTTTTTATCGCCGTCGTGGCTGATTCACCCGGCGCTGGTGATTGTCGGTTTGAGCGGCTGGATCTACTTCGAAGAGCTCTATCGCTACGCCTTTGAGCCGGAACGGTACCATCAACATGCGATTGAGCACCTGACGAGCTACTTTGGCATCATCGCTTTGGCTGGCAGCATGGCTGGGATTTTTGCCCTCCGTATTTTTCTGGATGTGCGTTTGATCTATCTTCTCCCCATTACCATGGTCGTCGCCACGCTGATCAGCGGTAGCATTTTCTCCGTCCTGCCTTTGTCGCGGGTCTCGCTGATTTCATCGGCGGTGGTCTTCGGTCTCCTGGCGACCGAAATGACCTGGGCCGTTCATTTCTTACCAACCCACTACTGGGTGGACAGTTTGATTGTGACGATCCCTTTTTACGTCGCCCTGCACCTGGTTCGTCATGAGCTCAACGGGACGTTGAACCGCGAGCTCATTCAACGCTATGCTGCCATTGGTGTGGTCGGATTGAGCGTCGTGCTGTTGACGGCACAATGGGTGGTGTGAGATGAAGCCGCGCCCGACCCCCACCTCCCCGAAACAGCAAACTCTCGGCCGTGAGCTCGAGGAGCTGTATCGAGTAGCGCCGACGATCACACGTCCGCAGCACCTCTCGGCCTCCGCGATCGTGGCGTTGGTGGCCGGCGTCATCGTCGTCACCCTGTCCGCGTTCGTTGGGCTACGCGGGCTGGCCGAGCGCTTCCCCGACATCAGGATTTTGCAATATTTTCGATCCGAAATTCTCCCGGGCGAACGGATCGTTATCCGTGAGGAGCGCCAAAACGCGAATACGACCAACATCGACATCGAGCGGGTCAAACGGTCATTGGGCGTGCTTCTCAAACCATCACCGAGCGGTCCGTCGACACCAGACGATCGCCTCGGATTGGTGGTGTTTCTCTCCAATGACGGGGTTGGCCTGACGCTCAAGGCGAATCTCCCGAAAAAACCCGCGGCGGTCATTGGTCAAGCCAGCGGCGAACGGGTAAAGATTCTGAAGCAAACGGCTGATTCGGCCACACCGCTTTCGCTCTTTAAAGTCGATGGCCAGACCGTCTCCATGTCGTTTGCCGATCTCGAACGTCTCGTTCCCGGAGACGAGGTGGTGGTGGTTCGCCATGATCCGTTCAATGGCGGATTAGGGGTGTTGCACGTCCGGATTGCCTCGACGCGCGACCGCCTCTTGGCCGGTTCGTCACTTTCGGCGTTGCTCGAATCGTCCGAGGTGCTGACCAGGCGGATCCGACTTGATCGGACGCTTGATCCGACCTGGGACGGCGCGGCTGTGATTGATCGTGACGCCAGATTGATCGGAATCGTGGATGCCTCAAGCACCCGTGGTGGACAGGCCACGGTCGTGCCGATTGAGCCGCTCCGGAACCAATTGAGTGGGTTTACGCGTCACGGAGAGATTCGACGCCCCCTGCTCGGGGTCAGCTACCTCGACCTGGCCTTCGCCGCCCCGCTTCCAGACCGGCCGTCGAAGGGCGCCTATCTTATGGCGGGAGAGCAAGGCAAGCCGCCAGCGGTTCTGCCTCGTTCGCCAGCGGCGGTGGCCGGATTGCGGCCGGAAGATGTCATCACCGGGGTCGAAGACGTCGTCGTGACTGACGCTCGCTCACTGTCCGAGTTGCTGTTGTCGTACGATCCCGGTTCGAAGCTCGTGGTTCACATCCTTCGCAACCGTTCGCCATTGGATATCACGGTGACGCTCGGCGAGGCAACCGCTGGTAGTTAATGTTCATGACCAAACTTTTTTTTATCACGGTGGTGGTCGGCGCGAGCGGGCTATTCGGGTTGACTGTTCGGGCGGAAACAATGCCGGGTGAACTGATTGTGACCTTTCGCGAGCCGACGTCCGGAATTTTTCGCCAGGGTTCAGCGACGCGGGTACTCGGCCTCAAGGGAAGAGAAAAACTTCAACCGCTTTCTGGCCAGACTTTTTTGGTTCGGACTGAATCGGAGAACGTCGTTGACCTAGCGCAACGGCTTCGGCGTAACGTCCGCGTCGAACAGGTCCAGCCAAACTACGTCTACCACGCCTTGTTTGTACCGAATGACCCATCGTATCGCTACCAGTGGAATTTCGAGACGGTCAGGGCGCCAGCTGGCTGGGATTTTGACGCGACTGCGCCGTTGTATGGAGGCGACGCGAGCATTTTGGTCGCGGTGCTCGACACCGGTGCCGCCTATGAGGATTTTGGTGATTTTAAAAAAGCACCGGATTTCGCAGGCACGACTTTCGTGGCCGGCCAGGACTTCGTCAACAATGACACCCATCCGAATGACGATAATGGACACGGTACGCACGTAACCATGACGATTGCCGAGTCGACCAACAACGGGCTGGCGGCCGCTGGTCTGGCCTTTGCGAGTTCGATCATGCCCATCAAGGTGCTCGACGGCAGCGGCCTCGGATCAACCGCCACCATTGCCGCCGGCGTCGACTTCGCCCGGCTGAACGGGGCGAAGGTCATAAACTTGAGCTTGGGCGGCACGAACGACGACCCGCTGCTCCACCAGTCCATCCAAAATGCCGTCAACGCTGGCATTGTCGTGGTGGCTGCCACCGGGAACGATGGTGCGGGTTCGGTCTACTACCCAGCGCGGTACGATGAGGTCATTGCCGTTGGCGCCACGCGATACGACAATCTCGTAACCACGTATTCAAACTTTGGAACCGGAATCGACCTGGTTGCGCCGGGCGGGGATCTTGATGTTGACCAGAACGGCGATGGCCAACCGGACGGAATCGTCCAACAGACCTGTGAAACGAAGGCCTGCGCAACGTTTAACGATTTCTTTTATGAAGGCACGTCGCAAGCCGCTCCCCACGTGTCGGCCACCGCCTCACTCCTGCTGGCGGCCGGTGTACAGGGCGCGAATGTAAAAACTGTGTTGGAAGGGTCAGCCAAAGATCTTGGCGCCGGTGGCTACGATTCGACCTATGGCTATGGACTGCTCGACATTAGCGCGGCCTTGACACTCGGACTCAACGATAAAAACCCGCCCACCGGATCAATCACGATCAACAACGGATCGCCCTATACCAACGTCGCCACCGTCACGATCAACGTGAAGGCAAGTGATCCGGAAGGAACGGGGATTTTAATGTCATTTTCCAACGACGGAATATCGTATTCTGCATGGCAAACGTTGGCGGCCACGAAAAGCGCTTGGGACCTAACCACGTTCGGCGGCTCATCGTTGGAGGGTCCCCGGACGGTCTACGCCAGATTCAAGGACGCCGCTGGTAACGCCTCGTCAGCGGTTAGCGCCCAAGTCACACTTGATCAAACACCGCCCCCCGCACCGACCCTCGACGTCCACGCGCCACCGCCGAATGATCAGGTCAAACTTCTTTCCGGGGTAGCCACCTCGGTCAAGGACTTAGTCGCCGCATGGAATGAGCCGAGCGATAACTTGAGCGGCATTGCCGGTTATCGCCTTGATTTCACGCCGCAATCCGAGCCGGATTTCTCCGTCATCCCGGTGACTACCGAACGAACCTACGCCGCCGCGACACAGTCCTCTTCACGCGTCCTTTACCTTCATGTGGTGGCCGTTGATCAAGCTGGTAATGTTTCAGCCACCCGGACGTTCACCTATGTCTATCAGTTGCTCCGGGTGGTGGCCGGAACGCGATCGCAAGGCGCCGTGGTTTCT
This sequence comes from Candidatus Microgenomatus auricola, assembly GCA_005239865.1. GTDB lineage: Bacteria > Patescibacteriota > Patescibacteriia > SBBC01 > SBBC01 > Microgenomatus_A > Microgenomatus_A auricola_A. The sequence goes on from SBBC01000013.1 coordinate 13,746, forward strand.
TTCTATACACCAACCGGTTCGCTGAAGACAAAACTCCAACCGTTAGGGAAAGCCTCACTCGCCGGGGTCCGCGTCGCGGTCATGACGTACGAACTCGGCCGGCCGGATGCCCTCCTCGTTGGTTCTGGTTCCGGCCAGACGATCGTGAAAGTGGTTTCGGCCGATGGCCAGGAACTCTCCGCCTTCAAGCCCTATGGCGCTAGAGCGCGTCATGGAGTCAATGTCGCGGCTGGCGATTTTCAAGGCGACGGTCGATCCGAGATCGCCGTCGCGCCGCAATCCGGTGCCCTTCCGATTCGGATATTTACGAACACGGGAGAGTTCATCCGCGAGTTTTTCCCCTTCGGGAAAAAGTACAGCGGTGGTGTTTCTGTCTCAACCGGCGACGTTGATGGCGATAGCACTCAAGAACTGATTGTCAGTCAAATGGTGGACAAGCCCCTAGTTAGGATTTTCAGCGCCGGCGGTCAACGGCTTAAAGAATTCCGGGCCTTTCCAAAAGGAAAAAACTTCGGTATCCACGTCGCCAGTGGCGACGTGGATGGAGATGGGCGAGACGAGATTGTCGCCTCACCCGTGGCGGGCAGTTCGCAGGTTGTGATTCTCATGGCGAACGGGAAAAGGGTTAGCACCTTGACGGCCTTCAGTAAAAAGTACCGCGGCGGAATTAATGTCAGCACCGGCGACGTCGACGGCGACGGCCGTGACGAGGTCATGACCGTACCAGTCGAAGGATATCCGAAGGTGCAGCTCTTTACTGGCCAGGGAAAATTTCAAAAAAGTTTCTACGCCATCGGCAAGAGTTTTCGCGGCGGCGTGCAATTGACGACGATTCGATGAAGGAGTTTCTCGACGGCCTGTTGACCGCTGTTCGCTCGCCGCGGGCGGCATCGCAACTGCCGGTGATGCGCCAGTTCGTGAAATTTTCGCTAGTCGGAACCATAAACACTCTTGTCAGCACCGCCGTCTACACGCTCGCCACCCGACCATTCGGGCTCGATCCGTTGATCGGTAATGCTTTAGCCTTCGTCGTCGCAGTGACGGTCAGCTTTTTCTTGAACAAATTCTGGACCTTTGGCAACTGGGAGCGACGGTACGCTCGGCAATATTCGCGTTTCTTCACGATCAGCGGCGTCGGATTCTTGACCTCGGAATTGGTCATCATCCTTTTGCACAAAATCGGCGGTTTGCACGACTTTATCGCTTTTTTCTTCGCCATCGCGATTGGGCTGCTCTGGAATTTTAATGCTAACCGTTCGTGGACTTTCCCCTGGCGAACCTAGTTGCGTCGGGAGCGTCCATCTCGTATACTGCAGTCATGGCGTTCTCTGCTCGCGGTGGGACAACGAAACGTACGCCGGAGCTATCGATCGTTTTACCAGCGCATAACGAAGCGCGACGCATTACCCCGACCCTCAAAGCGTACGCCGACTATGTCGGCGACCGCGGCCAGATTATCGTCGTCGTGAATGGTTGCACAGACGACACCTTGGCGGTCGTCCAACAACTTCAGCTAGATTACCCCCGGCGCATTGTGGTCGTGAATATCCCCGAGGCGATCGGAAAGGGCGGCGCGATCCGCACGGGGTTCGCAAACGCCCGTGGCCAGGTCATCGGGTTCGTCGATGCTGACGGCGCGACAACAGTCAAAGATTTCGATCGTCTGCGCCGGGCGCTCGACGGTCACGACGGGGTGATTGCCTCACGCTGGATGCTGGGATCACGCGTCTACAACCGGACCTCGGTCCTCCGCCGAATCGCGAGCAAGGCCTTTGTCCTCTTGACTCGAATCCTGTTTGGCTTACCGTACCACGACACGCAGTGTGGCGCCAAACTGTTTACGGCCAAGCTCGTGACAACTGTCCAGCCGCACCTGCGGCATCGTGACATGACCTTCGACGTCGAGCTCCTGGTACTCGCCAGACGGTTCGGATTCGACGTCATCGAGCAGCCGACGGTCTGGACCGATTATGCCAGCGCGACATTTACCTCGCCGACCGGCTTCATTCGCGCCAGTCTAGCGATGTTGCTTTCCCTCTTGAAACTCAAACTACGAATAATGCGTACACCAGTGGTATGAAAGACAAGCCGATTTTCGAACGGAAAAATATCCTCGTCACTGGCGGTGCCGGATTCATTGGTTCGCACCTGTGCGACGAGTTGATCAAGAATCACAAGGTGATCTGCGTCGACAATTTTATTACCGGCGCGGAGGAGAACATCAATCACCTGTTGAAGCACCCCGACTTCGAGTTCATCCGACATGACATGAGCCAACCGCTTGACCTGGCCGCCCTCCCAGAGTTGCGTCCGTTCAAAGTGGCGTTCCAGGGCGTCCAGGAGGTCTATAATCTGGCTTGCCCGACCTCGCCGAAGGATTATCATACCTACCCGATCGAGACGCTACTGGCGAACGCGCTCGGGACAAGAAATGCGCTTGAGATTGCCGTTAAGTACAGCGCCAAGTTCCTCCATGTTTCGACCTCGGCCGTCTACGGCGAACCGCTTGAAGCGACGCCATTCCCAGAGAACTACTGGGGGTACATTGATCCGATTGGACCACGCTCCGCCTACAACGAAGGAAAGCGTTTCGCCGAATCGTTGGTCGTGAATTACCGCAAGAAATACCATCTCGATACGAAAATCATTCGGATGTTCAACACCTATGGCCCGCGCATGCGACTGACCGATGGCCGGATGATCCCGGATTTTATCAGAAGCGCCTTGAGCAACGAACCGCTCGTGATCTACGGTTCGGCGGACGATCGCAGCACGTTTTGTTACGTGACTGACATGATCGAGGGATTGCTCCGGATGATGAAGTCGGCCGAAGCCGGACCGGTCAATCTCGGGAATCCCGAATCGTTGCGGCTGGCCGATGTGGCTAACTTAGTAGTTCAGCTAACGTCCTCGCGATCAACGATTCGTTACGAAACCCATCTTCCCTATACCGCTAAGCAGGGGATTCCGAACATCCGGTTGGCCAAGGAAAAGCTCGGCTGGTTCCCAGTCGTGCCGATGCCCGATGGCTTAACTCGCACGATTGATTATATGCGCGGTTCTCGCGCGCTCACGCTCGAAGCGGTCGAGCAGTCACCCACGAGATAATATTCTCTATGAGCTTGAATAAACAACGGCGCCAGGGAACAGTCGCGGTCGTCGGTCTTGGTTACGTCGGTCTGCCGTTGGCCTGTCTGGCGGCGGAAAAAGGTTGGCGGGTCTTCGGCATCGGGCGTGACCCAAGAAAAATCGAGGACGTCAATCGGGGCATCAGCCCCGTGCCAGAGCCGGGATTGCAACGTTGGCTGAAGCGGGTGACGGTCACCGCCACCACCGATTACCGTGCTGTCAAGAAAGCCTCGGTGATCGTGATTTGCGTGCCCACGCCAGTCGATCATGCGTACAACCCCGATCTGACGCCGGTCCGTCAAGCGGTCGAAGGAATTCGCCAGCACCTGAAGCGCGGACAGGTCATCATTTTAGAATCGACGGTCAATCCGGGTGTGAGCGAGGAGGTGGTCAAACCGATTTTGGAGAAGAGTGGATTCAGAGTGGGCAAACACGTATTTCTCGCGCACTGCCCAGAGCGAATCGACCCGGGTAATCGGAAGTGGACGGTTCGGAACATCCCCCGTGTTCTCGGCGCGACTGACGCCAAGGGGTTGAAACGTGCGGCTGCGTTCTACGCCAGCATCCTCGAGGCCCCAGTCAAACTCATGAAATCGATCAAGGAAGCCGAAGCCGTGAAGATCATCGAAAATGCCTTTCGCGATGTCAACATCGCCTTTGTCAACGAAATCGCTCGTTCCTTCGCCCGTTTAGGTATCGACACGCTTGACGTCATCGAAGGCGCGAAGACCAAGCCGTTTGCCTTCCTGGCGCATTACCCGTCGGTTGGCGTCGGCGGCCACTGTATTCCGGTCGATCCGTATTATCTCATCGAGCGGGCGAAACGGAGCGGCTTTAATCATCAGTTCCTCAAATTGGCGCGTGAGATCAACAACAGCATGCCGGCCTATACCGTTGATCTTCTGGTCCGCGCCCTGAATGAGAAACGTCGCTCGTTGAGCAGTGTGCGTGTCGGCCTTCTCGGCCTGGCCTACAAAAAAAACGTGGCTGACACCCGGGAAAGCCCAACCTTTCGAGTTATGAAAATTCTGACTGATGAGTATCGAGCAGCCTTTGAGGTCTTTGATCCACATCTTCCCGACCAGTCAACCGTGCCAACCCTCAACGATCTTCTCGATCGCTGCGATGCACTTATCCTCATGACTGATCATGATGAGTTCCGCGCCATCAGGGTCAGGATATTCAAGGAGAAAAAGATTTTGGCGATCATTGACGGCAAGAACGCCCTGGACAAAGAAGCGATTACGAAGCTGGGAATTGTCTATCGGGGAATTGGTCGCTAAGGTTTATGATCGAGGGAGTTCGAATCAAAGCCTTAACCACCCACGCCGACGATCGCGGTTATTTCCGCGAAATTCTTCGCGACGATGACCACTTGCTATCGAGATTCGGGCAGTCTTCAGTGACGCTGACGTACCCGGGCGTGATTAAGGCCTTCCACTGGCACGAACGGCAAGACGACCTGTGGTACGTGGCGTCCGGTATGGCCCAGGTCGTCTTGTACGATCAACGACAGAATTCTCCGTCCCGTGGTGAAACGCAGGTACTCTTTGCCGGTGAGACCAATCCCATACTTATTCTTATTCCGGCCGGCGTGATTCATGGGTATAAGGTTCTCGGGACATCACCGGTCGTGCTCGTGTACTTCACGACTACTTCGTACGATCGGAAACAACCGGACGAGCACCGCGTACCTTTTAATGATCCGACTATTCATTTTGACTGGAGCACGCAGCATCGTTAGATGAGAATCCTCTTGACCGGTGGCGCAGGGTTCATGGGATCAAACATGGTCCGATTTCTGTTGAATAAGTATGCCGATGTCCTGGTGATCAACGTTGACAAACTGACGTATGCTGGCAACCTCGATAACCTCAAGGATGTCGTCGGCGACCGACGCTACGCCTTCGTTCAGGGCGATATTGCCGATCGACCAGTCATCGAACGCGTCTTCCGCGAGCATCAACCGGAAGCCGTTCTCAATTACGCCGCGGAAACGCATGTCGACCGCTCGATCCTTGAGCCCGGACAATTTGTGAAAACCGACGTCCTCGGAACATTTACATTGCTGGACGTCGCCCGGCAGCACGCTATCAAAAAATACATCCAGATCTCAACCGATGAAGTCTTTGGTTCGATTGCCGAAGGCGAATTCACCGAAACTTCGGCTTTCGAACCATCGAGTCCATACGCCGCCTCGAAAGCCGGCGCCGACCACCTGGTTACGGCCTACGGGAAAACGTACGGTCTGCCGACGATTGTCACCCATGCCTGCAACGTTTTCGGGCCGTATCAGCACCCGGAAAAGTTCCTGCCCCTGATGATCACCAATTTTCTGGAGGGTCGGAAATTCCCGCTGTACGGCGACGGATTGAACGTCCGGGAATGGCTCTACGTCCCTGATCACTGCATTGCCATTGACGGCATCCTACAGCGCGGTATGCCCGGACAGGTCTACAACCTTGGGAGCGACGAGCGTCTGACCAATCTCGACGTTGTCCGAAAGGTTCTGACCGCTTTGGCGCTCGATGAAGACATGATCGAACGGGTCAATGACCGACCCGGGCATGATCGCCGCTATGCGGTCAATAGCACGAAGGTGCGGGTCGAACTCGGTTGGCGGCCGACTAGGACGTTTGATCAGGGCTTGACCTCAACTATTCGCTGGTACCGTGAGAACGAATGGTGGTGGCGCAAGGTCAAGAACGAAGCATTCCGGCAGTACGAGCGCCGGCAGTATGGGACGAAGTAAAGAACGTCTGCTTCTCCTTGGTGCGGCCGGTACCCTCGGTAGCGCCTTTCAGGCAATACTCAAAGGGTCTGACCTCGTGGCCTGGGATAAGGCCGATCTCCGACTTGATCACCTTGACCAGATCGAACCGGCCCTCCGCCAGGTCATGCCCACGGTCGTCATCAACGCCGCCGCCTTTACTCAAGTCGATGAAGCGGAGCGGCATGAGGACCAGGCTCGTCTGATCAACACCGAGGCCGTTGGCGAACTCGCACGGGTTTGCGCGAAACGGCGCGCCGTGATGGTGCAGTTTTCCACTGATTACGTTTTTGACGGAATGACGTCTTCCGGGTACGACGAGGATGCGGTTCCGCACCCGCTGAATGCCTATGGCAGAACGAAGCTGGCGGGAGAGCACTTGCTTCGCTCGAGCGGTTGCGAGTACTTACTAGTTCGGACTTCGCGTTTGTTCGGGCATTCGGGCAGTCCGAGGTCCAAGAAAAACTTCGTTGCCGCGATGATCGAACTGGCGCAGACTGATTCAACAATTGAGGTGGTTGACGACGAGATTGCAAGTCCCACCTACGCCCCCGATCTGGCGGCCGCCACGCTCGCCCTGTTGCGGAAGAACGAACGGGGGATCGTTCATCGAACCAATCACGGCTCTTGCACCTGGTTCGGCTGGGCCCAGGAAATCTTTGCACAACTTTCCAAACGTGTTACCCTAGTGCCAGTTCCGGCCTGGCGATTTCATCGTCCGGCGCGGCGCCCACGGTTTTCGGAGCTCACCTCTTCGCGTTTTCCGCCGCTCCGACCGTGGCCGGAGGCACTCCACGATTATCTCCAGGTTACAAACGCACGTTCATGAAAGGCATCATTCTCGCCGGTGGCGTCGGTACGCGGCTCGACCCGCTGACACGAGTGACGAACAAGCACCTCCTGCCGGTCTACGACAAGCCAATGATCTACTATCCGATCATGACCTTGGTTGAGGCTGGTATCACGGATATCATGATCGTTTCCGGCAAAGGTCATGCCGGTCATTTTCTCGAACTCCTTCGTTCCGGCGGTGATTTCGGTGCGCGTTTTTCCTATGGCGTGCAAGAACGACCGGGCGGAATCGCCGAGGGATTAGGGTTGTGCGAGGGCTTCGCTGATCGACAGCCAGTGGTCGTCGTCCTCGGTGATAACATTCTTGAGGACAGCATCCGTCCGGCGGTCGAGCAGTTTCGCCGTCAAGCGCGGGGGGCAAAAATTTTCTTGAAGGCAGTGTCCAACCCAGGGTCATTTGGCGTGGCAGAAATCAAGGGCTCTCATATTGTCGACATCCAGGAAAAACCGAAACGTCCAAAGACAAACCTGGCCGTCATTGGAGTCTACTTGTACGACCGTCAGGTCTGGGAAGTGGTCAAAGCCCTCCGACCCTCGAACCGTGGCGAGCTCGAGATTACCGATGTCAACAATTTCTACGTGCAACAAGGGACCATGACCTATGAAGTTCTGGCTGGCTGGTGGGGCGACGGCGGCGAATCTTTTGATAGTTTACTCGAAGCTGGTAATCTCGTCGCCCAGCGCTGGCGACGGTCACCGCCTCCAGCTACGGTTCAAGATCGGGAAGCAGAACCGCTTTCGACGTGATAATGGCGACCGCGCTCGACGGGAGGGGGACCATCGCCGTGGCCTCATCGAACGGACCGAACGAACCCGACGAGGCGACTGGCGCTTCGACGCTGACCTCTGTCAAGGTACCTTCGTGGAGAAGCAGCGCGACGGGGAAGGGTGAACGCCAGGCAGCACCGTGGAGCGCGCCGAACCGTCCGAGGAGAGAAAAAGTAGCAGTCGCGAGGTCCGCCGACCAAGCTTCCGTCGACGTGGTGAACAGCAGATAGCGACCGGTCGGGTCGCGGCTGCTAACCGCGACCCGACCGTCAATTTGGGTTTCGCTTAAAGCCGCGCCGTCGACATCAAGCAGCGCCATGGCGGCTTGACCTTCGACCAGGAGACGGTTTGATCCGATGAAGAGCAGACGTTCAATCGGCCAGTTCGTGTCGATGACGCGTTGCCGCGCGTTCGGGCTCTCCCGGTCAACTTCTTCAATGGTCGATTCCTCCCGTCCGCGTCGCACGATCCAGAGTGAGCCGTCGTAGACCGCCGCATCGACGATCCCAGGACTTGTTAGCACGCTGGCGCGGTGAGAGAATAAATCGATCTTCCACAACGTTTCGTCAGCCACCACATACAGGAAGTTGTCGTTTTGCGGGTCCCATACCATGCGGTCGATGCTCAATTGCGGACTGGCTGGTAACGGCTCAAGTTGGCCGGTTGTGCCGTGGAGGACAACCACTTGGCCGACGGACGTTCGGACAGCCAGGAATCTGTCATTGGCCGACCACGCGAGCCGGCTGCTGACCACGTTTCCATCGAAAACGGCGAGGTCTTGGAAGACGCGCCGACGGCTATCATAGATGTTGATCCGGCCGCCGTTTCCGGACGAGGTCAAGACCGCGATTTTTGCGCCATCGTCGCTGGCCGCCAGGGTCACTACGTTGGTGACCGGCAGGGCGGTCAGGGAAAGAACCGTTGGCATCAGGAGCGCCTCGATTTTCGTTGAGACGTGCGACCGAACGCGGACGCGGCTCCGCCACGGTTGGTAACCAGTTTTCGTTAGGGTGACGTCATACTCACCCGGAACAACGTTGAGAAGCGTCACTGGTGTAGTTTCGTTAAGTGCTTTACCGTCGAGGGTGACATGAGCGCGTTTTGGCTCGGATACCATCACCAGCCCACCTGTCCGTAAAAACCGCATCGCTGGAAAATCGAAACGATACCCTTGAGCGTAGAGGATGAGGATGGGAGCGAGTAGGACAAACAGCAACGTCGCCCCAGCGTAGAAGAGTCGTCGCTGCTGAAGTTTCATGGTCCGTTGACGGTCAGCCAGAACATGGTAGTATGAAAATATCTCACGACCATGAATTGTAGCAGGTGTCTCCCCTCGATGCTACTGACATTCGCATGACCACGTTTCGGATCATCGGACAGCAGCCACTCCACGGAGCGATCACGGTGGCGGGTTCGAAGAATGCGGCCACTCCAATTTTAATGGCCACCGTATTGACGGCCGCTTCTTGTCACCTCAAGAACGTCCCCCGGATCGAAGACGTCTATCGCGTCGTTGAATTGCTGCAAAGCGTTGGGGCGACCGTGACCTGGAGCGGCGAACACGAACTGAACGTTGAAGTAAAAACGATCGAACCAGACACGCTCGCGGCTGAAACCGTCCGGCGTCTGCGTTCATCAGTCCTTTTAATGGGTGCGTTGCTGGGGCGGGCCGGGCGCGTCCGCATTCCTGGACCGGGCGGCGATCAAATCGGCGCCCGGCCACTTGATGCGCATCTCCTGGCGTTTCGCGAACTCGGGATCGTGGTCGAGGATGAAGGCGGCATGTATACCCTGACTCAAGGTCGGCGCGGTGACGTGAGCTTGACGATGCCAGAGTTCAGCGTCACCGCGACGGAAAACGTCATCTTGGCGTCAGTCCTGGCGGTCGGGAAACGGACGACAATTTTTTGCGCTGCGGCTGATCCGTCAGTTCAAGATCTGTGCTGGTTCCTGCAGGGACTGGGCGCGGAGATTTCGGGTATCGGAACGCATACGTTAACCATCGAGGGGGTCCGCGAGCTTGTCGGCACGACCGGGTACACGATCATCCCGGATCCCGTCGAAACTGGGACATTTCTCGCGCTGGCTGCAGCGGCGCGGGCCGAACTTCGGATCATCGGCGCGGCGCCCGATTTCTTGATGGCGGAGTTGCAGAAATTTCGAGAAGCGAATGTCAGTTTCGAACTCGCCAATCAGCGGAATGGTCCGGAGGGGCGCTATCGACTAGCTGATATCGTGACGCAGCGCGGCATCCCACTCCGGCCAGTCCGAAGTATTCACAATATGCCATACCCGGGAGTGAGCGCTGACGTCCTTCAACCATTTGCAGTCATGTTGACACAGGCGAACGGTACCAGCTTAGTGCATGACTGGATGTATGAAGGGCGTCTGAAATACGTTGAAGAGCTGAATAAAATGGGGGCTGACATTTTTATCGCTGATCCGCACCGGATTCTCGTGAATGGACCGTCCAACCTCTTCGGCGCGACCATCGCGAGCTATGACATCCGGACCGGTGCAGCCTTGCTGATTGCCGCGTTGATGGCCGAAGGGATCAGCACAATTGCCCCGGGCTATCAGGTTGATCGTGGGTACGAACGGTTGGATGAACGCTTGCGAGCACTCGGCGCCGTCATTGAACGACTGGAGACGTCATGACTCTGCCTGTTCTTGCGCCGTCATCCCGATCGAGATCACGAACGCGTTTGATGACCCTTGCGCTGGTGGTGCTCGTCTTTTTTATGGGCGCGTTGTTCGGAACAACGACCACCAGTTCGCCGGCGGTGGCTTCGCTCGGCGAGGCCATCAAACGTCTGTTGGTCAAACATCCAGAACTTGATTTTTCACAGCTGGAAACGACTTGGGACTTCGTCCAGACGAAGTACGTCGGCCGGCCGGTCGAACAAGAAAAGATTCTTCGCGGGGCGCTCCGCGGGATACTTGAGAGCTTGGGCGATCCGTATTCATTTTACCTAAGCCCTGAAGAAGCTCGCTCGTTCGAGGAGGAGATCAATGGGAAGTTCGAAGGCATCGGCGCTGAACTCGGGCTGAAAGACAATCAGGTGGTCGTGATTGCGCCGCTGGCCGATACCCCAGCCGAACGGGCCGGCGTCCGGAGCGGCGATGTGATTGTGGCGATTGACAGTGACAGCACAGAGGGGATGACGCTCGAGCAGGCGGTTTTGAAGATTCGAGGACCAGCCGGGACATCGGTTGAGCTTGTGATCCAGCGGCGCAACGATCAACCGCAGACCATGACCATTCAACGGGCGCGCATTCGCCTGAAGAGCGTAACCAGCGAATTTCGAGTTATCAATGGAGTTACGCTGGCAGTGGTGAAGGTGGCCAGCTTCACGCCGACGACCGACGACGAATTCGACCAGGCGGTGCAGTCGATCCTCGTCCGGCAGCCGCACGGCCTCGTGCTCGATCTTCGTAATAACCCGGGTGGCTTTCTCGAGAGTGCGGTGGCGATGGCTGACGTGTGGCTGACTGATGGAACAATTGTGATCGAAGATTTTGGCGGCCAGCAACGGCGCACCACCGAGGCGACTGACGGCGCGCCGCTCTCGTCATTCCGCGGTGTTGTTCTCATGAACGGCGGCACCGCTTCGGCCGCCGAAATTCTGGCTGGCGCTCTCCATGATCGTTTGAACTTCCGACTGATTGGCGAACGCTCGTTCGGCAAGGGATCGGTTCAGGAAATCCAGGATTTACGCGACGGTTCCACGATCAAGCTGACGGTCGCGAAATGGTTGACGCCGAGCGGAGCCTCGATTGATGGCGTCGGCATCCAGCCCGATGAGAACATTCCCCGTACCGACGAGGACATTGAACTCGGGCGTGATCCGCAGCTCAACCGCGCGTTCGAACTTTTAACGAAGTGAGCGAGCGATGCAACGTGTGGTCATTACCCTGTCCGGACGTGTTCAGGGTGTCGGTTTAAGGTATGCCGTAAAAGAATATGCTAGATCGCAGAGAATTTGTGGGTTCGTTCGGAATGACCCTCGTGGGCGCGTGACAGTGGTGGCCGAGGGTGAGGTTCGTCAGATCGAATCCTTGCTGCGGTGGGTGCGGAGCCCGTCTCGACCGGGAGAGGTCGAGCGCTTGACGGTCCGAGAGGAAAAGGCGACCGGCAGATTCGCTGGTTTTTCCATTCAATGATAAACTGGAACGTATGAAAGTGATTCTTCTTCGTGACCTCCCTGGCGCCGGATCGCGCGGCGCAGTCGTCAACGTTCCCGACGGTTATGCGAGAAACTTTTTGCTGCCGCGGGGTTTGGCCGAAGTGGCGACGACGAACACGCTTAAGCGGATCGAAGCCGAACGACGGCATCAGCAGAAACGCCAGGCGCGTCAACTCGAAGAACTCAGTCAGATCGCTGACCGGTTGCGGCGGATGCGTGTGACGATTCCTGCGCGGGCCAACGAGAAAGGTAAACTTTTTGGTCGGCTGACACCAATTGCGATTGTGGCCGCCTTGCAGAAACAGGGGGTAGCACTTCATGAATCAATGATCGTCCTCACGCAGCCGATAGAATCGCTCGGTGATTTCCGCATCCCGATCCGAGTCGGACCAGACATTGAGGCGACGATGACACTAACGGTTGTGGCTAAACATGCGTAAAAACACCAAATTCATTTTCGTCATGGGCGGAGTGCTGTCCGGGTTGGGGAAGGGGATTGCCGTTTCTTCGATCGCCCGGATCCTCTACGGCAAGGGGTATCGGGTGTCGGCCATGAAGATCGATCCGTACGTCAATGTCGACGCGGGGACGATGAATCCGACGGAACATGGCGAGGTCTTCGTGACCAAGGACGGCTTGGAAACGGATCAGGATATTGGTAACTATGAACGATTCCTCCAGACCGAGCTGACACGCGAGAGTTACATGACGACCGGACAGGTCTACTTGTCCGTTATTCAACGCGAGCGTAACCTGGCCTACCATGGGAAGTCCGTCCAGGTTGTGCCCCATATTCCGGACGAAGTCATTCGGCGGATCCATCGAGCCGCTGCCACCACCAAGGCCGAAATCCTCATCATTGAAATCGGGGGGACGGTTGGTGAATATGAAAATCTTCTGTTTTTAGAAGCGGCTCGGATGATGCGTCTGAAAACGCCCCAGCAGGTGCAATTTATTCTGGTCAGTTACTTACCGATTCCTTCGAAGTTGGGGGAGATGAAAACGAAACCGACCCAGCACGCAGTTCGCGCGCTCAACTCTGCCGGCATCCATCCTGATTTTCTCTTATGCCGGGCCGAGCAGTCGCTCGATCAGCCACGTCGGGAACGCTTGTCTATCTTTTGCAACATGCGTGTCGAGGACATTCTGGCAGCGCCCGACGTTGATCTGGTCTATGAAGTGCCGTTGCGGTTTGAAGAGCAACGACTGGGTGAAAAGATCCTTCGTAAGTTTGGTCTGACCGTCCGACGCAGGAATCTCCGCGATTGGCGCTCCTTGATCAATCGCGTCAAACGCTTACGCCGCGAGGTGACCATCGGTGTCATCGGCAAGTACTTTTCCAGCGGCCACTTCACCTTAAGCGATTCGTATATTTCCGTGATCGAATCGATCAAACATGCGGCCTGGAGTATCGGCGTCCGACCGATGGTGACGTGGCTGAATGCGGAGGAGTTTGAGGAACGTCCCGCGGCCCTCCGGCAGCTCGACGGGTTCGACGGTCTGATCGTACCAGGTGGTTTTGGTGCACGTGGAGTGGAAGGAAAAATCGCAGCCATTGAGTATCTTCGCAAACATCAGATTCCGTTCCTGGGACTGTGTTACGGTTTGCAGCTGGCGGTGATCGAATTTGCCCGAAACGTCTTGAAGCTGCGCGGTGCGCAGACGACGGAAATAACGTCGTCGACGCCCTATCCGGTGATTGACGTCATGCCTGACCAACGGGTGAAGCTCGAGCGTCAAGAGTTCGGTGGCAGCATGCGTCTCGGCGAATTTGGCTGTCGATTGAAAACCGGATCACTGGCCCAGCGTTTGTATGGTCGCCGACAGACCCGGGAGCGGCACCGTCACCGCTACGAGGTGAATAATCGTTACCGCCATCGCTTTGCCGGCAAAGGATTTGTCCCGGTGGGATTTAATCCGGAACTCGACCTGGTCGAGATTATGGAGCTCGAAAGTCACCCCTTTTTCATCGGGGTACAATTTCATGCCGAGTTCAAATCCTACCCACTCAACCCGCACCCGCTGTTCCGCGGGTTTCTCCAAGCCGCTGTCAAACGCCGACAGGCACGTCGGCCGTGAACGTCAAGCCGACGGTCGGACGTCAACGAATGTCCGCAACCTCAACTGGCCGTAGAAATTCTTGACCTTGCGATTGCGGAAGTGAACCACTCCCTGGCGAAGGGCGATCAGCGTGTCGTCAGCGCCACGTCGGACATTTTGTCCTTCATGAATTTTTGAACCGCGTTGACGAACGATAATCATGCCAGGCGTAACGGAGCTGCCGCTTGGTCGCTTGACGCCGAGCCGTTTAGCCAAAGAATCGCGTCCGAGGCCTGTTGATCCACCTGATTTGGTATGCGCCATGTTGGGGGGAACTTCTGTTTAAGGAGACTTGACGAGTGTAGCGGCTTTCGGGTTGGCCGTCAAGAGCTAAAAGGGGTCGCGCGAGATGTCTGGCGGCTGTTGACTCTGGTCTTCGAGGGTTTTGATCAATGTTTTGAGTTTGTTCAGGGCGCTAGTATCGATCGGTTCCTGTTGTGAGCGAATCTGATCGGCTGACAGCGGTTGATCGATGACAAGGAGCATGGCTTGTCCGAGGAGCCAGGCACTGGCGAGGTAAACGACGACCAGGAGGATCGTGACGCCGCGCCGTCGCAGGAAAATCAACCAACGATTGGAGCCAAGGAATTTCATGATCGCGCCTCCTCCTCCCATGGGACTGTTCCATCAATCGTGATCGAGAGGGTGCGGCTGGTTCCTTCGGTCGCGTTCAGGGCAACCGTCTCAATGGTGATCAGTGGTTTCAATGAGCGCAGGGTGCGCAGGAGTGACAGGGTTTGCGAGAAGGTGGCTTTAAACGAGAGGTGGATCCCGACGGGTTGCATCGGCGTTCCCTTGATCGGCGTATCTATCCGAACCAGCGAGTCGTCAATGCCAGAACTCGCGAACGCCTCATCCACCCGGTTAAAGAAATTGACTGATTCCGATTCGCGTAAAAATACCTCCTCGACTAATTGAGCATCGGCCTGGATTTTTTCAAAGTCCTGACTGACCGCCTCAATATTCTCCTGTTGATTTTTGACGGAGGCGATGGCGATCCGGGTGGCATCAATGTTTTGACGGGTTTGTTGCAATTTTGCCAGGCGCGGGAGCACCCAGAAACCGACCGCCATGATGAGCAGCATTGCGCCAGTGGCAATGACGTAGAGTCGTGGGCGTTGAGCGGCAGTCATTTGATGGTGATGAAATCGACGAGCGCGGTGGTGGTGAAGTTGATGTTGGTTCGCTCGTTGATGTTCGAATCCGTACGAATCTGCGAGAGCGTCGGCATTGACTCCAGCGCACGCTGGTAGTCGGGAATGTCATTTCTGGTACGGGCCGTTCCGTTGAGGGCAAGCTGTTTGGTTGTATGTGAAAGACTGATGCTGGTGAGCGTGATTCCGGTCGGAAGCCTTCTCGCCAGCTCGACCAAGATCGATTCAATCGCGTAGTCATCGAGCGCCAGCTTGAGGGTTTTCAAGCGGGCATTCAATTGTTTGACGGTTTGGGCGACCGGCAGCGTCTTGCCGCCGGCGACGATTTTAGAGGATGCCAGTTCGTCGAAGGCATTGGCTTGACGCTGCGACATCGCAGCATCGATGGTCAAGAGGATGGTGATCTGAAAAATCAGTAAAAGGAACAAGTGGATGAATAACCGGACCACCCGTCGTGTCCGGATTCGTTCACGCAAAATGAGTTTTCGCTGCGGGTCGAGGAGATTAAGTGAGTACATTTTGGACCTCACGAGCATGTCGCGCCGCGCCCAACGCCACGGCGTATTCTGGTAGGACCCGCTGAAAATCGCGAACGTGTTTACTGACGATGATATCGGACGGAAGTTGAGCCGGTACGATCCGGGTTGAGAGGGCGGTCGTTAGCTCTTCTTCCAAGCCGGCGGTCGCGGCGCCACTGCCGCAGACCAGGATCTGGCTTAGCGGTCGAGGGTCTTGGAGATGATCGTGGTAGAATTCTTGGATGTCCTTAATCCGTCGGGTCAGGGATCCAAGGAGGAGTTCTAAGGCGTGGCGGACCACGCCATGGGCGCGGGATTTTTGGTAACCGATTAAGACTCGGGCTTTTTGCGCCTCTTCGCGGTCGAGGCGGAACGTTTCTTGCAGCGAAGCGACCGTCGAGTTTGTGGTAAAGGGGAGAGCGACGCTCAATACCGGTTGCTGGTCGCGAATCAGAACAGCGGTACTTTCGTCATCGCCAAGAATCAACAGAAGGTCGACGCCGGCGGAAGAGAATTGGTGCTCGAAGAGTCGGGCCGCCGCCAGCGAGACGGGTTCAGCGGTCAACGGCATGAGTCCAGCGTCTTCAATGCTCTCAAAGAATGGGTCAGCCACACTCCGAGGAACGGCGGTCAAAAGGATTGAACTCGTCGTTGATGGCGCATGGTTGAGGATCGTCCAGTCAGCATACAGTTCGCTCAAATCGTAAGGGATGTGCTGGGCGGCCTCCCAGCGAATGGCTTCGTTGATTTCACGCGCTGGAAGCGATTTGAGTTCGAGATGCTTAAGGAAGGTATGCCGTTCCGGGAGGACCACACAAATTGAGTGGACTTGAAGCGCGTTGAGCAAGTGCTGAAGCGATTGTTTCAGGGTCGGCGGATTGACGAGCTCACCGTTTCGAATTGTGGCGGCTGGAAGAATCAGGCTTCCGAAATGGACGAGTTCCTGTTTTTTTCCACGATGCTCACGGAGCTGAACAAAACGAATGACATTTCCGCTCACGTCAACGCCGGCGGCGTGCGTAACCGGGTTTCGAAACAACGATGAGACTGGAAATCTAGCCAAGTTGTTGCGAAAGTGAATAAATTGGCAGGATCACCGCTACCGCTAAGAGCGCTACGCCGACACCGAGCAGGAGCATCAGCACCGGCTCGATGACGGCGGAGAGGTTGGACATGGTCTGGTCGATTTCTTCTTCGTAAAACTGGGCCAGCTCACCGGCGATCGTGTCGAGTGAACCGCTTTCTTCGCCGACTGCGATCATTTGCGTAGTGATGGGTGGAAATAATTTCGGGTAGTGTTCCAGGACCTTGGCAATCGTACTGCCGGTTCGGAGCTTCGTCCCAGCTTCTTCAAGCGCTGAACGATAGAAAAAATTTCCCATTGTCCGACTGACGATCAGGAAGGTTTCGATGATCGGAATATTCGTTTCGAGAAGCGATGATAGCGACCGCGTGAAGCGAGCCAGATTGATCTTCTTGATGATCGGTCCGATGACCGGAGTCCGGAGGAGCGTTGCATCGAACAAGCGCTGACCATCCTTCGTTCGGCTGAAACGGAGCAGCAAAATCAGAACGACCACCAAGACGATGACGGTCAAGACACCGTGAGTCAAGAGAAATCCGGAAAATCCGATCAGGACTTTGGTAGCGAACGGCAGCGTCGCTTCTGATTCTTCGAAAATTTCCGCTAGTTTTGGAATGACCACCACTGTCATCAAGATGGCGACCGCAATCATGGTGAAGATGATGATGATCGGATAAGTCAACGCGCCCTTGACCTTGGATAGAAGGTTATGGTCCTTTTTCATCTTTAACGACAGACGCCCTAAGACGTCGTCTAATTTTCCGCTCGATTCTCCAGCCGCTACCATGTTGACGTAGAGTTCGCTGAAGACCCGCGGATGTTTTGACAAACTTTTTGAAAACGCCATGCCGGATTCGACATCGGTCCGGATTTCTCCAATGACCTTCCGGAAATACTTGTGGGTCGATTGCTGTGCCAAGGTATCGAGCGCGCGGGCAATTGAAAAGCCGGCGTGCAGGAGGACTTGCAGGTACTGCGTAAAGAACATTCTCTGGACCACCGGCACCGTCTGGAATCGATCTAAGACCGAGGCCTTGGTCTTTTTTTTCCCGATCGATGAAGCGGTCAAAGTTAAATCTCGGGCTCGGAGTTTTTTCTCGAGGTCCGGAACGTCCTGCGCAATCATCATCCCTTTTTCCGCCTGTCCATCGACGGTTTGGGCGGTGTATTCGAATTCTGGCATATCGTGTAGCCCAGCTAACTAGTCAAATTGTGGCCAAGTTTTTCATGTTCGTTGCCAGGAATGGATTGGATGATCGGATATATCACTCCTTCGAAACGCGGAGCACTTCCTCGATCGTCGTGATTCCGGACTTGGCCTTGAGGAAACCGTCGTGGAGCATCGTGATCATACCGTGCTTGAGGGCGGCTTGACGGAGCGCCTCGGTCGAGGCGTTACGGAGGATGAGTTCACTCACGTCAGGCGTGACTTCCACCGTTTCGTAAATCCCGATGCGTCCTTTGTATCCGGTATCGTTACACTGGCGGCAACCGCGGCCGCGGTAGAAGAGAAGTGTTTCCGGTGATTGCTTAGCCGAAGCAATGGCACCCTCACGCTCGAGAATCGTCAGAACGTTTTGCAGGTCAATTTGTTTCTCCATATTCCGAATGGCAGTCTTTGACAACGTGTAACTCTCGATGCAGTGGGTACATATTTTCCGGACGAGACGCTGGGCCACGACGAGGTTCGTCGTCGAGGCGACGAGAAAGCTCGGTATACCCATCTCGGTCAGTCGCGGTAAGCTCGTGACCGCGTCGTTCGTATGCAGCGTGGTCAGAACGAGGTGTCCGGTCATCGCCGCATGGGTCGCAATTTCCGCCGTTTCGGGGTCACGGATTTCACCGACCATGATGATATTGGGATCCTGGCGAAGGAGCGACCGTAGACCGGCTGCGAACGATAAACCGATTTTCGGATTAACTTGGGTTTGATTGACCCGCGGCATTCGGTATTCGATCGGGTCTTCGATTGTCGAAATGTTGACTGATGGTGTGCTGATTTTATTCACGATGGTGTAGAGGGTGGTCGTTTTTCCGGATCCGGTCGGACCGGTGACATAGATGATGCCGTGCGGTTTGGCGATGTTGCGCTGGAGGATTTCGAGCGAGCCTGGCTGCATCCCCAACTGTTCGAGTGACAGGACCTGCGCGGATTCATTCAGGACGCGAAGGACTATTTTTTCTCCGTCGTAGACTGGCAGAATAGAGACACGAAAGGCGACTCGCTGCAATTCGGCTTCGATTTTGAAGCGCCCGTCCTGGGGTAGACGGTGTTCGTCGATTTTTAAGTTGGCGAGAATCTTGATGCGGGCCACGACCCCGGGTTGGATATTTTTTGGCAGGGTCATAACGTCACGCAGCACGCCATCAATCCGGTAGCGGACGACCGTATCTTTCTCCGTCGGCTCGATGTGGATATCAGAGGCGCTTTCGAAAATCGCGTGTTCGAGTAGGGTATCAACGATCCGGACGACCGGCACGTCCTCGGCTAGCTGTTTAAGGTTTTCAGCTTTTGAACTGACGGCTTGATCCGAGGTGATCTCGCGGAATTCGGCTTTTAAACCTTTATGATATTGTTTGAGGGCATTCTTGATACCAGTGGGCGTCGTCAGGTAGAGCTCGGTTGGCAAGGCAATCTTTTTCTCGATGAATTGGAACGTTTCAATATCGTCTGGATCAAGCGTCGCGATCTTCACCACCCGGTCATTTTTCTCAAAGGGAATGACCTGGTGAAGCTGGGCAATCGGTTCGGGAACAATGTCGAGAATGTCACGTCGGATTTTGATTTCCGACAAATCAACGAACGGAATCTTCAGCGCCGAGGCGATGGTTTCGTAGACAATAGTTTCCGACGCGAGATTCTTGGCGACCAGGAGTTGCACAACATCAGCGCGTTTTTCCTTCGCTTCCTTGGCCGCGGCTTCAAGCACGTCGGACGCAATCACGCTGCTCTTGTTGAGGATGCTGTAGAGTTTGGTTTGATTGATCACACAGTTTATTTGAGTTGCACGATGGGTTTATTATAGCACGGAAAAACGGAAAAGTCAACATAAAAATGTTTAGCCGTCTTCCGTCGAAGTTACGGAAGCATATACAGATAGATGCTCGATCCGATTTTCTTGAGTGGCTGAAAATCCCAAAGCCAGCGGTATTCTCCGTCGTTTCGCCACAGCTGCCCAGCGCTAATGGCCACCAGTCCCGATGGCAAGCCCGTGCGCTCGACCTCGCTGAACGTCGGCAACGGTATAGCTGAAGGGACGTAGTGAGCAACATTCGCCCGACCGTAGTAAGCGAAAGGCAGTCGGGTAATGCTGTGGTCCTTGACGTAGCGCGCGAGCTTGGGCAGGTCTTGACCCCAATCGAGATTCGAGTCGAGGAGAATACGTGGTCCGTTGCGTGACCCGCCCACGAGTGGACTGAAATATCCCATTTCGTTCGGATAGACGGCGGCCTGGACAATCACGATGTTCACGCTGATGAGCAGGGGAACGAACATCCCAGGCCAACGTTGGCGGCCGAGCGCGGCTAAGGATCCGGCGAGGACATAGAGAAAAGGATAGATTGGCATGATATGACGCCAACCCAAATTGAGATGGCTGAAGAGACTGAAGGCCACAAAGGCTAAGGGTGGAAGGCCGTAGATTATCCAACGGCGGTCGAGCGCTCGAAACGCTTGGTGCCAAGAGCCGCGAAGTTTTCTTTTTTGAGTGAGGATGGTCAGCCAGAGCATGAGTGTAGCCATCACCGCAATCACCGTTGGCAAGGGGGTTTTCGCTACGAAGGCCACGGGAAAATAATACCACCAGCCCTTGTCATTGGTGTGGCCGAGGAGGTAGGCTTCTTGACCGCCAATACTATGTCCAATCACCGCAAACATGCCACGAAAAAAGGCGTAGGCCGGAACCGGCAGGCGGCTCCACTGTTCGAGTTTGGCACCAATGGTTGTAAGGCGATCGCCGAGCTGTTCGACAGCCAGCCGCTCAAGCGGCGGGAGGGTTGATGGATCGGTGGTTCGAAGCAAGGCCTCCCGTTCGCGGTACAATTGGGCGATTCTCGGGTCATCCATCGGTTTTCGTAGGTCGAATCCATACAGCGCCCAGGTGGTCATGGCCATCAGGGGAATGGCGATCGCCAGCCAATGTCGAAGTGGCCGTGCCCCGAGAACCGGGTGATGGCGGTCGTGAAACCTCAAGCACACAAGTCCGATGACAAGCACTAGGATGAAGACCAGCCCGGTGAATTTTGCCAACCCGGCGCTCAAGAGCGCCAGGCCAAACAGCAGACCGTTGGTCCGACTTGGTCGTTGCATCAGGCGGTCGAGCCGGTAGACGCTCCAGAAGGCGAAGGCGGTAAAAGCCAGATCGGTGGTGATGTAACGACTGTGTGCGATGATGTTTGGATCGAAGGCATAGAGCGCCACACTGAACACGCCGGCCCAATCCCCGAACCAGCCGCGGACGGCATTGAAAATCCACCAGCCGAGGAGTATACTCAAGAGCATCACCGGCAATCGTCCAAGCATGAGGATGGTTTGGGGGTCCAACGTGTTGTGATAGAGGAACTCGTCGCCGAATTCCCATTCATTGAATGCCGCCCAGGACCAGTGTTCAAGTGGCAGACGGGTACTGGTAAAAATCAGCGGTCCACTGGCGAGGAGTTTCAGGAGCGGTGGATGCTCGGGATTCATGCGAAAATCGCCGGTCCGCCAGTAACTCAGCCCGGCCGCCAGATGGACTCCCTCGTCGATGCTCTGCGATTCCTGATGCGAGCTGGTGACTTCAATCGTCAACATCAGCGCCAGTAGGATGATGACGATGGTTGTCGGTCTAAGTTTCATGCGTTCTTGACGTCAACCGTCTATGCAATTAACCTCCCCGCTCATTGGTCTAAGGAAAATACGAGCGATTCGCGGGATGGTGTTTGGCTTGAGCAGCACGGCCTTTCTCAATTTTCTCCAGTGGCTCTACATTTACCTGCGGGTGAAGCCGCAGGCCGAGCCAATTCCTCTTCATTATACCATCACTTTCGGGATCGATCGCATTGGCCCGTGGTACTCGGCCTACCTCCTGCCGCTCTCCGGTACGATGATTCTTTTTCTGAACACCCTGGTGGCCCTGATTGTTCTCGAGCACCATCGGGCGAGTGGTGTGTTCGTGGTCATTCTTTCAACTCTGATGCAACTCATTTTGTTAGCCGCTGCCTTTTTAGCGTTTCGATCGCTCTAGGTCTATGGAGCGTGTTGATTTGGCCGTAGTCGAAATCTTCGCCCTGACAACTCTGGCCTTTGCGATCGCGATTGTCTGGACGCCGCTCTTAACGAATTTCCTTTATCGTCATCGCCTCGGAAAACACATCCGAGATTCCGGGTCGACGCCGTTGTTTACGGCTCTCCATGAGCAGAAGCGAGGGACGCCGACCATGGGCGGAGTTTTAGTTTGGGTGACGACGCTCGTTCTCGCGACTATTCCTTGGCTGCTTGATCGGGTTTTCAAAATTAATTTTTTTCATGCTTTCAATTTCTTGACGCGATCAGAAACGCTGCTCCCCCTCGGCGCGTTAGTGGCTGCCTCACTCGTTGGTTTACTCGACGATTTTTACAACGTCAAACGGCGAGGGACTCATGATGGTGGTTTGAGGATGCGGCATCGTTTGCTGATCTACACGGTCATCGCCGTCGTCGGTGCCTGGTGGTTTGTCGCTAAACTCGACTGGACAACCATTCATCTGCCGTTTATCGGCAACTTCGACATCGGGTTGTGGTACTTTCCCATCTTCGTGTTCATCATTGTCGCGACATCATTCTCGGTCAATGAGGCGGACGGTCTCGACGGTCTGGCCGGCGGAATGCTCCTTTCGGCGTTTGTGGCCTTCGGTGCAATTTCTTACGTTCAAGGACGATATGATTTAGCGACGCTGTGCGGAGTGATCGCCGGTTCGCTCCTGGCGTTTCTGTGGTTTAACATCCACCCGGCGCGGTTTTTCATGGGCGACACCGGCGCGATGGGGTTGGGGACGACGCTCGGGGTGGTCGCGATGTTGACAAACTCGGCGCTCTTTCTGCCAGTCATCGGCCTCGTCTTCGCTCTCGAGTCGCTGTCGGTAATTATCCAAGTAGTCTCAAAAAGATTCCGCCGGCGAAAAATCTTTTTGTCGGCGCCGATTCACCATCACTTTCAGGCGAAGGGCTGGCCAGAACCAAAAGTGGTCATGCGCTTTTGGATCATCTCGGCCGTCAGCGCGGTGCTCGGCTTCGTTCTTTTTCTGATCGATCGCAATTTCCGCTAGCGCCGTTCGCTTCAGTGTGATATACTCGTGGCGATTGTATGCCACGACGCAGACCAGTTCCGATATTGACGTCAAAATTGCTGCGTCGATTCCCGGAACTTGTCCACGGGATCGGGAGGGTAGCGGGTGGTTTTCGTTTTGGCGATCAAGATTACACCCGCGACAGTCGTCAGCAATTTTTTCGAAGACTCGGCATTCAGCCGAAGGACGTGGTCATGGCGGAACAGGTGCACGGGCGGTGGGTTCGACGTGTCTCAGTGGGTGACCGTCGGGCGGGCTTCAGGCCTGACACTCGCTTGGCGAGAACCGACGGCCTGGTGACGACTGACCGCGGAATCATGTTGGCGGTCTTTGCGGCCGATTGCGTGCCGGTCATGGCCGTTGATTTGCAACAGCGCGTGGTCGGGGTGGCCCACGCCGGGTGGCGCGGTATTCTGGCCGGGATCATTCCATCGTTCGTGCGTGAACTCCAACGCGCCGGCGCTAGTTCGCGCTCCCTCTTCCTGTGGCTCGGTCCAGCGGCGCATGCGTGTTGCTATGCGTTGCGACCGGCTGACGCGCCACGCACCCAAGACTTCATTCGCCGGTTCGGTCACACGAGTGTTCGCGTCGAAGGCAAGACCACCTATCTTGACCTCCCGCAAGCAATAGTGACCGACCTCATCAAGGCGGGCGTACCGCGCCGACAGATTGACATTGATCCGGCCTGTACCATCCACGATTCCCGCGCCTGGCCGTCTCATCGCCGCCAAGGAAAAAAGCGGCAACACTCGCTCATGGGTATGATCGGTTTGCGCGACCCGCTCGATCATGTCAAAGGAAAGCACGTCCTGGTAATTGGTTTGGGACTCCATGGGGGAGGCGTGGCCAGCATTCGCTGGCTCGTTCGACACGGTGCGCGCGTCACCGTGACGGATAAAAAAAACCGATCGGGACTCGCCACCTCTCTTCGCCAGCTCAGTGAGCTGCCCGTGACCTATATTCTCGGACGTCACCGATCAAGCGACGTTCGGCAAGCTGATCTCGTTATAGCCAATCCGGGCGTCCCCCGGGAATCACCGTTGATCCAAACCGCTCTCCGCCTTCGGATTCCAGTCGAGAGCGACGCGGCAATTTTTTTTCGTCACTGTCGTTCACCAATCATCGGAGTGACCGGGACGAAGGGGAAAACCACCACGACGGTACTCATCGAAGCGATGTTGCGAGCCAACCATCGCCCCGTCGTTTCAGTTGGCCACAATCAAGTGCCCCTGCTGCATGTCCTTGATCGACTTTCCGCGCGCCAGCTGGTGGTCGCTGAATTGTCCAGTTGGCGACTTGAGGGTTTAGCCGCTCGCGGCATGAGTCCCCACATCGCGGTGATCACGAACATCATGCCAGATCATCTCAATCGCTATCGGAACTTCGCGGCGTACGTCCGGGCTAAACAAACGATCGTCAACTGGCAACGACATAATGACAACGCCGTGCTGAATCGCGACAATCCGGTGACGAGAACTATCGGTCAACGTGTCGTGGCGCGTCGGTGGTGGTTCTCCCGTCGGTATTTTCGCGGCGAAAACGGCGCTTTCATCCGTCACGACCAAGCCTACATCCGTGAGGATGGCCAAGAACACCAGTTGTTTCGATTGGCGGATGTTCGGCGGCCGGCCGGTCATGAAATATCCAATCTGCTGGCCGCCGCGGTGGTGGCGCGAATCTGCGGCGTAAAACTCCAAGCCATCCGCCGAATTGTCCGCACGTTTCAAGGCATTCCTCATCGCCTGGAGACGCTTGGTGCGGTTGACGGCGTCCGGTACATCAACGACTCAAGCGCCACTACGCCCGAAGCGGCGCTGGCCGGTCTCGAGAGCGTTACCGGCAACCTGATCCTGATCGCCGGTGGAACTGACAAACGACTCGATTACCGCGCCTTTGGCCAGACCATCAGTGCACGGTGCAAATCTGTCATTCTTTTTGACGGATCGGCCACCCGGAAACTCCTCCGACACGTCATCAATGTGCCGGTGACGGTCGTCCGCGACATGCACCAAGCAGTTCGATTGGCAAACCTGCTGGCTGACCGCGGAGACACCGTCCTACTTTCGCCAGGAGCCGCTAGTTTTGGTGTATTCCAGCACGAGTTCGATCGAGGCGATCAATTCCGGCAGGCTGTCACGGAGTTACGACAAGCATGAACGTTCATCGCGCCGATTCCATCTTTCTCCTGATTGTTTTTTCGCTCGTCGTCTTCGGTTTAATCGTTCTCTCTAGCGCCAGCACGGTGATTGGCCATCAAGAGTTCGGTGACAGCGCGTATTTCTTGAAACGCCAATTCCTTAGCGTGCTGATCGGGGTGCTCCTCTTCGCCATCACCTACCGTCTCGATTATCGTGTCTGGCGGAAGTTTGCGTTCCCGTTTCTCATCATTTCGATGGCGTTGCTGGTGGCGGTATTCGTTCCCGGTATCGGTTTGAAACTCCTCGGTGCTCAACGGTGGATCAACGTCGGACTCTTCACCTTTCAGCCAGCCGAAATTGTCAAACTGACCTTCCTCGTCTACTTGGCACGTTGGCTGGAGGATCGCGGTCGGGTAATGACTGATCGGGCCTACGGATTGTGGCCGTTTCTGCTCCTAGTTGGGGCTATTGCTTTTCTCGTGATGAAACAGCCGGACGTCGGAACGATGGTGATTATTGGGATCATCGCCCTGTCGTCGTACTGGGTGGCCGGGGCGCCGTTCAAAGATATTGCGTTGATCCTTCTCTTAGCGGCCGGATTCTTTGCACTCGTCGTCCAAACTGCCTCGTACCGGGCAGCTCGATTTCTCGTTTTTCTCAATCCGCAATACGATCCACAGGGCGTTGGCTACCACATCAACCAGGCGTTACTCGCGATCGGGTCGGGCGGGCTGTTCGGTCTCGGCCTCGGCCACTCACGACAAAAATTCAACTATTTACCCGAGGCGCAGGGCGACTCCATTTTTGCAGTGGTGGCCGAAGAGCTCGGGTTTTTCATTGTCCTCGCCCTCCTGGTGCTGTTTGTCGCGTTTATGCTTCGTGGCTACCGCATCGCTCGTCAGGCGCCGGACAGTTTCGGCAAGGTCTTGGCCGCCGGTATCACCACCTGGCTCGGTTTCCAGGCCCTGATCAACGTCGCTGCCTTGAGCGGGATAATCCCGCTGACCGGCGTTCCACTTCCATTTATTAGTTACGGCGGAACGGCCATGATGAGTTCGCTGGCCGCCGTCGGCATCCTGGCCAATATTTCCCGGGCCGGAAACTTACGCCCATAATCTATGCGCGTTCTACTCGCTGGTGGGGGAACCGGTGGATCAGTCACACCACTGTTAGCCATTGCGGCTGAACTCCGTTCGTCGTTTCCGAGCGTCGAGTTTTTGTTCATCGGTGGGAAACGCGGGCCGGAACAATCGCTCGTGGCCGCAAAAAACATTCCGTTTGTCTCAATCACGGCTGGTAAGCTCCGTCGCTATTTCTCTTTTCAGAATGTGCTTGATCTCTTTCGTGTCGCAGTCGGTTTCCTGCAGACTTTTTTTCTCCTCGGAACATTTCGACCGGATGTTATCGTCAGCGTTGGAAGCTTCGTGGCAGTACCAGTGGTCTGGGCCGGCTGGGTCCGGGGGATCCCGTGTCTCATCCATCAGCAGGATATCAGGCCGGGTTTGTCAAACAAGCTCAGCGCTCCCTTTGCAACCAAGATCACCGTCTCTTTTGAGCAGTCGCTCCGCGATTTCCCGCCAAGCAAGAGCGTCTGGGTGGGAAATCCGATTCGGTTAGAACTTCTCCGCGGCGACCGGGAGCGAGCGCGCACACGACTCGGCCTGCGTGACGATCTCCCGGTGGTCCTCGCCTTCGGCGGCGGCACCGGCGCGTTGCATCTCAATCAACTGGTGGCGGAAGCTGGACTCAATCTCGTTCGACGATGTCAAATCGTCCTGTTGACGGGCAGCCGTGAACACCGTTTTCACGTGGAGCATCCAAATTTTCACACCTATGAATTCCTGACCGACGACATGGCCGACGCCTACGCCGTTGCCGATCTCGTGGTTTGCCGGGCCGGCTTGTCTACCCTGTCGGAAATCGCCGCGCTCGGTAAGCCGGCGATCGTCGTGCCGCTCCCAGGGACGCACCAGGAAGAAAACGCCAAACACTTCGAACGTAATCAGGCCGCTGTCATCCTTCACGAAAAAAACCTGCGGCGGGAAATTCTTGAGCAGACCGTTCTCAATCTTCTATCCGACCACGACCGACGATCGACCCTCGGGCACAACATCAAAAGACTTACCCGCCTCGATGCTGGCCAGCGATTAGTTAAAGAAATTGCCGAGATCGCCCACCAGCCGGAACTTCGCCGGATTGAACGTCAATTGTCCGGTCGTGCGGAGCGGCTGCTGCGAAACGAACCCTTGTCGCGTCACACCAATTTTCGACTTGGTGGACCAGCCGATCTGTTCGTAGTCTGCCGTTCGCGTCGGTCAGTCATTGAAACGTTCCGCTATCTCCATCAGGCCGAGGTTCCGTACCTTATTCTTGGTGGCGGTGCCAATGTCGTCTGCGCTGATCGCGGCTATCGTGGCGTGGTCGTCCAAATCAAAAACCAGGAGTTTCTAGTTCACGGCCATGAAGTCGAGGTCGGCGCCGGCATGAATACCGGACAGGTAGCCAGCCGCTGTCTTCAGGCCGGTCTGGTCGGAATGGAATTTGTGGTCGGCATTTACGGAACGATTGGCGGCGCGCTCCGCGGCAATGCCGGATCCTTTGGGACCGAGATGAAAGACGTAGTCGTGTCGTGTCAAGTCGTTACTCCGTCGGGAGTGGTCGAGACCTGGACCAACCAACAATTGAAATTCGGGTATCGCCACAGCCTTTTGAAGACCGTCAGTGCCGCGGTCGTCACCGTACGCCTGCGACTCCGACCTGGCAATGTTCAACAAGCCCATCAAAAAATTGTCGAGTATGCAACGTACAAGCGGACGCATCAGCCGCTGAAGTATCCAAGCGCCGGTTGCCTATTCAAGAATTACGAACTCGGGCCGGATGATCTTGAGTTGCGCCAACGGTTTGCCTCGGTCCTGAAAGATAATCGGATCCCGGCCTGGGCACTGATTGCCGAAGCTGGATGTGCTGGAATGCGGATTGGTGACATCCAGGTGAGCGACCAACACGCGAACTTTTTTCTTAATCTTGGACGCGGCCGATCTGATGACGTGATCATTTTAGCGAGTCTCGTCAAGCAGAAAGTCCGCGATCTCTTTGGCGTCCAGTTGCACGAAGAGGTCCAATTTTTGGGATTCCAGTAAAGCCGAAGGGTATGGATACGAGCGTCAGTGCAAAAAACTTTGTTCTCACGCCGAGCCTCAAGACTTTCGCCGAAGAAAAGATGGAGCGGCTGCGGCGCTATTCGCCGCGCATCATCCGTGCCCATGTCGAGTTGAGCATGAACCGGCATCACCTGCACGGTGATATTTTTGTGGCCTACGTCTGGTTGGAAATCCCCGGTCAAGACATCCATGCGACTGCCGAGGCTTCAGACATTCGCACGGCCATCGACGCGGTCTACCCGAAGCTTGAACGTCAGGTCCTTCGTGGCAAAGTACGCCATCGCTGACCGTCGGCGGCAACGCTCGGCTTGTGCGCTTTGTCGTTTTATGACATGCTGCTTGCAGCCAGGAGATTTTTGACTTGCCGGTATGTCGATTTTGAACAAACTTTTCGGCGATGCAAACGCACGCGTCGTTCGATCATACCAGCCGATGGTCGAGGCCATCAACCGACTTGAGCACAACGTTTCCTCGCTCGGCGATGAAAACATCCGCCAACGGCTGCTCGAGCTACGGTCAATTGTTGACGGATCGTCGGCCAAACTCGATGACGTTCTGCCGGAGGTTTTTGCCATGACACGAGAAGCGTCGCGACGGGCGCTTCAGCTTCGACATTTTGACGTCCAGCTGATTGGCGGAATCGTCTTGCATCAAGGAAAAATTGCAGAAATGAAAACCGGCGAGGGAAAAACTTTGGTCGCGACCCTGCCCGTCGTTCTCAACGCCTTGACCGGCCAGGGAGTCCACATCGTGACCGTCAACGATTACCTGGCCAAACGCGACGCCGGATGGATGGGACCGATCTACGCCCGACTTGGACTGACCTGTGCGGCTATCGTGCATGAGGCCTCATGGATTTTCGACGAGACGTTCACGAACGAACCGACGACCGATCCGTTGCTTAAGCATCTTCGCCCGATCAGCCGTCGTGAAGCGTACGCCGCTGACATTACGTACGGCACGAACAATGAGTTCGGATTCGATTACCTGCGCGACAACATGGTCCCATCACCGGATCACCTCGGGCAGCGCCAACTTCACTACGCCATCGTTGACGAAGTTGATTCGATCCTGATTGACGAAGCGCGGACGCCGCTCATCATTTCGGCTCCGGTCGAACGTTCGGCCGATGACTATCGCAAAATTGACCAGCTCGTCAAACGACTGACGGCCGAGCGTGACTTCAAAATTGATGAGAAAATGCGCTCGGTTTTCCTGACCGAGGCTGGCATTACCAGCATGGAACGGATGCTCGGTGTGCCGAACATCTATTCGGCCGCGGACAGCGACCTCTTGAACATCATCAATCAAGCGCTCCGCGCGAACTCCAACTTATTCGAGCGCGACAAACAGTACGTTGTTCGGAATGGCGAAATCGTGATAGTTGACGAATTCACCGGCCGCTTAATGTTCGGACGAAGATACTCCGACGGTCTCCATCAGGCGATTGAGGCCAAGGAAGGAGTCGAGATCAAGCAGGAAAGCCAAACCTTGGCCACGATTACCTTTCAGAATCTCTTTCGGATGTATGAAAAGCTGGCCGGGATGACCGGAACGGCGGTGACTGAAGCCGAGGAATTTCACAAAATTTACCAACTCGACGTGGTGGTAATTCCGACCCATCAACCGATGATCCGGGTTGATTTCGAGGATTCGGTCTACAAAAACGAGCAGGGAAAGTTCACGGCCGTGGTGCGGGAAATCAAAAAGCGTCACGCTCAAGGACAACCTATTCTGGCCGGAACGATTTCGATCGCCAAAAACGAACTCCTCTCCGCCCTCCTCCAACGCGAGGGCATTCGCCATGAAGTACTCAACGCGAAAAACCATGAACGGGAGGCCCAGATCATCGCCCAGGCCGGTCGGCTAGGAGCGGTCACCATCGCCACGAACATGGCCGGTCGCGGCGTAGACATCATTCTTGGCGGCAACCCACCCAATCCTCAAGAACATGCGGCCGTGAAAGAACGCGGCGGTCTTCACGTCATTGGGACGGAACGACACGAGGCCCGACGCATTGATTTGCAGCTGCGTGGCCGATCCGGGCGACAGGGCGATCCGGGCTCCTCGCAATTCTTCGTTTCGATGGAAGACGACTTGATGCGGATCTTCGGCAGTGATCGAATGAAAAATCTCATGGATCGCCTCGGGATTCCCGATGACATGCCGATTGAGAATAGAATGGTCAGCAAATCGATTGAAGCCGCGCAGAAGAAAGTTGAGGGTCACAACTTCGATATTCGAAAACATCTCGTCGAATACGACGACGTCATGAACAAACATCGCGAGGTGATCTACCGGAAGCGAAAGGAAATTCTTCTGGCCGAACCGGTCCGGCTGCGAGAGATGGCAAATAAGATGATTGAACAGGAACTCGAAACGCTCGTTGTCTTTCACACCACCGAAGAAAGCCCGGAGCAGTGGAAACTCGATAAAGTCTACGATTCGGTCAACGCCATTTTCGCTCTGCGATCAGACGAACGGAAACTCCTGCCGGAGCTCGTCAGCCAGTCAGGGAGCGTTCCGCCGGCGTCGTCGTTCCGTCACGATCTAACAACGTATCTGGTCGAATTGGCGACCGTCAAATTTTCTACTTTGCTGGCAGCTTCGGCCGAGCCTGATCAGGCCCTCCACATCGTCCGGAGCATCATGCTGCGAACAATTGATGTGATGTGGATTGAACATCTGGATTTAATGGAACATTTGCGGGAGGGAATTGGTCTGCGTGGGTACGGACAACGCGATCCACTCATCGAATACAAGCGCGAGGCGTATCAACTTTTCACCCAACTTCTGAATTCAATTAATGAGCAGACCGCGATTGCGATTTTTAAACTCGAACACGCTCACACACCGGAACAAACGCCGATGGCGCGTCGGAAATTGATCGAATCAGCACCGGCCAAAACCATGGCTGACGAGCTGGCGCATCCGGTTACCGTGTCCGGCGTTCCGTCACATGCCCAACCCACCTCGCCGAAAGCGACGTTCCGGAAGGTCGGAAGAAACGACCCGTGTCCATGTGGCTCTGGAAAAAAATTCAAAAAATGCTACCTAGCCAATGATCCGGGCTGCAAATTACGGACTCAGTAGGTCCTCAATAGCTGTTGACAGGCAGAATTTTTTCTGCTATGCTGGTAATAGTTCGTTGTTTCCAACATAAAAACAAAGAGCAAAGATGAAGGCCAGAGGTCTTCATCTACACAGATGACGATAAAACGTCTTCTCGGTAGTGGGCCTCTGGCCATTCTCCATTTCCATCGGGGAATGCGCTTGTAGAGCCACCGCGTTTTGCATGTCACACTTACGCCATCCGGTCATCCTCGTGTCCATCGTCGTTGGCGCTTTTTGTCTATTGATGAACCCGGCAGCAGCGAAGGAGGTTGGGGTGATGGCTCCAGAGGTCCGGGTCCTCAACCACAACGGCGCGGTCCAAACAACCTTTCAAGCCAACCATCAGAATTTTCACGGGGGCGTTCACGTGGCTGTCGGCGACATGGACAGCGACGGCGCAACGGAGCTTGTGACTGGACCGGGCGCCGGGACGACACCGACGGTTCGCGTTTTTGAATTAGACGGTACGCTCATCAGGAGTTTTCTGGCTTACGGCGAAGGATTCCGCGGCGGCGTCAATGTGGCGGTCTATGATCTTGACAGAGATGGAACCGCGGAGATCATTACCGGTCCCGGCCTCGGCGGCGGCCCCGAGGTTCGCGTCTTTCGGGCGGATGGCACACGCCTCGCCGCCTTTTTTGCTTTTGATCCAACATTCCGCGGCGGCGTCAATGTCGCCGCCGGCCGATTCGGCACCAACCGACAACCATTGATCGCGGCCGCCTCTGGATACGGCGGCGCGCACGTCCGATTGTTTACACCAGCCGGGAAATACGCGGGTGTCAATCTTCGTCCCTTCGGTCAGGTTAGGCATGGCGTGGTGGTGGCCGAACTTCCCGTCAACACTCACCGCTCAAAATTGGTGGCCATCCCCGAGCGATCGGCCGCGGCAAAAGTCGAGATCTACAATCTCGATTCGCCAACTAAACCGGAGCGCAGCTTTCACGGCGTACCGAAACGTTACGAAGCCGGTGCTCGACTCGCGATCAGTGACGTTGATCTCGATGGCGAACATGAGATCGTCGTCGGCACCGGTCCCGGCAGCGCACCGCGCGTTCGCATCTTCAACACCGGCGGCAGACTGGAAAAAGACGTGGCGGCTTTTCGAAGCAATTTTCGTGGCGGACTGGCGGTGGCGGCTGGTCCGGGTATGGTCGTGGTTGGACCAGGCGCGGTTGATCTGGATGGTCGTCCAGACCTCTACAAGTACATCCAGATTGACCTTTCGAGGCAGACCTTAAAGTATTTTCAAAATGGTCGTCTCCTCAACACCCACCAGGTCTCGACCGGCAAGTGGGATACACCGACACCGATCGGCACGTTCGCCATCAAGAATCACATCGCGAATGCTTACTCGAAACGCTACGACCTGTATATGGAGTGGTGGATGGCGTTCAGTCCGGACGGGTCGTACGGCATTCACGCACTCCCGTATTGGAAAACGAAGAATGGCGGAAAACGTTACGAGGGGCAAGGACATCTCGGAACACCGGTGTCGCATGGCTGTATTCGTCAAACTTTGGCTGAAGCGAAGCGCCTGTACGCCTGGGCAGAAAACGGGACACCCGTGATCGTCAAGAAGTAAGGCGTTTGACCGCCGAAAAAAATCCGTGATACGATGATGACGTCACATGCGAAAAAACCCCTGGTTGAGCTTAGCGCTAATTCTCGTTCTGACCGTCGTCGTCGGTACGATCGATTACCCCCGTGGTCCTGATCTTCGAATCGGTCGCTATTTTAAAGAACTGAAAGTTCACCTGGGATTGGACCTCCAGGGCGGGACGCGTCTGATTTACGACGCTGATACCTCCACCATCCCGGAGCGAGACCGTGAAGACGCGCTCCAGGGCGTGCGTGACGTGGTTGAACGTCGCGTCAACGCCTTTGGCGTTTCCGAGCCGGTGGTCCAGACTAACCGTGTCGGTAGCCAGTGGCGGGTGTCAGTTGAGTTGGCCGGCGTGCGCGATATCAACGAAGCCATTCGCTTGATCGGGGAAACGCCATTTCTCGAATTCCGGGAAGAAACGCCACCAGTTCAACTTCGCACTGACGAGGAAGCCAAGGCCCGCGCTCAAGACGTCTTGCAGAAGATCGGTGCTCCCAACGCGGATTTTGCCGCTTTGGCAAAGGAATTTTCCGACGACCCCGGATCGAAAGATCTAGGCGGCGATTTGGGCTTTGCTCGCCGCGGTCAATTCGTCAACGAATTTGAAGTCGCTCTCTTTGACGAATTGCAAGACGGTGAGATTGTCAACCAGCCGATCAAAACGCAATTCGGCTACCACCTCATCAAACGGATTGAATCGCGAGCAATCGACGATGGGAGTGGAAATCAGACAGCGGAAGTTCATGGCCAGCACATTCTCGTCGCCACCACCCAGCCACCGCCTGAAGGTAACTTTACCCCGACTAAACTGTCTGGAAAAAACCTCCGCCATGCAACTGTCCAGTTCGATCCAAATACCGGCGAACCGGAAGTCGGACTCCAATTTGATGACGAGGGAACGCAGCTCTTCGCCGACATCACCAAACGGAACGTCGGAAAAAGCGTGGCCATTTACCTCGACGGTAGTCCGATCTCGATCCCCGTTGTCCAGCAGGAAATTACGGCTGGCACGGCCGTCATCACCGGTAACTTCTCACTGGCGGAAGCGAAGGTTTTAGCTCGGCGTCTCAATGCCGGCGCTTTACCCGTACCGATTATGCTCGTCAATCAGCAGACTGTCGGACCGAGCTTAGGAAAGGAATCGGTAGCGCGGAGTGTCTTCGCTGGCCTGGTTGGGATCTTGGCGGTGGCTGCCTTTATGGTGGCCTACTATCGTCTTCCCGGACTCTTGGCGACCTTCGCCTTGGGACTGTATGCGCTCATCGTGTTGGCAGTTTTCAAGCTCTGGCCAATTACCTTGACGCTAGCTGGGGTGGCTGGATTTATTCTTTCAATTGGCATGGCGGTTGACGCGAACGTTCTCATCTTCGAACGCTTTCGTGAAGAACTTCGGAGCGGACGCCCACTCCAGAGTGCGCTGGACGAAGGATTCCGGCGGGCCTGGCTCTCGATTCGCGATTCAAACGTCTCGACGCTCATCACCGCTCTTATTCTGGCCTGGTTCGGAACAAGTATTATCAAGGGTTTTGCCATCACGCTAGCCATTGGCATCATCGTCAGCATGTTTACTGCCATTTCCGTCTCGCGGACTCTCTTACGGGTGGTCGGAACGCAGTGGCTCGACCGTCGCCGAGGATTAATCGGCGCAAACATTCCGCCGGCATCATCCTAAACCAATGTATCGGATCATTCAAAAACGCAACTATCTGTTTGCCTTGTCGCTGGCGCTGTTGGTGCCTGGCATGATCGGCTGGTGGCTGTGGGGACTGCGACTGGGTATCGATTTTACTGGCGGGACGGTCATGACCGTCGTCATTCCCTCGGCCCCGACACCCGAAGAGGTAAAGACTGCCCTGAGCGCGACCGCATTTGGAAATGCCGTCATCGAACGCGCCGATAAAGATGAATATCTCCTCCGGCTTCCCCAGCTCTCCAACGAACAGCATGCATCATTAAATGCGACATTGACCAGCGCATTCACCGATGCCACAGAATTGGCATTCGAAACGGTTGGCCCGACGATCGGACGTGAATTGAAACAGCGCGCGGTCGTAGCCGTGGTGACCGTCCTGGTTGCAATCATTCTTTACATCACCTGGGCTTTTCGAAAGGTTTCGTCCGGGCCAGTCCCGTCGTGGGTTTACGGATTGTCGGCTTTTGTCGCACTCCTTCACGATGTCTTCATGGTAGTCGGCGTCTTTGCTATTCTTGGCCATGTCTTTAAGCTCGAGGTCAATTCCTTGTTCGTCACGGCTCTGCTCACAGTTCTCGGTTTCTCCGTTCACGATACGATTGTGGTCTTTGATCGGATTCGTGAGCGTCTGCGCTTGAGTGCCGCGCGAACATTCGAGGACGTGGTCAACGAAAGCTTGAATCAAACCCTGGTTCGATCTCTGAATACATCCATCACCACCCTCCTCGTCCTGGTTGCGTTATTCATCTTCGGAGGAAGCTCAATTCGCTTCTTCGTTTTAGCCCTCATTATCGGGATTACGCTGGGTACGTACTCCTCGATTTTTGTCGCCTCACCGCTCTTGGTCGTTTACGAGCGGTTGCGGTCGCGACCGTAGATCACACCATCTTAAGGTTCAGGCCCGCGCCGAGTCATCCATCATTCGCCTGAAAGACTCATGTGCGAATGTTTTTGTCAACTTTGCAGCGGTTTGTTCTTGACAGAAAATGGATGATATGCTATATTATACTTAGCTAAACCCATACAGTTCAAACCAGATGGAATCAAACGAAACGCAAGAAACGCGAAAAGTTTCCAACTCGATCCTTGATCGGGTGCTTTCGAGTCAGCAAGCCGCCGCGATTGAGCATTTTGTTCCGAGCGAGACGTTTTCTTCATTAGCACGATCGTTATTGGAAAAAGAGCATGATGTGCTCCGCCGGAGATTCGGCCTCCACGGTCAGGATCCGGAAACACTCGAGGAAATCGGAAAATTATACGCCGTCACCCGCGAACGTATTCGTCAGATTGAAAATACGGGTGTTTTGAAAATGCTCCACGCGAAA
The DNA here is from genome assembly GCA_005239865.1 of Candidatus Microgenomatus auricola. GTDB lineage: Bacteria > Patescibacteriota > Patescibacteriia > SBBC01 > SBBC01 > Microgenomatus_A > Microgenomatus_A auricola_A. Next base: position 49,651 of record SBBC01000013.1, read on the forward strand.
CACTACCGTGAGACGATCACCCCGGTCGAGCGGCTGCTCATGAACGTTTTTAACACCTACGGCGGCATCATCGAGGAGCAACTGTTTTTTCAAGAAACGTTGAGCCACGGCGGTAACTCTCCGTCGGAACAACGGGCCCTGACCTTCCTGCTGACGAAACTCTTGACCCATCGTTTTAGCTACCATCCACCGGATCAGGAACTCCGTGCTAGCTGGAAACTCAAGGCCCAGTCACTGGAACTCGTACGTCAGGTGATCAGCGACCTCATGACCATCGTCCAAGAACGCCGCCAGCCGCTCTTGCGGGCGGAGCTCCTAGAAGCGTTCCGTGCCCGTCCGCTCTTCCAACGGCATGCTTCATTGTTGAACGACGAGGTTGTCAGTTCATACCTCAATCTGTCCGTCGCCATCAGTCATAATCCCTTCGGCGAGTACGGCCTCACGACCTGGGGCACCATCATTCCGAAACGAATGAACGATAAAATCTACCTGGTTCTCAAGAAGGCCGGTCGGCCGCTCCACTTCACCGAGATTGCCAGACAGATTAATCAGACCGGATTCGACCATCGCCGGGCCTATCCGCCGACCGTACATAACGAATTAATTCTCAATCCCCAGTACGTCCTCGTCGGACGGGGGATTTACGCCCTGGCTGAATGGGGCTACAAACCCGGCGTCGTGGCCGAGGTCCTGGTCGACATTCTCAAACAGGAAAATCGAGCCATGACGCGCGACGAACTGATCGATCGAGTAGCCAAACAACGACTGGTCAAGCGGAACACCATTCTCCTAGCCCTGACGAACAAGCAACTTTTTCGACGGCTAGCTTCGGGCGCGTATGAACTGGTCAAACAAACCTAAATCTTGAACCATGGAAATCATTCTCGATTTAAGCGGCGTCAGCGGTGCGCAGGGGATTCCGAACCCCCTGGCGGTCATGTGGACGCTCTTGACCCACGGTGGCTGGATCGCGCTCATTCCCGTTTTTTTGTGGGGTGGATTCGCCATTTGGCTCAACTATATCCAGGGGGTCTACGCCATGCGACAAAAGTACGTACTGCTGGCGATCGATGTACCGAAAGAAAATGAATTAAGTCCTAAAGCCGTTGAGCAAGTTTTTGCGCACCTCTCGGGAATTTACAAGAGTGGGAATAAAAAAGAGCGGTACCTGCGGGGTTACCTCATGCCATCGCTGTCACTCGAACTGGTTAGTATTGAGGGATATGTCCAGTTTCTCATTCGTACTCCGGCAAAATTCCGCGACCTAGTCGAAGCGACCATCTACGCACAATATCCGAATGCCGAAATTTCTGAAGTCGGGGATTATGCCACGGAATTCAAAGCCGAGTTCCCGAACGAGGAGTACGACATCTGGGGGACGGAGCTCAAACTGACGAATAAACAGCACTACCCGATTCGGACCTACCCCATGTTCGAGCACTCACTGTCACAGACCTTCTATGATCCAATGGCTAGCATTCTTGAATTTTTTTCGCGGATGCAGCGGGGTGAACAAGTGTGGTTACAAATTGTTATCACACCGCCGCGGACCGATGATTGGCGCAAGGACGGAATGCGGCTTGTCAAAAAGCTGATTGGCGCACGCGGGGCGCCGTCTGGCATGCCCGGCTACGTCAACATCCCGTCACAAGTTCTCCGCGGGATCTATGAAACTGCGGCCGCCTCGGTGATTGCTCCAGGCACGTCGGAAGAACGCCGGAACGAAGAGAATCAACCACCGAGCTTAATGCTCCATCTCCCGCCAAACGAGCGAGCGGTGGTTGAACAGGTTGGCATGAAAATCTCTAAAATTGGTTGGTTAACGAAAATGCGGCTTATCTACATCGGTAAACACGGCGTCTTCACAAAAGACCGAATTTCGCCGCTCATGGGCGCACTGCGACAATTCAACACCCTCGACATGAACGGATTCACGCTCGACTCGAAGACCAAAACGAACATTGATTATTTTGTCAATCCACGGGTCAACTGGCGCAAACGTCGCCTGATGCTCGGCTACAAGTATCGCAGCAACTGGCGTGGTCGCAATCTGTTCATCATGAACGTTGAAGAACTCGCCACAATTTTCCACTTCCCCGTGACGACGGTAGTCAAAGCACCGCGAGTTCAAAAGACCGAAGCCAAGCGCGGTGAGCCGCCGGCCGCGCTGCCAGTCGAATCGGAGTTTCAACGCGTCCGCCCGTTTACGCCCGGCCAATCGGCCTTTCCGCCGCCAGCCGAGCGACCAGCGGTTGAACTGCCAACGATTGTCACCCCGCCAGAACTCAAACCGACTCCACCCCGCAAGGGTGGCCATGCCCCCGGTAATCTTCCGGTCTAGCCGCACGGTGCCATGAAGCCCATTCAACCTTCACTCTCAACCGTCCCGACCGTCCTCCCACCGCTGCAGACGCAGCCGTCACATGAGGATCGGATTACCTACTTCGCGGAAACGAACTTTCACAACGTTCGCCGTAAGTTTGGCATTAAGACTGATGATCGTCGGCGTCACATGTATCTCATTGGCAAAACCGGCATGGGCAAGTCGACCGCATTGGAAAACATGGTCATGGCGGACATCAATGCCGGCAACGGGCTGGTGGTCATTGATCCGCTGGGCGACTTGGTGGAAAAAGTGATTGATTTCATCCCGTCGCACCGCGTCAACGACATCATTTACTTCAATCCAGCCGACTTCGATCATCCGGTCGCCTTCAACGTGCTCGAAGCTATTGATCCGAATCACCATCACCTCGTCGCCTCCGGACTGATCGCGGTCTTTAAGAAAATCTGGGTTGATTCCTGGGGACCGCGCTTGGAATACGTTTTGCGCAACTGCATTCTGTCATTGCTCGAATATCCTGGCTCAACCTTGCTTGGCGTCACCCGCCTGCTGGTCGACAAGAGGTATCGCGCCAAGATCGTAGCGCGGGTGTCTGATCCGATTGTCAAGGCCTTCTGGGTCGACGAATTCGCCGCCTACTCCAACCAGTTTCGGACCGAAGCGATTAGCCCGATTCAGAACAAGGTCGGTCAATTCCTGTCCTCATCGGTCATTCGAAATATCGTCGGTCAGCCCAAGTCCTCATTTGATCTCCGCTGGCTGATGGACGAAGGCAAGATTCTCCTCATGAATCTCTCCAAGGGGCGCATCGGCGAAGACAACAGCTCGCTGCTCGGCGCGATGATGATTACAAAACTTCAGTTGGCGGCCATGAGTCGGATTGACATTCCCGAGTCCCAACGGCGAGACTTCTACATGTACGTTGACGAATTCCAAAACTTCGCGACCGAATCTTTCGCTACAATCCTGTCTGAAGCGCGCAAATACCACCTCAACCTGATTATTGCCCACCAGTACATCGAGCAGCTCTCGGAAACTGTTCAGGCGTCGGTCTTCGGGAATGTTGGCACGATTGCCTGTTTCCGCATTGGTGCGGCCGACGCCGAATTCCTGGAGAAAGAGTTTGCTCCGATTTTTACGGAAACTGATCTCGTCAATCTGGCGAAATACGATATTTACCTCAAGCTCATGATCGACGGTATCGCATCTGATCCTTTTTCAGCCACCGGACTTCCGCCGATCGATCAGACCTACCAAAAAGAAGACAACCGCGATAAAATCATTCGTGTTTCTCGTGAACGGTATGCCACACCCCGCACCGTGGTCGAGGAAAAAATAATGCGCTGGAGTGGCGTTGGCGAAATCTTCCGAGGCAGCGCCGACGAAGAAAATACGGCTGCCCAACGCGAGCAACGTAGAGCCGCGGCCGTCAACGAACCACCAGCTAAACCAAAGCTTGATCTTGCTCGCGATGAGATTGTGGAAGAACCCACGGTCGTCGCCACACCACCGCCCATCTCGCTCAACGAAGCACTGAAGAAACCACCAGTCACGTTTGGACAGCCGAAATCACCAGCCCGGCCAGCCCTCCGTTTACCCGATCAGCGACCCACGCCGCCGACCAGACAATTTCGGGGTGAGCACCTGCGTCGACGACCGCCGCCTCCCATCCGCCCGGAACGACCGGCCCCAATTCCGCTACAACCAGGCAGAACCGTCCGACCGTGAGGTGGCTGTGGGTTCTTTTCGCCGTCTGCCTGCTCAACGTTCAGGCGCTGGATGTCGGTGAAGCGAAGACAAGTCCACGCCCATATTTGCCAACCATCACTCATTCCAGGGTGCTTGGTAGCGTCAGCTTCAGATTGCCAGTATTGCTCTATCACTATGTCCGGGAAATCCCTGACGATGACCCGCTCGGTGCCTCGCTCTCGATCACGCCATTGAATTTCCGCCGGCAACTTAATTTCTTGCTCGAGAACGGCTACACGCCAGTCTCAATCAAGACGCTTGTCCGGGCCCTCGACGGCAGCGAAACTTTACCACCACGCCCAATCATCTTGACCTTTGACGATAGCACGGCTGATTTCGCTCAAACCGTTTTTCCGCTGCTATCCGCCTATGGTATCCCGGCCGTGGTCTTTGTGGTGACTGGATTTGTCGGAACACCCAACTATCTTTCGTGGAGCGAGATCAGAAAAATCTCGCGCTCGCCGTTAATCTCCATCGGTTCGCATGGACTGAATCATGTCAGTTTTACGCAACTTCCCGATCCAATCGCCGACCGTCAAATCCTCCTCTCCCGAAACATCCTGGCCGCCACCACCAACCAACCGATTGATTCCCTGGCGTATCCAAACGGAGCCTTCAACCAACGTACCACGACAAGCGTCAACCAAGCTGGGTATGACGTCGCCTTCACCGCCCGTCGCGGCGTGGTGCATGCGTCCGATCGCCGCTTCGAACTTCCACGCATCCGTCCCGGCGGTTCGGTTGATTCACTCGATCAGGCCCTAACGCCGCCGTGACTTGAATGGGCAGTGGATATATGCTAAACTCCGGCGGTATGCAGCCGAAGCGAATTTTTGTCGCACTCTCAGGCGGCGTTGATTCAGCCGTCGCCGCAGCACTCCTTCAACGCGACGGTTATGAGGTTCAGGGTGTCTACCTAAAATATGCCTCGGAGATCGTCCACGGGTTGGTCAATACTAGGTCATGTTCATGGGAACAAGATCTTGAATCAGTTCGCGCTGTAGGGAAACAACTGAATATCCCGGTCCAGTCACTCAACGTCGAGCGCCAGTACAACCAGGCCGTGGTTGCGGCGTTCCTCCGAGAATACGCGACGGGTCGGACACCGAACCCCGATATCCTGTGCAATCGAGATATCAAATTTGGGCTTTTTTTACGTTGGGCAAAAGAGCGCGGGGCAGACGCGATCGCAACTGGACACTACGCCCGGATTGGGATTTGGGAAGGACGGTCGGTGCTGCTGGCCGGCGCTGATCACGACAAAGACCAATCGTATTTTCTCTATGCGCTGCCGGCCGACCATCTGCCGAACGTTAGATTTCCGATCGGACATCTCACCAAGCCACAGGTTCGCCAACTGGCGAAAAAGTTTAGACTGCCGAATGCCGACCGCCCGGACAGCCAGGGTATCTGCTTCGTCGGTAACCTAAACGTTCGAAAATTTCTCGAGCGCTTTATTCCCTCACATCCCGGACCAATCATCACAACCGACGGTCAACTCGTTGGCCAGCATCCTAGTCTGTCATACTTTACGATTGGTCAACGTCACGGCCTGGGCCTCGGCGGCGGAGCTCCGTACTATATCGTGGGAAAAGATCTCAAACGAAATACGTTGTTGGTCAGTCGCGGCGCAAACGATTCAGCCCTCTATCAACGGGTGCTCCTGACGGGCGAAATTTCCTGGACGGCCGGACCGCCAGTCGACCACACCTTGCTGTGTCAAGCGCGAATTAGGTACCGTCAGCCTCTTGAGACTGCTCTTGTGGAGCGTCGCCGTGACGGAACGGCGGTCGTAACGTTTGCCCATCGGCAGCGCGCCATTACCCCCGGGCAGGCGATTGTGTTCTACCACGACGACCTCGTTCTCGGTGGCGCCGTCATCGACCGGGTGCTGGCGGTAGCACAACCGTCAAGCCGCCTGGCCCAATTCTCATGAAAGCCCTAGCCTTACGAAAAAAATTTCTTGCCTATTTCCAAAAACAAGAACACGTCGCTGTTTCTTCCGCGTCACTGATTCCGGACAACGACCCGTCAGTCCTTCTGACGGCGGCCGGGATGCAGCAGTTTAAGCCATATTTCCTTGGCCAACGTCGACCGGAGGAGGACTTCAAGAGTCGCCGATTAACTACAGTCCAGCGTTGTTTTCGAACGTCCGACATTGACACGGTAGGCGACGATTCACATTTGACGTTTTTCGAAATGCTCGGCAACTTCGCCTTCGGTGACTACGGCAAAGACGCGGCTATTCGTTTCGCCTGGCAATGTCTCACCCGCACGTTTCGAGTACCGGCCGGCCGCTTGTGGGCGACTATTTTTAGTGGTGACGAGCATTCCGTCAAGGATTTCGAGGCGTTCAAGGTTTGGCAGGCGATTATCCCACCCGAGCGAATTCGTGAATTCGGACGCCACGAGAATTGGTGGGGGCCGGCCGGCCGTTCCGGTCCCTGCGGACCGTCGTCAGAAATCCACATCGACCTGCGAGAAACGCCTTGCGAGCGAAAGGAGCGGTGCGCACCAAACTGCCCGTGCGGCCGGTTCCTCGAGCTCTGGAATCTTGTCTTCATGGAACATTTCCAGGATGAGGCCGGAAATTTTCGTTCACTCCCAGCAAAAAATATCGATACCGGCATGGGACTTGAACGACTGGCGATGGTCACGCAAAAACGTTCGTCGGTCTTCGCGACTGACCTGTTTGTTCCAATTATTAACGCCATCGAGCAGGAACCTGGTTTTGGCAACGGACTCAGCCAAGCCGAGCGCAATCGTCGGTTGCGAATTATCGCTGACCACATCAAGGGAGCCGTCTTTCTGGTGGCTGACGGTGTTCGTTTTTCGAACAAGGAACAAGGCTACGTCCTTCGACGCGTCTGGCGTCGGGCACTCGACCAGTTTTCCACTCCATTAGCATCGTACCCAGGAGTGGTTGATGCAATCATCAATCTCTATCACCATCCTTACAACGAGTTGGGACGGCAGCGATCCGCCATCCACACGATCCTGCGGGCGGAAACCGAGGAGTACCTCAAGCACTTAAAAACGATTGTCGAACGCGTCAAAACCAAGCTACGCAAACGGCGCCCGCCGGCAGGGGACAATCAAGCACCGGTCACGGCGACACTCAGTCCCAACGAGGCCTTCGAATTATTCACCACCTACGGAATTTCGCTTGACCGTCTGCGGCGCGAAGGATTCACCTTCGACGAGTCGGCGGTCGAGAAAAAATTTGCCGAGCACCGAAAGAAATCTCGAGCCGGGGCAGTCAAGAAATTCGGCGGACACGGACTCGGGTACACCCTTGATACCACAAAATACACACCTGCTGAAACGGCACGCGCGACCCGCCTGCACTCGGCCACCCACCTGTTGCATCAAGCGCTTCGCCTCGTCTTGGGAAACCATGTTCGCCAAAACGGATCAGACATTTCTCCAGAACGTTTGCGCTTTGACTTCCAGCACCCGACAAAACTTCGGCCGGATGAACTCCGAAAAATTGAAGACCTCGTCAACGAACAAATCCGAAGAAACCTTTCGGTCACGCGGGTGGACATGGACCTTGAACAAGCACTCCAGTCCGGCGCCCTGTCTTTCTTCAAAGAACGCTATCCCCAACGAGTCACGGTATATTCAATCGGCGAATTTTCAAAAGAAATTTGCGGCGGTCCGCATGTCCGGCAGGCCAGCGAGATCGGTCGACTGAAAATCATTTCGGAAAAATCAAGCGCCGCCGGTGTCCGGCGAATCAAAGCAATCGTCGAGCCCTAAAACGTGTGTTCAAGTGAACGACGCGGGACAGGGGGTTGACAGTTATATCACCCGCCTGTATACTTCACCCCGAACCGCAAGAATCTGTGTCAGAAGCGCATTATCTCAATCGTCTGAAGGCACAAGTATCCCTCGATCAGGGATTCGACTTGCGATCACGCGCAGGCATTTTGTTATGACACGACGACCGTTTTTCCGGTCGAAGAAGCTCCAGAAACAACGGCGACAACTGGCTCCGCCAACGCCAAAAAACAAAGGGTTTCTTGAACTCATTGGGACTGTTCATGAGATGCTTCCAAACGCCTCATTCCGGGTTCATCTCGAGAATGGCCATCAAATTCTCGCCCATCTCTCTGGCCGTATGCGCCTGAATAAAATCAGTGTTCTGCCTGGCGACAAAGTGACGGTCGAGATGACGCCGTACGATTTGACGAAAGGCCGGATCATCTATCGCCATTAATCATCGCATGAAGGTTCGCGCAAGCATAAAGCCAATCTGTGATCGCTGTCGCGTGATCCGACGAAAGGGTCGGCTGTATGTCACCTGTCCAGCGAACCCGAAACATAAGCAACGTCAAGGATAATTAGGATATGGCTGTCCGCATCGCCGGCGTTCTCTTGCCTGGTCGCAAACGTATCGAATTCGCACTGCCGTATATTTACGGCGTCGGGTTGTCTTTAAGCCGGAAAATTTTGTCGGAGGCGAAGGTTGACCGGGCCCGAAAAACCGACGAACTGACCGAAGAGGAACTTGGGCGAATTCGCAAGCTATTGGAAAACAAAACTCGTGTCGAGGGTGACTTGCGCCGAGAAATATTCATGCATGTCAAGCGCTTGAAAGACATCGGCGCATATCGCGGGACCCGGCATGTGAAAAACCTTCCGGTTCGCGGGCAGCGGACGCGAACGAACTCGCGGACAGTCCGCGGCAACGTCCGCCGGACGATGGGATCGGGACGACGACCGGCGGCTGAGAAAACCTAGTCCTAAAAATGACCAAAGACGTCAACAAACCAACGACCCAAGACCCGCCGCCCAGCACGCAACCAGTTGCGGAGACGGGTACGCGCACGCTGCGCAAAAAGACGAAGAAAAAGAAATTCGTCTCAGCCGGCAAAGTCTACATTCAAGCCACCTACAACAACACGATGGTCACCATGACCGATCAATCTGGTGCGGTCTTGGCCTGGTCGTCAGCAGGGAAAATGGGATTTAAGGGACCAAAAAAATCGACGCCGTTCGCCGCCGGCATCACCGTTCGCGATGTGGTTGACCGAATTCGGGACGTGGGGTTAAAAAACGTCGAAGTTTTCGTCCGAGGCGTCGGCCCTGGTCGGGAAGCCGCGGTACGGGCACTTGGCGCGCAGGGATTGAACATCACCACCATCAAGGACATCACGCCGATCCCTCACAACGGTGCCCGACCGCCAAAAGTTCGACGAGTATAATTTTTCTTTCTCACCCATGGCTCGCAATCTCAATCCGCGCACAAAACGAATTCGACGGATCGGCGAAAAGCTCATTGTACACGGCGAAAAGGCGTTCAGTCGTCGTCCCTACCCACCGGGCGTGCATGGTCCGAAAGGACAAGCGCGACTGTCGGAGTACGGCATTCGACTGCGAGAAAAACAAAAAGCCCAGCTCGTCTACGGGATCCTCGAACGTCAATTCCGCCGTTACGTCGAAAGAGCCAAACGCCAAACCGGCAACACGGGCGAAGTTCTCCTCCAGTTACTCGAGCTGCGTCTCGACAATGTTGTCTATCGCGCCGGCTTGACGCCCACCCGCGAAGCCGCCCGTCAACTCGTGCGACACGGTCATGTGACCATCAACGGAAAACGGGTGACGATTCCTTCCTGCAGCGTCCGCGTTGGTGCGACGGTGGCCCTGGCCAAACGCACGATGGCAAAACCTTTCGTTCAAACCCTCCTGAAACAATTGGAAAATTATCAGCCACCCGCGTGGATCACCTTAACGAAACAGCAGTTAACCGCGACCGTGTCCGCCGCGCCGACGCTTGAAGAGGCAGCGGCTGGCATCAATCCTCAATTCGTCGTGGAATTTTACTCACGCTAGTCAAAGGAGGACACCGGCAATGGAATCAATACCGCTGCCAACCAGCATCGAAGTCAACGAAGCCACCAAGGATCGCGCCCGCTTCGTCATTGAACCGTGCTACCCCGGATATGGAACTACGATCGGTAACGCCCTTCGTCGTGTCCTGCTCTCGTCGTTATCCGGAGCCGCGGTTACAGCGGTAAAAATTGAAGGTGTTGACCATGAATTTTCCACGCTTCCCTTTGTCAAAGAAGACGTCGTCGGCATTCTTCTCAACGTCAAACTTCTTCGCTTCAAACTTCACGGTGACGAACCGGCCACACTTCGCTTAAACGTCAAGGGTGAGAAAGTGGTGACCGCTGGCGACCTCGATGGTCCAAGTACGGTTGACGTCATCAACCCGAAACAACTGATTGCCACCCTGACCGACAAGGCCGCCTCCCTCAACATGGAAATGGTGGTTCAACGCGGGCGCGGATACGTGCCCGTCGAAAACCGCGAAAAGGAAAAACTTGATATCGGCTGGATTGCCGTTGACGCCGTCTACACACCGATGAAGGTCGTCAGCTTTACCGTCGAGAACGTCCGCGTCGGCCAGATTACGAACTTCGATCGGCTCATCCTCCAGGTTGAAACCGACGGGACGATGCGCGCCGAGGACGCGCTGGCCCAAGCCGCAAAAATTCTCGTCGATCACTTCGCCCAGTATACTTCCCTGGGTGCAAGCCCGGCGCCAGAAGCACCGAAAAAAAAGCGTGGTCGGACCAAGAAAGAAGAAAAAACCGAGACCGTTGACCCATCGCCAAAAGCAGAAGATAAAGACGAGGCGGGCCATGCGGCACCGTAAGACCGGCGTCATCCTCGGCCGTCAGCGCGCTCCCCGGCGAGCTCTTTTCCGGCAGCTCGCTATCAGTCTGATTGACAACGGTCGCATCACGACGACCACGGCCAAAGCGAAAGCCCTGCGTCCGTTCATCGAAAGACTGATCACACGAGCTCGCGGGACGAAGTCGCTCGCTGGCCAGCGACAGCTCCTCAAAGTTCTCGACAACCACCAGGCAGTCACAAAACTCATCAAGACCATCGCCCCGCAGTATGCCAAACGAAGCGGCGGCTATACCCGCATCATCAAACTTGGGCGACACCGCGGCGACAGCAGTCCGGTCGCGCTCATCGAGTTGATCAAAGAATCATGAAACTTCACTACGAGCGCATCGACGCGACCAATCAATCGCTTGGACGTCTCGCCAGCCGTGTCGCCACGCTTCTGCGTGGCAAAACGCGCGCCGATTTCGACCCGACCAAGATCCCGCCGATGGCGGTCCATGTCGAACATGCCCGGCGGGTTCGCCTGACTGGTAAAAAGCCTGCCCAATCCTTCGTCTATCGTTTTTCCGGCTACCCTGGCGGATTGAAGAAAACTTCGCTCGAAGATGTCTGGAAGAAATCGCCGGAGACCGTCATCCGGCGAGCAGTGACGAACATGCTCCCAAACAACAAACTCCGGCCGCGACTGTTACGACGTCTCATGATTAGTCCTTAAGGCCATGACGACCGCGAAGTCAGCCAGCACGAAAAAACCCGGCGCCAGACCGACTAAACCATTGAAGAAAAAAGTGGTCGCCGCGCCGCGTCGAGCCAAGAAAACCGCGGTTGCTCCACCCGCCCCACCGCGCGTCGTCAGCAAACCGAAACGCCGAACATATACCTTTGCGGTCGGACGTCGGAAGTCAGCGATTGCCAGGGTTCGCTTCGTGGCGGAAGGAACGGCCAGGTTTTTGGTCAACGGAAAACCGCCGGACGCATACTTTCCGACGTTCGAAATGCGAACGCTCGTCCGGGCACCGCTCGCTCTGACCGGCTTCAGTTCGCCTGGTGATTTTGCCGTAAAAGTCACCGGTGGCGGGCTGCACGGCCAGGCCGAAGCCGTTCGCCTCGGCCTGGCTCGGGTTTTAGTAAAACTTAATCCTGAATTCCGGACCACCCTGAAGCGCGCCGGTCTCCTGACGCGCGATCCACGGGTCAAAGAACGAAAGAAGTACGGATTGAAGCGTGCCCGCCGCGCGCCGCAGTGGCAGAAGCGCTGATCATAATCTTTCGCCAACCGGGTCGGACGTCAGATTGACGTTTTGAGTTCTTGTGGTATGAATGAAAGAGCATGAAAAACGACGAGCGCGTCGTGCGTGGTCAGGCGCGGATCCTGACGAATACGACGTATCTGCTGGCCGCGTCAATTATCCAAAAGTTCATCTCTTTTGGCTACTTCATTTACTACGCCCGGACGATTGGACCGAAGAGCGTCGGTTTGTTCGAACCGATTCGTTCGGTCATCCCGATCGCGCTGGTCATCATCGACTTTGCGCTGTCCGTTGTTCTAACCAGGGAAATCGCGCGCAACCAGGAAAAGGCCAAGCACTATCTGAATACCGTCCTGTCGCTGAAACTCCTGTTCGCGGTGGCGACGCTACTCATCACCTTCGCCGTCACGGCTTTTACGAATTTTGATCAGCCGACACGAACCCTCCTCTTCATCGCCGGGATGATCGTCGCCTTTGACATGTTCACGATGACCTACGCTGCGACCCTGCGCGGGATCCAGATTTTTCGATATGAAGCGATTGGTATCATCCTGACGCAGCTCACGACCGTCCTGGTTGGTGTGATCGCGCTCAACTTAAAACTTGGGCTGCCAGCGCTGATGATTGCACTTCTCGGCGGCAGCGTTGTGAACTTCTTCTTTCTCCTTCGGATGGTGCGTCGACGGCTCGGCGCCTTCCCGAAACTCGCCTGGGACGCTGAACTGGTCAAAAGGTTTCTACTGATCGCGGTGCCGATCCTCGGGGCGCAACTGATTGCTCGACTTTTCACTTATGCCGATCGCTATCTCTTGCTGTCGCTGGCCGACAAAACGACCACGGGCATTTACCTGGCGGCTCACCGTATTCCGTTTGCACTCGAATTTATTCCGGCCGCCTTTGCCGCGAGTTTACTTCCGGCGATGAGTAATTACTTTCTGCATTCCCGCGAACAACTGGCTCGCGCTTTTCACCAAGCCTTCCGCTACCTCATCCTCTTAAGCGTCCCGCTGGTCGTCGGCATTTTCGTTCTGGCACAACCTTTCGTCATCAAACTCTTGAAACAGGCGTATAGTGATTCAATCACACCACTACGGATTATGATCATCGCCCTGCCGCTCATTTTTTTGAATTTCCCGGCCGGACATTTTCTGATCGCCACGAACCGTCAGATCTGGAACACGATCAACATGGGCTTGGCGGTGGTCACGAACATCGTTCTGAATCTGGCGCTCATTCCTCGGCTCGGTGCCAACGGCGCCGCCCTTTCGGTGGTGGTGAGCTACGTCATGCTTTTCACCCTCAACATGATTCAAGTCCGCCGAGTGATGCCACTTCGGTCGCGCGACCTCATCGCCGTGATCATTCAATCGCTGGCGGCGGCCGCCATCATGGGGGTGGCGATCGGTTTTCTCCAACGGATGTTTTCCCCTTATTTCCTCATTCTTCCTGGCGCCGTCATATATGTCGCCGCACTCTTCATCCTCGGTACGGTGAAATTCAGTGACGTCCGGCTTTTGCTCGAGGCGCTGGGAAGAAAAACGTCCTGATGCACCGCACCTTGCTCATCACGCACTTCTTTCCACCGCAGGTGGGCGGGGCAGAGCGCTATTGTGAAGTCCTGGCGCGACGACTACCGGCTTCTGATCTGGTTGTCGTTGCATCGCCGACGGTCGGTGATCATGATTTTGACCGTACCCTGCCGGTCCCAGTCATCCGGAAGAACTTCCTTAAACCAGGCTTGCTCCAACCAAGCTGGCTTTTGACGTTGTCGTGGCTGGTCCGGACGATCAAACAGGAAAGGGTCACACGCGTCGTCTTTGGACATTATGCCGGCTTCGTCACCCTCGGTCTCCTTGTAAAACTCGTCCTCGGCATTCCGTTCGTCATCTCGGTCTTCGGCTTGGATTTCATCGCTTACCGACGGTCGTTTTGGCGTCGTCTCCTACTCCGCTGGAACCTCCGCGCAGCGGAATGGGTCATCACGATCAGCTCGTACACCGCCGGTCTCCTCCGTAACTTCGGGGTGCCGCAGGGCAAAATGCTCATCGCCGCGCCCGGCACTGATCCGCATGAACCGCCGGATCAACAATCAATTGAGCGTTTCCGGAGTACTTACGGACTAGGGCAGTCAACCATCCTCTTGACTGTTGGCCGCCTCGTCCAGCGCAAGGGCCACGCCCGCGTCCTGCACGCACTGCCGGCTGTCATCCAGACATTACCGGATCTACGCTATGTGATGGTTGGCGATGGACCGGAACTGACCAATCTCGAACGCCTGGTCCGTGAGCTCAACCTCCAGCACCATGTCACATTTCTTGGCCAACTCTCTGATCACGACGTCCGCCTGGCCTTCCACGCCAGCCACGCCTTCATCATGCTCCCCAGCACTAGCCAAAAAGATGCCGAGGGATTCGGCATCGTCTACATCGAGGCATTGATCGCGAAGAAGCCGATTATCGCTACGCGAAGTGGGGGAGTGGTCGATATTATTCGCGACGGCGAAAATGGGGTGGCTTTGAATGAAGACGCTTCCGCTCGTGATATCGCGCAGGCGATCGTTTCCCTGATGCGCAACCGGCCCCGGATGCAGGCCCTTGGGCAGCAGGGATTCGCCTTCGTGCAAAAACATTTCTCGCTTGACCAACAGGTCGCTCCGTTCCGCCGCGTTCTGGCAACCCCGCCGCGCGAGGCCGGGCATGTTCCGACCGTCAGCATCATCATTCCGGTCTGGAATTCGAGCGACACCGTGGCCCGGACCCTCCAAAGCGTGGCCGTGCAAACCTATAAAGACCTGGAGGTCATACTCGTCGATGATGGTTCAACTGACAACCCAGCGATCATCGCCCAGCGCTTTCCTAAAGTCCGTCTCATTCGACAAGACCACCGCGGGGCAGCGATCGCGCGTAACCACGGATTTCGGGAAAGCCGTGGACGGTATGTTCTCTTTTGCGACGCCGACGTCATTCTTCACCCGCGCATGCTCGAACGGATGGTCACGACGCTCGATCTCAAGCCGGAGGCGGCGTACGCGTATGCGAGCTTCCGCTTTGGCTGGCGGACTTTCGACCTCTTCGATTTTGATCGGAAGCGACTACAGCACGCGAATTACATTAGCACGATGTCCATGATCCGACGGGAAGCGTTTCCTGGTTTTGACGAGACACTCCCGCGACTTCAGGATTGGGACCTCTGGCTGACCATGCTCGAACAGGGGAAAACCGGCACCTGGGTGCCAGCCCGGTTGTTTAGCGCCTCCGTCGCCAAGCGTGGCATCAGCCAACGCATCAGCGTTCCGCCGCTCGACGTGGTTAACCGCATCCGACAAAAACACCGCCTGGCATAGCCGCGTACCAATGCCGGTGGTTGCCCCACATCCCAGCTGCAGCATTCTCTACCTCAAGAGTCGAGCAAACTTCTTCCTGAATTTCGCCAGCTTCGGACCAATCACCGCCTGACAGTACGGCTGTTCCGGGTTCTTCGCGAAAAAGTCCTGATGCTCGTTCTCAGCCGGATAGAAGTTCTTGAGCGGCACAATCGCCGTCACCACCGGCTCGTCAAAAATTTGTTTGCGCTCAATCCGCTGCCTGACCGCTTCTGCAATCCTCCGCTGGTGTTCATCGTGATAGAAAATCACCGACCGGTACTGTTCGCCAATGTCGTTTCCTTGACGATTCATTTGCGTCGGGTCGTGCGTCAAGAAAAAGACTTCCACCAGTTGTTGATACGTAATCACCGCCGGATTGAACCTGATCTGGACGGCTTCAGCATGTCCGGTGGCGTGACTGCAAACCTGTTCATAGGTCGGATTCGGCATCCGACCGCCGCTATATCCGGATGTCACACGCTCAACGCCGCGCAATTGTTTGAAAAGTGCTTCGGTGCACCAAAAACACCCGGCGCCGAATGTAGCAAGTTCTGAAGTCGCGACCATAAAAACAGTATACCACGTCAGTAGCGAGCGTTTTACGTAATTTGAAAATGAGCCGGACGCAGACCATGCTGTACTCTGTCTCCACCTGACGCTCAACCCCGCCGCGACGAAAAGGTTGACAGGTCTTGAGGCCCTGACGTAGGATGAAGCCGCTCAATTGTCGGTCGCGTTCATTCTCGTTCCTAAAAGGAGGGTGATCAGGAAATGCCGCAGCGCCAACTACCACAGCTACCGGTGGGAACACGCGTCCGGCTGGCCGAAACCCGTCGCTGGGGCGAGATCGCTCCCTGGCCAGAGGGCCTGCCAGAAGTCGTCAAAGCACTTCAGAAAACCCATGTCTGTGTCCGTCCTGACGTCCGAGACGCGGGCGAGGAACTCCTTCAGTACTGGCCAAAAAACAAACTGTTGCAGGCGGGAGAGTCAGAACCTCCGAGCGATCCACCGCGCTTCTCGGCTACACCGGAGCAAGCGTAGCACGTGGCCACCGACGAAAAGGCGACCACGTTTTATTGTTTGACTGCTATCAAACCAACAAAGAAAGCTCGCTTTAACCCCCTAGGACACGGGGACGGAGCCGTTTTTTATTTGACCTTGCGAATTTTCCGTAGAAACGCTACACTTGGTGAGGTCCATGATCCAGAAAATTTTTCTCCCAGTGTTGACCGACTGTGAGGATGGTTGAATTTCAACATGCCGCCACCGACCATGACTGCCATTATCGTCAGTTACAATGCCAGCCCGGAACTCCGACGATGCCTCCGGAGCGCGGCGACCTCGCGCGGCGTTTCCCTCAAGATCGTTGTCGTCGACAATGCCTCTACCGACGACAACGTCAATATGATCCGAGACGAGTTCCCTCAAGTTGACCTGATCGTCAATATGACCAACCGCGGGTTTGCGGCCGCTGTAAATCAAGGACTGACGCGGGCGACGGGCAATATTGTCCTCCTCAACCCCGACCTTGAGCTCGAACCGGATACCCTGACGGCGCTCGAAGCCGCATTGAAACGCCACCCACACGTCGGGATCGTCGGACCAGCGCTCAAGTACCCTGACGGCTCGCTCCAGCCCTCGGTCAAAAAATTTCCGCGCTGGATAGACCTCCTCCTCATCTTGACGAAGCTGCCGAACCTCTGGCCCGGTTTAGCGCGCTCATACAACGGCCTTGACGTTGACTATAAACGGGAACAGGTCGTTGATCAGGTCATGGGATCGTGCTTCATGATTCGACAATCCTGCCTGGACGACGTCGGGAAGTTTGACGAAGGTTTTTACATCTGGTTTGAGGAGGTTGATTTCTGTAAACGAGCCAGAGACCGGGGCTGGTCAACGCTTTTCACCCCGTCAGCGCGGGCGCGGCACAGCCGCGGAGCGAGCTTCAGGCAATTACCGGCCAGGAGGAGACAGCGCATCCTGCGCCGGAGCGTGGTACATTACTGCCGAAAACATTTTGGATGGTTGGTCACATGGCTACTGCTTCCTGGTCTGTTCGTCAGTTGGCTTTCCGCCCTCATGATTGATGCCTTCCGGCTGGCCAAACCGCAACGGGCAAAAAATTTCTAAGCATGCCCCATCCATCGTACCGTTGCCCTAACTGCCACGCCCAGCTGCCTGACGCGAACCAGGCCACGCTGGCCTGCTCGCATTGCCAGGAAAGATACGTAATCCTTCATGGGATTCCCCAATTCATCGCCAGGAGATTTCTCGACCCCTTCAAACAGACCGAGCAACATTTCCACGACGAACTGTCGTGCGCGGCCACCGCTGCCGGCGTGGCGGCACGCGATTCAACTTTCCATCTCCACTTCAAGCAGCCGATGATGAATCTGTCGCCGGGCTCGACCGTTCTCGAAGTGGCCGGCGGAACGCGCGCCGATGGCATTGAGATCGCCCTGGCCGGTCAATTCGTCACCATGCTCGATCTGGCACCGCAAGCAGTCGAGCGTGCGCGTCAGCTTGCTCAAGACGCTGGCGTCAGAGAGCGAATGCGATTCTGCGTGGCTGACAGTGAACATCTTCCGTTTGCCGATCGAAGTTTCGATGCCACCTTTGTGGCCGCGTCGTTTCATCACTTTCCAAACCAGCTGGCTGCGCTCCAAGAGATGAAACGGGTGACCAAACCTGGCGGGTATGTCATCTGGGGGGTTGAACCGGCGGCCTGGCCGTATACAACGGTGTTCAAGATTCTCGGTCCGCTCAAACGCTTCATCCGCCGCCGACGAATCCGGGCCTTCAATTCCATCGCCGACGATACGACCAGCGGCTTCACGAAATCGCAGATCAAGGAGTTGTTTAACCGCGCCGGACTCCAGGTCCAAACCATCAAACCGGTAAAATTCCTCACGGAATTCTATGATTCTTGCGTGCGGATGCTCGGGAAACTCGCCCGACGCAACTTCGTGCCAATCGCAAGTATTGATCACCACTTAAGCAAAGTTGACGCATTGCTTGAACGCCTGCCACTCGTCACCAAACTCTATTGGCACTGGAACGTCATTAGCCGGGTCCCTCGAGCATGATCGTCGAGCGACCAAAATTCACGATCTACCTCTGGCTGACCCTGGCCCTGGCCGCAAACGAAGGACTGTCATTCCTCGGGTATATCCATCCCGCCATCGGCACCGCGCTCTTCATCGCCATGGTGATTGGCGCCGGACTGGCGAGTTTTCGTTCGCTCGAAACTGGCCTCCTGATACTTTTTACCGAACTCTTCGTCGGCGGTAAAGGCTACCTCTACAGTCTTGAGATTGACTCGACGCGAATCTCCATCCGGATGGCGTTCTTTGTCATCGTCATGCTGGCCTGGGCATTCCGCTTCGCCCGGCATCGTGACCTCCGGCCTCGACTCGCCAGCGGGCTCCGACCATGGCTGTGGGCGTTCGCGGTCGTCGTCGTTCTCGGCGTTTTTGTTGGTCTCATCAAGGGCCACGGTCTGAAAGCTGTCTTCTTCGACGCCAATGCTTACTTCTTCTTTGCCCTGGCGCTAGTGTTGCTTTCGACCGCGATCAACCTCCAACGACTATTCTCGAATCTCATCGTCCTCATCGCCGCTGCTGCCACACTGATTGGCCTCAAGAGTCTGATCGCCCTCGGACTGTTCGTCGAGCTGCAGGTCAATTCCCTCCGCACGCTCTACACCTGGATCCGCAACACCGGCAGTGGCGAAGTCGCGCCGATTTTCGGTGGAACCTACCGCGTTTTCTTCCAGAGCCAAGTTTACGGGCTCTTGGGCGTTAGCCTCCTCGCCCCCTTCCTTGTTCCTAAAATCATTCGAGAGAAAAAGCCGTGGTGGCTTCTCCTCCCGATCACGCTCGGCGTGACTGCGGTCATCGTCTCCCTGTCCCGGAGTTTTTGGCTCGGTGGCGCAGCCGCCTTCTTCATCGCACTCATTATCGGGATCCGCTGGTTCCGTTGGCGGATGGGCGACGTCGTTCGCATCGGCTCTGTCTCGATGGCTGTCATCGGAGTGGCCCTGACCCTCAACTCCTGGGCTTTAAACTTTCCGTATCCCTTTCCGCCACCTGGACAAGAAGGAAAAACGAATATCATCAGCCAACGACTTTCCGAGTTCGGGAGCGAGGCCGCGGCTACCAGCCGAATCACCTTAGCGCGTGCGCTCTTACCGGTCATCGCTCAAAGTCCGATTATTGGCTATGGCTTCGGCAAAACAGTCACGTACCAGAGCGACGACCCGCGACAGGTTCAGTCACCAACCCAGGGGCGCTTCACGACCTATGCCTTTGAGCTCGGCTATCTCGATGTGGCTCTCAAAGTCGGACTGCTCGGACTGCTGGTTCTCCTTGGCGTACTTTTCCAAACACTCCGCGTGCTCATCGCCCGTCCATCGCTTGTCAACTTCGGCTTGGCGGTCGGCCTGGTCACGCTCGCCACCGTCCACGTCACAACGCCGTATCTCAACCACCCCCTCGGAATCGGCTTCCTCCTGCTCGCCTTGGCCGCGGCTAATCAGCCGGAACCGAACGCTCCATGACCGTCTCACTTCACCTTGTTACCTGGAACAGTCACGCGTTCGTGCCGACGTTTCTCCGGAGCCTCGAGCAGCAAACCCGCAAACCGGATCGCGTTCTCGTCGTGGACAACAATTCACTGGACGGCACACTCGACCTCCTCAAGGAATTTCCAACGGTTCATGTCTTACGAAACACGCGCAATCTCGGTTTCGCCCGCGCCCATAACCAGGCCATTCGCCTGAGCACATCGGACGCCATTCTGATTGCCAACCCCGATCTTCTGCTTGAACCAACCTGCCTGGCTGAACTTGTCCAGACGCTTGAACGTCAACCAGCCCTCAGCAGCGTCTGCCCGAAACTCCTGCGATTCTCCTTCAGTCCGGATGACTTGAGGGAACCACAATTATCTGCTACCATCGATAGCGCCGGCATGATCGTCAGACGCTCGCGTCAGGCCATAAATCGTGGCGAGGGCGAGCCTGATCATGGCCAATACGACCAGCCGGCGGATGTGTTCGGGGCGCCCGGTGTTTTAGCGCTCTACCGACGCCAGGCTCTCAACGACGTGGCGGACGACGAAGAATACTTCGACGAGGATTTCTTCGCATACAAAGAAGACGTTGACTTGGCGTGGCGACTCCAATCGGCCGGCTGGCGATGCCGTTACGTTCCTACCGCCCGGGCGTTTCACTACCGAACGTTAAGTCACCACGGCGACCAACTTACCGCCCTCATGAAAACTCGTCCACAACGGTCATCGTCGCTCCGCCGACTTTCATACCGAAATCACCTTCTGCTGCTCATTAAGAACGAAACGCTCGGAACTTTCCTTCCGCACCTGCCATTCATCCTGTGGTACGAACTTCAAAAGCTGCTTTACCTCCTCCTCCGGGAGTGGCCAACACTCCCTGCGCTCGTCCAAGCGATTCAACGCATCCCAGCGATGCTCCGAAAGCGTCGCGCCTTCCGCGATCGCCGGCGCGTCGCCTCCGCGACGCTGCGTCAACTCTTCCGACCATAGACCATGGATCTCTCGATCATCATTGTCAACTACAAAGAGCCGGGTTTCCTGAAGCAATGCCTGAAGGGTATCCGCCAGGCCCAACCGCAGTTGACCTATGAGGTGATCGTCGTTGATAACGCTTCCGGCGATCGCAGCCTCCCGATGGTGCGTGAACATTTCCCCGAAGTCATCCTTTTGCCGCAGAAAAAAAACCTTGGTTTCCCCGTCGGAAACAATGTCGGAGTCCGCCGCTCGCGCGGGCGCTACGTCCTCCTGCTGAATCCGGACATCGCCGTTTTCAAAGGGGTACTCGAACAGCTGGTCGCCTATTTGGATGAGCATCCTGACGTCGGTATCGTGGCGCCAAAACTACTGAATCCCGATCAATCGGTCCAAACATCGTGTTACCGTTTCCCCACGCCGATGGTGCCGATTCTCCGACGAACGCCGTTAGGCCGACTCCCATTCGCGAAAAAGATCCTCCGGCACTACTTGATGCTCGACTGGGATCACAACGATGACCGTTTAGTCGGGTGGGTCCTCGGTTCGTGCATGCTGGTACGACGCACAGCGTTCGAGCAGGTCGGGCTGATGGATGAACGATTCTTCATGTACTTTGAAGATGTTGACTGGTGCCGACGATTCTGGGAGCACGGCTGGAAAGTCGTCTATCGGTCATCGACGAGTATGGTTCACTACCACCAACGGATGTCGGCCGAGAGTCCGGGACTGAATGGCGTTTTTCAGAAATTAACGCGAATTCATATTCAAAGCGGCCTCAAGTACTTTCGGAAATACTTCCGTAAACCGTTACCAGTGATCCCTCCCTCGCATGCTTAGATACCACCGATCGTCACGAACAAACCGGCGGTGGTATCGCGACCAAAAAATCGTGGTCCGCGCAGCCGCACTGCTCGGAGCGCTGATGATTTTTAGCGCCGCCGTAGTGATCCCCGGGCTCTCGACGAAACGACACGGGGCCAAAGCCAAGACGGAACTCCTCCGCGCCCAAACCCTCCTAGAAGATCAAGAGTTTTCCGCCGCGCGGCAAAGCTTAGCGCAAGCCCGGACCGACCTCCAGCGTGCCCAGCAGTCGTTTGCTCCGTTGCACGCCTTTCAAGGCGCGCCATTTCTCGGGACGCAAGTCCGTGCCCTCCGCGTCATTCTCGATGTCGGGATTAATCTCACCGAGGCGCTCGGGGACGGCGTCCGTGCGGCGGAACAAATCTTCGGACCGCTCCAGCAGGGGAGAGGCGAGATCAGTTTGGCCACCCTGACACCCGCGGATAAACAACACATTCTCGAGCGCTTCGGCCAAGCCAGTCCGCTGCTCGAATCGGTCAACCAACATATCGCCGGGGCCGTACGTCGTTTCCGCGACCTTCCCGAACGCGGCCTCCTACCGCCGCTCAACGCCCTCGCCGCCCCAGTCAAGGAACAGCTGCCGTTCCTCGAAGACACCGTTGCCAAACTCATCCCCGCCACCCAAATCATTCCGGCGATCGTCGGATTTCCGGAACCAAAAACCTACCTCTTCCTCCTCCAGAATAATTCTGAACTTCGACCAACTGGCGGATTCATCGGCACCTACGGTATTTTGAAGGTAAACGCCGGCGAAATTGTCAGCTTTTCAACCCAGGACGTCTACACCCTTGATCGACCAGTCCGGAACACGCTCTTTGTAGAACCACCCGCCCCGCTCCGCAGATACAACGCTACCACCCAGTGGTTCTTCCGCGACTCGAACTGGTCACCCGATTTCCCGACCGCTGCCGCGAAGGCGCTCGAATTCTACCGACTGGAGCGAGGTCCGGAACGGAATATCGATGGCGTCATCGCGGTCACACCGACCTTCATCTCCTCACTCCTCCGCTTAAGCGGTCAGATTACCGTCGACGGCATCACGTTTACGCCCGACAACCTCGTTGACCGACTTCAACCACTGGCGTCCCGGAAAGAACTGATCGGTGAAATGTCAAAAATTCTTCTCAACCGAATCTTGGCGCTGCCGCAACGCCGGTGGCAGGAGCTGGTCAGAACGCTCGTCGTTGCCCTCGAAGAAAAACACATGCTTCTGTACGCTCAAGAGCATGAGCTCGAACAAAAAATTCTGGCCCAACACTGGGGGGGAGAACTTCAAGCCCTCAAAGGCGATGGTCTCATGGTGGTCGACGCCAACCTGGCCAGTTTGAAAACCGATACCGTCGTCAACCGTTCACTCACCTACGACCTCGAGGTGACGAGCCAAGCGGCGACTGCGACCCTCATGATTTCCTACACCAACAGCGGGGCTTTCACCAAAACGACGACGCGCTATCGGACCTACGTACGGATCTACGTCCCGCGCGGCAGTTCACTCATCAGTTCAACCGGAGCCATGGCAAATGATAAACTCCACGGCGGCCGATCGGGAACCATCGATGTCAGCGAAGAACTTGGACGGACGGTCTTCGGCGGATTCATCTCGATCGAACCAGGCGAAACACAGCACCTCAATTTTACCTATGCCTTACCGGCCGATCTCCACCGTCGCCTCCAAACCAACGATTATACACTGACCGTTCAGAAACAACCGGGCACCCAGGCCCATGCCTTGACGGCCAAGGTAAAGTTCGACCGTCCGGTCAAACTCTTCACCGGCGTTGACGAGATGGAGAGAATTGGACATACTGGTGTCGCTTTGACCACTGACCTCCGGAGGGATCGCCACCTGACGGTGACGTTCTCATCAACGCAATAATGTCGCCATGTTCATCAAGCGCATCGGCATTGATCTCGGCACCACCAACACTCTCGTTCACCTCCCGGGCAAGGGGATTGTCTTGAATGAACCGTCAGTAGTCGCGATCTCACTCACCGATCGCAAGATCCTAGCGGTCGGCAACGAGGCCAAGGAGATGATCGGCCGGACACCCGATTCAATTGTCGCCTTGCGACCGCTGAAAGATGGCGTGATTGCCGATTATCGCACGACCGAAGCGATGCTCCGTTACTTTATCAATAAAGCCACGGGCGGCATTCACATTTTTCGGCCAGAGGTTATGATTGCTGTGCCGGCCGGTATCACCTCGACCGAACGACGAGCAGTCATCGACGCGACGATCGCTGCCGGAGCTAGAGCCGCCTACATCATCAAAGAACCGATTGCCGCTGCTATCGGTTCGAACATTCCGATCGGCTCGGCGTCCGGACACATGATCATTGACGTCGGCGGCGGGACGACCGAGATCGCTGTCATTAGTTTGGGCGGCATTGTGGCCAATACCAGCGTCCGGATTGGTGGCAACAAGCTCGACGCCGCGATCCAAGAGTTTATCCGTAAAAAGTATGGGCTGGCGATCGGCGAGCGGACGGCTGAAGAAATGAAAATCTCGATCGGCTCAGCCACACCACTTGAACCGAAACTCTCGATGGAAATCCGCGGCCGGGACGTCGTCAGCGGTCTGCCGCGGACGATGACCGTGATGTCGGACGATGTGACGGAAGCAATCGAGGATGAGCTCAGCGGCGTCATTCAAGCAGTCAAACAAGTGCTTCAGGAGACGCCGCCCGAACTTTCAGCCGACGTCATTGACAAAGGCATGGTCCTGTCTGGCGGGTCGGCCCAACTCCGACAACTCGACCGTCTCCTCGCCACCGCGACCGGCGTCCCAACCTACGTAGCTGAAGAACCCCTTCTGTCGGTCGCGCGCGGGACCGGCATCGCACTCGACAACCTCGAATCGTATAAACGTAGCATCCTGGCGGCGAAGTAAAGGCATGGTCATTGGTATCGACGCTTCGCGAGCCAACGTCCGTCAACGGACCGGGACCGAGTGGTATTCCCTTCAGATTATCCGAGGACTGGTTGAGCAAGACCGAAGCCAACGTTTCGTTCTCTACCTCAAAGAAGAACCACGACCAGAGCTTCAACATCTCGGACCGCATATCGAGCTGCGAATTCTTCGCTGGCCGCCTCGTTTCCTTTGGAACATCATCCGCTTATCGTGGGAGATGATCCGCCGCCCACCCGATGTCCTGTTTGTGCCCGCTCACACAATTCCGCTCATCCATCCGCAAAAAACAGTTGTCACGCTCCATGATATCGGCTTCGAGCGGTTTCCCAACCTGTATAGCCAAACCCGGATCGGCGGACAAACCATAGTCGGGTCGATCCTTCATCTCCTAGCCCGTCTCTTCACGCTCGGGCGGTACGGCAACAGCGAGCTCGATTACCATCGCTGGTCGGCCCGTTTTGCCCTCAGCCACGCCCGCACCATCATCACGGTTTCCGAGTTTTCAAAGCGCGAAATCGCCGACGTCTATGGTGTCCCAAAAAACCAGATTGCCGTCGTCTACCATGGATTCGACCAGGCCCTGTATCGGCGGCCGTCTGATAAGCGAATCACCGAGATTCAACGACATTTTCACTTGCGTCGTCCGTATATCGTCTTTACTGGGCGCCTGGAAAAAAAGAAAAACATCGTCGGACTTCTCCAGGCGTTTGCTCACGCTCGTCATCATCTTCCCGAACTTGAGCTCGTCCTCATCGGTCACGAAGGTCTCGGCTGGGACGAGGCCCGTATCGAACTCCGTCAACATGGCCTATCGAACGCCGCTCACGTGCTGGGTTGGCAACCGCCAGAGATTGCCATCCCGCTCCTGGCCGGGGCCGCCGCGCTCGTGTTCCTCTCGCAGTATGAAGGATTCGGAATGCCGTTGCTTGAGGCCTTTGCCCTGGGCGTACCGGTCGTCGCCTCCGCCTCAAGCGCGCTACCAGAAATCGGCGGGGCCGCTCCGTTGTTCGTTCAGCCCAACGTCCCGGCCGAAGCCGGACGCGCAATTGTGAAGATCATCACGAGCCGATCGCTGCGTCAACACCGGATTGCGCTCGGCTACGAGCAGGTCGCGTCGTTCACCTGGGAACGGGCTGCCCGGACGACACTCGAGATTCTCCGCCGAACGTAGGACTTGCCGGTTCTTCGTGTTTCTGCTACAGTAGCAGTCACGAAAAACTCCTCGGCCAGTTCAAGCCTGCGCAAATCCATGACATTAGGAAAGCGAGCGACCGCGCCTTCTGTTCTTCGGCCTGACGAACGGTGGGGCGTAATTGGTAACCGCGATCGCCTAGAACGATTACAACGCCTGGTCCACCAGGGGCTCGACAGCCACGCTTTTTTGTTTATCGGTCCGCGCGGCATTGGAAAAACGACTATGGCTCGAGCCTTTGCCAGCGCCTTGCTCTGCGAACGACCGCAGGCGGGAACGGCTTGCGGCGATTGCGTACAATGTGCAGCCCTTAGTCAAGAACGACACCCAGACATCATCGAATTCACGACGGCGGGTAAACGACTTGGCATCGCCGACGTTCGCCTGGTGCTTCGAACCCTAGAACGACGTCCGACGCTGGCCGCTCGGCGGATCGCGATCCTCGACCGGGCCGAATTCATGACCGAGGAAGCGGCCAACGCCCTCCTCAAAGTCCTCGAGGAGCCGCGTGGTGACACCGTCCTCCTCCTGACCGCAACCAGTACGAGCCGTCTGCCAGCCACCGTGGTCTCCCGCTGCTCACTCCAACACCTGACGGTCGTGGCGAATGAGCTGATTCGCCAGCGCCTAGTCGAACAAGGGGTCAAAAAAGCCGAGGCCACCGATCTGGCCGTCTTCTCTGACGGACGGCCGGCCTTCGCGATCTTCCTGGCGGAACAACGCGGGGCCTACGAACAGGCGCTGGGGGACACTCGGCAGTTCCTCGACCTCTTTCAGACCTCACTCCATGAACGGTTCGCCTTCGCCGAAACACTCGGGCCGCGATGTGCGGAAATCCAGTCAAGCGAAACCCTGATCGAACGGTGGGAATCAATTTGTCGACGTCTGCTCCATCTGACGCTTGGTCGCAATGATCGGGGGCCGCTCGCCGAACAGCTGCGGGTACTGACTCGACGCCTAACGCTCCCAGCGCTCCTCACAACCTTTGATCATCTGCGCAGGCTCCGCGAACAGCTTCATCCCTCGGGCAACGCCCGACTCCTCCTCGAATCGCTGTTTCTTCATCTTCCGCGACTGGTATGACCGAGTCCCTGCAACGCATCCTGGTTGTCCCCGCCCTGCTCTTTCTTGTCGCCGCCGGCTGTTCCATCAACATCCGAACAGTCAAACAGGCCGACGGCGGAGTCTTTCGTTCCGACGATGCCGGTCTAACCTGGCGGCAAGTCGTCCAAGCCGGCACGACGGAGAAAGGAAAGCCGATCACACTTGACAACGTGGACGTCGCTTTCACGAAATTCGATCCGAACGATGCCGCCATCATCTACCTGGCCACCCGTGGCAGCGGCTTGTACCGATCGGACGACGCTGGCGAACAATGGGTCAAGACCGGACTGGGAATGAGCACTCCAGCGGCGCTGGCCATTGACCCGCAGACGACCTCCATCCTCTACGCTGCCAGCGGCGGAACGATTGCAAAAACGACCGACGGCGGAGCCCACTGGTCGCCGATCTATTTTGAGACGAAACCTGACCGATTGATTACTGACCTGGTGGTTCGACCGACACGTCCCAACGAAGTCCTGGCTGCGACAAGCACCGCTGAAGTTCTGCTGAGCAAGGACTACGGTAATACCTGGCAACTCTACTCCTCGCTCAACGTTGCCGACCGGATTGTCCAGCTCGTGTTCGCGACCGGCGATGTGACCACGCTCTACGCTCAAACTTCGGCCAACGCCTTGCTCAAGTCGGCGGACGGCGGCACCACCTGGACATCACTGAAACCATCCCTCAACGCCTATCCAAAAGCGGCATCAGTGGCGTCGTTCGCGATGATGCCTAACACACCGGAAATCCTCTATATCGCCACTGGCTACGGCTTGTTGCAAACGACCGATGGCGGAACAACCTGGCGACCTATCCAGACGCTGGTGCCGTTCGCCAGCCAACCACTCCAATTCGTGGCGGTCAATCCGGAGAATCAGCGGGTCCTCTACGTAATTGTCGGCAACCGGCTGCGAAAGTCCGAGGATGGCGGCACGAACTGGGACGCGAAAATTACTATCCCCACCGGCCGACTCATTTCCTCACTGGCACTCAACCCAAAAAACCCGAATCAAGTATTTATTGGCACGGTCAAACCGAAGAAACGATAATTTCATATGACGACTTCGCAAGCCCAATTTGAGAGCGTCATTGCGCGACTCCGCCAAGACCTCCAGAACATTCGCGCCGGCCGAGCTAACCCGGCGATGGTTGAGCACCTTAATGTCGCCGCCTACAATGCCGCGGTGCCACTCGTTCAACTCGCCAGTCTCACCTTGACTGACAGCCGGACGCTCGTCATCCAACCATGGGACAAAAACGTACTGAAAGACATCGAGCAGGCAGTCACCCAGGCGAACATCGGGATCACGCCGATCAACGACGGGACCGTCATTCGCCTCGTCATGCCGCAACTAACTGAAGAACGGCGCCGCGAATACCTGAAACTCCTCAACCAAAAGCTCGAGCACGCGCGGATTGCGGTTCGGAAAGTGCGAGAAGCACAATTACAGGAACTCCGGGAAAAGAAAAATGACGGAAAAATTTCGGAAGATGCCTTTTTTGCCCAACACAAAGAGCTCCAAAAAGACGTAGACGCCTGGATGGAAAAAATTCATGACCTCGGCCAGCGCAAAGAGCAAGAATTACTAACGGTCTAACCACCGATGCTAACGCTTCTCATTTTCATCATCGTCATATCAATTCTGGTGTTTGTCCATGAGCTCGGACACTTTCTGAGCGCCCGGCGGCTGGGCGTGGCCGTCGAGGAATTCGGTTTCGGCTTCCCGCCCCGGCTCATCGGGCTGCGCCGAAAAGACACAATCTACTCCATCAACTGGATTCCGTTCGGTGGCTTTGTAAAACTTAAAGGCGAAACGGCCGATCGAACCAGCGACCAGGACAGCTTTGCCGCCCAGTCAAAAACCCGGCGGTTCTTAATTTTGAGCGCCGGTGTCATCATGAATTACCTCCTGACCATTGTGCTCTTCACGATCGGTTACTCCGTCGGGCTGCCAGCGGCCCATGATCCGACCGCTCCGAATCCAGCGCTCCAAGACATCCGTCCACAAGTGATTCGGGTCGAAGCCGGAAGCCCCGCCGCCCAAGCCGGACTACGGGTCGGTGACGTCATCATCAGCGCGGCCGACACCCCGGTCAGTAACCCCGAATCGTTAAAAGCCATTCAGGAGCAATATCGCGACCGCGATCTACCGCTGGTCATCCGCCACGGCTCGAGCGAACGAACCGTGATCGTCCGTCCCACCCCGACCGAGAACGACGAAATTCGGATCGGCATCGCCCTCCTCAACATCGGACACCTCCAGTACCCCTTCCCGCAATCACTGCTCGAGGGCACCAAAACCACCCTCAATGTAACCGGGCAAATCTTCGTCTCCTTCGGTCATCTCCTGCGCGATCTAGTGGTCGACCGTAAAGTCAGCCAAGACGTCTCCGGTCCGGTCGGGATTATAGTTCTAACGCGAGAGGCGTTCAATCTCGGCTTTCCCTATCTCCTGCAGTTCGTCGCCCTCCTCTCGGCGACGCTGGCGGTCATCAACTTTTTGCCGTTTCCTGGTCTCGACGGTGGACGAGCATTGTTCGTCACGATTGAGGCCTTTCGCGGTCGGGCCGTCGACCAACGCATCGAATCGCTCGTCCACGTCGTTGGTTTTTACCTTCTGATCGCCCTCGTTCTCCTCGTGAGTGTCCGCGACGTCCAAAAATTTGGCGTTGGTGAACGGTTGCTCGACGGATTGAAAAACGTCCTCGGGAGATAAACTCAATGTTTGGAAAATTCTTAAGTAAATTCTCGCGGGACATGGGGATTGATCTGGGCACGAAGAATACCCTCGTCTACGTCAAGGACAAGGGCATCATCATCAATGAACCCTCGGTCGTCGCCGTCAACAACAAAACTAACCAGATCCTCGCAGTCGGCGAGGAGGCCCGCCGGATGGTCGGAAAAACACCGAGCCACATCGTCGCCATTCGACCGCTGATGAGCGGCGTCATCTCCGATTTCGAAGTAACCGAACGAATGTTGAAACACTTCATCGAAAAGGTCAACCGCGAAAGTGCCTCACTCCTTTCCCGGCCGCGCGTCGTGATCGGGATCCCACTCGGCGTCACCGAGGTCGAGCGCAAAGCGGTGGAAGACGCGACGCTCCACGCCGGCGCCCGGGAAGTATTCCTGATCGAGGAACCGATGGCGGCGGCCATCGGCGCCCGCCTACCCATTCAGGAGGCCTCCGGAAATATGGTCGTTGACATGGGCGGCGGAACCACCGAAATTGCCATTATCTCACTCGGCGGGATTGTTAGTTGGCGATCACTCCGGATCGCCGGCAACGAACTTGACCAGAACATCATTCAGTATGCCCGTGAACACTTCAATCTCCTCCTCGGTGAACGGACCGCCGAAGAATTGAAAATCAAGATTGGTGGCGTAACCGAGGACGTTGAACTTCTCGAGACGCCGATGCGCGGACGCGACCTCCTGACCGGCTTGCCGAAAGAGGTGATCATTTCAACCGCCCACCTCCGTGAGGCCATGAGCCGTTCCATCAACCTGATCATCGAAAACATCAAGGCCACCATCGAGGCGACGCCGCCCGAACTAGTCGCCGACATTTACTCCCGGGGAATCGTGTTGACTGGCGGGGGAGCACTGCTGCGAGGGTTCGCCCAGGCAATCCAGAACGAAACCCATATTCCGGTCCATATCGTTGACGATCCCTTGACCGCGGTGGTCCGCGGCACCGGGATCGTCCTCGATGATCTTGACAATCTTCGCGACATCCTCGTCCTCTCGACCAACGAATCATCAATAACTAAATAACGTGCCAGAACCGCGGTTTCATCAGAGCCCGATGGTGCACATGACCGTGGTTGTGGTCGGCATTCTTGTCCTCCACTACCTCGGTGCGCTGACCGGCCTTGAACGACTCCTGCTCGCAGGTCTCCGTCCAGTCGGTCGAACCTTAACGTTCTGGTTGACCCAACCACCGTCCGATGCCGGTTCAATCGACGAAAAGGAACGGCAGCAACCCGATCTTGAACAGCGACTGGCCGACTTGAGCGTGGAAAATATTGAACTTCGGTCGGCACTCGAGGCCTTAGGCGAGATCGCGGTGCAGCAAAAATTTTTGGAAGAGCGAAGGTTGAGCGGTGTCACCGGTCGGATTTTTGCCCGGAGTGCCGACCCGACGTCGGAATATGTCATGATTGACGCCGGACTGAACGATGGTCTCGAAGTTGGCGCCCCGGCAATCGTCGGACGGGCGATGATCATCGGTCGGGTAGTGTCGGTCAGTCCTGACACCGCCCGCGTTCTCCTGACCACCGACAACCGCAGCAGTTTCGCCGGCGTGGTAGCAGACAACCCGGCGGCCGAGGGGGTCGTCAGCGGCAATCGAGGATTATCGCTCCGAATGGAACTCATTCCGCAATCGGAAATTATTCAGCCCCACCAAATTGTCGTTTCTTCGGGCACCGACGCGCGGGTCCCGCGTGGTCTGATTCTGGGCGAAATTGAGCGGGTCGAAAAACAGCAGGGCGCGCTCTTTCAGTCCGCTACTCTCCGGACGCTCTACCAAACGTCGCGCCTCGACGCCGTCACGATCTTGCGAATTCAACTCCAATGAAAAAACGCTTGATCATCACTTTGATCGTTTTGGCCGCATTGCTCTTGTCACTCTTCGCCACACCGTCGATCAATGGACTGACGTACAATCTCTTCGCCGCGGTGCTCATCCTGACGCTCCTCGGCGGAGAAACCCGCCTGGCGTACATCGCCGCTCTAAGCGGGGGATTCATGGTTGACGTTGTCGCCGCCCACCCATTCGGCACGGCCTTGATTACCTATCCGCTTGGACTCGCGATCACGCGGTGGCTACTTAGAACACGTTTCACCAACCGCTCGCTGCTGGCGTATCTGACGCTCACTGTCAGCGGAACGCTAGTCATCGAAACCCTCCTCGTGCTGATCAGCACGATCGGACAGATCGCTGACCCGCGTGCGCTCTCGATCACGCTCAATCAAACGTGGTTGATTAGTGTGGCCATCGCCTTGACGCGGAATTTCGTTGTCAGTGTCATTGTCCACAGCACTTTCCGATTGAGCGGTCAGAGATATGCGACCCTCGCCCAACGGGAATTTTAAACGATGAAACGGATTGATCCTTTTTCTCCGGTTCCGCTGTCCCGCGGCTTACGCCCGATCGTACTCCGACGCGATCAGCGTGGCCATGATCTCGATGAACACCTCACGCCCGCGAAAACCGAGGCCCACATCGGAAGCATCGAACTCTTGCAACTTCGAATCATCGTTGTGCTGGTCGCGCTATTTTTCGTTATTTTCGCCCGCGTGACGTACCTTCAAATCGCCCAAGGCGATATCTATCGCCTCGCCTCGGAACGAAACCGCGTCCGGTTAGAAACGATCATCGCACCACGCGGGATTATCCTCGACCGTCATGAACAACCTCTCCTCAACAACACCCCGAACTTCACGCTGGTCGCTATACCAGCCGACCTTCCCGCCGCGGCCGACGAACGACGCGCGATTGTTGATGAACTCGCCGCGACCTTACCGTCGCTCAATCGCGACGTTGTGCGCACTGCCCTGCTTGACGCTCCGACCGGTTCGATCCAACCAATCACGCTGTCTGAACACGTGGACTACCACAGCGCCATCCGCCTCTCGACCACGATCGCCCGAATGCCCGGCGTCTCGCTCGAAACCCTGAGTACACGTTCCTATCCCTATGGGACGGCCTTCGCCCATGTCATAGGCTATCTTGGCAAACCATCATCCGAAGAACTGGCTGATGATTCGTACCTCTCGCCGCTCTCGGTCATTGGCCGGATGGGGATCGAGCAGTACTACGACGTCGAACTTCGCGGACGCGACGGCATCCGCGAGGTCGAACGCGATCACCTCAACAAACAGCTGAGCGTGATTGCCAATCGCGATTCGGTGCCGGGTCAGAACCTCGTCCTGGCGCTCGACCGACCACTCCAGGAAACGCTGAGCGCCGGATTGCACGGCATGGTAAAACGCCTCGGCGTTCCGGGTGGGGCGGCGATCGCACTTGATCCTCGAAACGGTGAGATCTTGGCAATCGTTTCGGAACCATCGTTTGATCCCAACCTCTTTACCCAGGGCGGCGATTCAACCGCGTTTGATACCATCTTTCAAGATCCGGACCACCCCCTCTTCTTCCGCGCTATCAGTGGAGCCTATCCGTCGGGTTCGACCATCAAGCCGGTGATCGCCGCCGCCGGTCTGGCCGAAGGACTAATCAATGAACGGACAACGGTCAACAGCGTCGGCGGCATCAAAGTCGGTCCGAATTTCTTTCCCGATTGGAAACAAGGCGGACACGGTCTAACCGACGTTCGCAAAGCGTTGGCCGAATCGGTCAACACTTTTTTCTATATTCTCGGCGGTGGCTTTGAGGATCGTCTCGGATTAGGAGTTGATCGAATCGTTCATTACCTCGAGCGCTTTGGCCTCGGGAAAAAACTCGGGGTTGATCTGCCAAACGAAACCGGCGGCTTTCTGCCAACTAAGGACTGGCGAAAACGCCCCGGCGCCCAAGTCTGGTACCTCGGCGACACCTACCATCTCGCAATTGGGCAGGGCTACATCAATCTCACTCCGCTCCAGGTCGCCAGTTACACAGCCGCAATTGCCAACGGCGGAACACTCTTCCGGCCGCACCTGCTGAAAAAAATCCTAAGCGCCGATGGCACGGTCGAGCAAGAAACCACGCCAACGGCAATTGGAAAAACTGTTGACCCTCAATCGCTCGCTATCGTCCGCTCCGGCATGCGAGAAGCGGTCGTCACCGGTAGCGCCCGCGCGCTCGGCGATCTCCCCGTGCCGGTCGCGGCCAAGACCGGAACCGCGCAGTTTGGTAGCGGCGGCCGCACGCACGCCTGGCTGACGAGCTTTGCCCCGTATGACCGCCCGGAAATCGTCGTGACCGTCGTCATTGAAGAGGGTGGCGAGGGGACAATCGCCGCGCTGCCAGTGGCGAAACAAGCGCTGGCGCACTACTTCGGCCGTCGTTAGCCAGACACCAGGCCCAAAGAAACGAATCCGGAGTGTGGGGTTGACAGTCGTGAGAAAACGTCCTATGCTACCTCCTGGTCACTACGCTGACCGCCAATTTACGCATTGAGGGAGCTCCACCATGACCGAGCGACAAACTTTTATCACCGCCGACGGTTTAGAAAAACTGACTGAAGAATTGAAGCAGCTGAAGACTGTCAAACGGCGCGAAATCGCACAACGTATTCAAGAAGCCAAGGAGCTCGGCGACCTCTCGGAAAACGCCGAATACGTCGAAGCCAAAAACGAACAGGCCTTCGTCGAGGGTCGAATTGCCGAGCTCGAAGCGATCGTCAAAAACGCCGTCATCATTCAATCAGAAAAGAACTCCGAAATGGTGCGTGTCGGATCGAAAGTCAGGGTCAAAGCCGAAGGCAAGACTGAATCGTACTCGATCGTCGGTTCGAACGAAGCAGATCCAAAAAACGGGCGGATTTCCAACGAGTCACCGCTCGGTCAAGCGTTCCTCGGAAGACGCATCGGCGAGACCGTCGAGGTGAGCGTGCCAAGCGGAAAACGACTGTTCCGCATCCTGGCGATCACCTAACGGTCCGCGCGGCCACAACTCATGCCCGGCTCAAGCCAAGAGTCCATTCGATAAGCTGGCATGACCTCGAGGCTGCCCGAAGCAACCGGAAGAGTTTTTTCGTTGGACGAAAACCGTTCGACCGGCTATACTACCTCCCATGCGGCAGCGAAGCGATCAGGAGGAGGCGCGAAGAGAAAAACTCGAGCGCTACCGAACCGCCGGGAACGATCCGTACCCCGCCCGCAGCGGACAGACGGTTCGTCTCGTCGACGTTCGTCAGCAGTTCGACAAACTGGTGCGATCATCGACCACCGTCAACGTCGCCGGTCGTATTCGCGCACTTCGCCTCCATGGCGGATCAATGTTCGTCGACCTGGATGACGGCAGCGGCAGCTTCCAGTGCTTTCTAACCAACGAACAGCTCGGATCATCCTATGCGGATCTGACGGCGGTTCTCGACCTCGGCGACTTTCTCGACGTCACTGGCGTGCCTTTCAAAACACAGAGGGGAGAAGCGACCATCCAAGCAGCAACCGCCCGTCTCATCGCCAAGTCGCTTCGCCCGCTGCCGGAAAAACGGCACGGTCTGGCCGACGTTGAACTCCGCTATCGTCATCGTGAGCTCGACCTGATTGCGAGTCAACGGAGCCGCGCGCTGCTCCAGCTCCGTGGGAAGCTGCTGGCCGCAGTCAGGGACGTCCTCCAGCAGGAACGATTTCTGGAGGTCGAAACCCCCGTCCTCCAACCAATCCCCGGCGGCGCCAATGCGAGACCATTCGTCACTCACCACCAAGCGCTCGACATCGACCTCTATCTCCGGATCGCTCCAGAACTCTATTTGAAACGTCTCATCATCGGTGGGCTCGAACGTGTCTTCGAAATTGCTCGCTGCTTCCGCAACGAAGGGATAGATCATGAACACAACCCCGAATTCACGCAGGTCGAGATCTACGCTGCCTACGCCGACTACGCCTGGATGATGAAATTCACGGAACAGCTGCTCGTCAAAGTGACGAAGGCGGTCCTCGGCGCGACCACGCTCACGATCGGCGATCACCAGGTCAAACTGACTCCGCCGTTTCCCCAGCAAACGTTCCGTCAAGCGATTAAGGAACAGACTGGCATCGACATCGAACAGCATCTCGAGGCGAAATCGCTGGCCGCCATCGCGAAAAAGGCAGGGGCCAACGTAACGATCACCGATCATCGCCCGGCCATCCTGGATGAGCTCTACAAGACCTTTGTCCGACCGCAGCTCGTCGCGCCGACGTTCATCATCGATCACCCAGTTGAGCTCTCGCCGTTGGCAAAGAAAAAGGCGGATGATCCACGCTACGTGGAGCGCTTTCAGCTCATCGTCGGCGGCACCGAACTAGCGAATGCCTTCTCCGAACTGAACGATCCCGACGATCAGCGACAGCGGTTCGTGGCCCAAGAAAAACTCCGCCAGACTGGAGACGAAGAAGCCCAGCGCATCGATGAAGAATTCCTGGAAGCGTTGGAGTACGGCATGCCACCGACGGCCGGTCTCGGTCTCGGCATTGATCGTTTGGTCATGCTGTTAGCCAACGAGCATTCCATTAAAGAGGTGATTGCCTTCCCCACCCTCAAACCGAAAGTATGATCCTGTTAGAGAGCCCGCCATTCATCCATTCTCAATGAAATGTTTATTACGAATGCTTTACAAGCTAACTCTCTAACGGGATGACCCGCGCCGACGCCCTGGTAATTCTCGATGCGTACATCAAAAATCCCAACCTTAGAAAGCACATGCTGGCGGTCGAGGCCGCCATGCGGACCTACGCCGGGGTTTTCGGAGACAATCCCGAGGAGTGGGGGATCGTCGGGTTGCTCCATGACTTTGACTACGAAATCCACCCGACCATTGACGAACATCCCATGAAAGGCCAGCCCATCCTCGAACGGCGCGGCGTTCCTGCCCATATCCGGCGCGCGATCCTGGCTCACGCCAAGCATACCGGCGTGCTGCCGGAAACACCCATGGAGCGGGCGGTCTTCGCCTGCGATGAGCTCTGCGGTTTCATTATTGCCGTCGCCCTGGTCATGCCCAGCAAGCAACTGGCCGAAGTCACGGTCGAGAGCATCGAAAAGAAACTCAAACAGAAATCATTCGCGGCCAAAGTCAACCGCCAGGAAATTGAAGAGGGAATCAGCGTCTTGGGCATGCCGCGGACAGAGCATTTCCGCACCGTCCTTGAAGCGCTCCAGGGTATTCACGACGATCTCGGATTGTAAGCCATGGCCAAGTTGCTGATTGCATCGAGAAACCCCGGTAAAATCAGAGAACTCAAAGCGGTCGTGTCGCGCTATGTCGATGAGGTAGTCACGCTCGATGACCTGGGCGTGAGTGAGGAACCCGTTGAAGACGGTGAGACCTTCGAAGAAAACTCACTCATCAAGGCGAATTTCTACTGGCAGCGCGCACACATTCCGACCCTAGCCGATGACAGCGGTCTCGAGATCGACGCCCTCCAGGGTCAGCCCGGAGTGCACTCGCGGGTCTGGCATGGTCAACGCCTGACCGATGAGGAACTGCGGAATGAAATTCTCAAACTGCTCCAGGGCATTCCAGAACAAGAACGAACCGCCCGACTGCGAACAGTCGTCACACTCCGGATCAATCAAGACATGAACTTTCAATCCGAACTCGCCCACCCAGGCATCATCCGTGACAGCCGCCTGCCGATTGACCCGGGGTACCCGTATCGTTCAATCTTCTGGCTACCTGAACTGAAAAAATTCTACTGCGAATTGACGCCAGAGGAGCACGAAAAAATCAATCATCGCCGAAAAGCCGTTGAAAAGCTCCTGCCCTATATTCAGCAATACGTATGATCGACGCTAAGGATTTCCAACAACGAACTGATTACTACATCCAAGCCATTGGCCGACGTGGCAAGAGGTTTGCTCGGGAAGCCCAGTCCCTGACCTCACTCCTGTTACACCGTGATACCACCAAGCAACAAGAGTTAGAAAAACTCCGCGCCGAAATCAACACCGCCTCACGCCTGATCCCGACACTTCCGGCTGTTGAGAAAAAGAAAAAAATCTCCGAGTTGAAAAAAACTTCTGATCGGATTACTGCCCTTGAATCCGACGTCGTACAGGCTTCCAAAACCATCGACCTTCAGATCCGAAATCTTCCGAACCCCCCAAAAGAAGACGTACCCGACGGTGATGACGCAAGCCACAATAAAGTATTGCGTGAGTGGGGAAAGAAATCAGATCTCAAAAAACCCCTCGATTATCTCACAGTCGCCGAGGACTTAGGAATCATCGACATCAAACGGGCAGCCAAAGTTTCGGGTTCACGCTTCGGCTACCTCCTCGGTCCAGCCGCTCAACTCGAGTTCGCACTGATTCAATATGCGCAATCAATCTTGCTGCGAGAAAATTTCACGATGGTGATACCACCGGTGATGATTACATCCCAGAACATGGCAGCCATGGGCTACCTCGCCGGCGCTGGAGGAAACGAGGTCTACCACCTCACCGAGGACGATCTCTATCTTGTCGGCACCTCGGAACAATCCATTGGGCCTATGCACCGGGGTGAAACGTTTGACGAACAAGCATTACCAAAACGTTACCTTGGTTTTTCCACGTGTTTCCGCCGTGAGGCCGGCTCATACGGAAAAGACACCAAAGGCATTCTCCGCGTTCACCAATTCGACAAACTGGAAATGTTTTCGTTCGCGCTGCCGGAAAAATCTGACGAGGAACAGGAGTTCCTTCTGGCTATGCAGGAAAAGCTCTGGCAGGGACTCGATATCCCGTACCGTGTGGTCAAACTTTGCTCCGGCGACCTCGGTTTCCCCAGTGCCAGAACCTACGATATCGAGGCCTGGCTCCCGGGACAGGGGGTATACCGTGAAATGGGATCAACGTCAACCACCACGGACTATCAGTCGCGCGAACTGGCCATTCGCGTGCAGCGCCAAGAGAAAAAAGAACTCGTTCACATGCTCAACGGCACAGCATTCGCCATCGGCCGCACACTCATCGCCATCATCGAAAATTACCAGCAAGCCGACGGCTCTGTCGCCATTCCCAAAGTCCTCCAAACGTACCTCAATGGCCAAAGGGTGATTGCCAAGCCAGACTAGCCATGCCCAACCCGCAGCACCGCACCTGGGTCGAGGTTTCCCGTAGTGCTTTGCTGTGGAATTTTGGCCAATTTCAGCGCTTTTTCCGTCATCAAGCCCTAATTGCCCCAGTAGTAAAAGCGAATGCGTATGGGCACGGAGACCGCTGGGTCGTCCAAAACCTTCAGCAGAGCCCAATTTGGGGCTTTTGTGTGGCTTACGACACCGAGGCTCAAGAACTTCGGCCCAGCACTTCAAAGCCGATCCTCGTGCTAAGTGCCTGGCAAGAAGCCAATCTACCACAACTCATTCGCCAGGGTATTCGACTGGTGGTCTGGGATATTGACGCGGCCACAACCGTAGCCCGGGTGGCGCAGCGCCTTGGCCGCAAGGCGATTGTCCACCTGAAAATTGACACCGGCACCACCCGCATCGGCACCCGACCGGAAGAACTTCGTCAACTGCAAGCTCAACTCCACCGAGCCAGGCACCTTGTGGTCGAAGGGGTTTTCTCCCACTATGCAGATTCAGAAAACGAGCGGCTAACATTTGCTCGACATCAACGGCAAACCTTTCTCGATCAGGCGGCTCGCTTCAAGGCGCCGTTCTCTCACCTCGCCTGCACCGCCGCCAGCTTACGACTGCCGCTGACTGGTACCAACCTCGTCCGGCTTGGCCTCGGGCTCTATGGTTTATGGCCATCGACGGCGACGAAAAAATTCAACCGCCTCATCATCCGTCCAGTCCTGTCGTGGAAAACGCGACTGTTGCAAACCAAGCGCGTCCCCGCTGGCACGACCGTTGGCTACGACCGCACCCACCGCGTCCGATCAGCCACGACCGTCGGCATCCTGCCGATCGGCTACGCCGACGGGTACGACCGTCGCGGCTCCAACCGGAGTTTTGTCGTGATCGCGGGACGACGGTATCCGATCGTTGGCCGCGTCAGCATGAACCTCGTGATGGTCGACCTGGGACCACGAGCTCGCCCGCGCCCAGGAACCGCAGTCACGCTCATCGGGCAAGGCATCAGCGCCGATGACCTGGCGGCCGGCTGGAACACAATCAACTACGAGGTGGTGGCGCGGATTGACCGGCGTATTCCCCGCATTGCGATGCCCTAACGCGTGATGCGCCAACCATGTTCAACCCCTTTCGACTCATCTTCCGTCCACGATCAATCCGCCGTGACTTCGCTGGTTCGCCGAGCCGAGCGGCCAACCCTTTCTTTCGTGCTTCGCCGCCCCGTTGGTCGGGGTGGTTAGCCGCTTTCCTCCTGGCTCTGGTCGGCGCCAGTGCGTACATAATGTGGTCGCCGAAATTCCGTATCAGCGTGGTCAACGTCGAGGGAACCGAGAAACTGAACCCCGAGAGTATTCAGCGTTTCGTCACCGCCCGCCTCGATGAAACGTTTCTCGGAGTCACATGGAAGCGCGTCAGCTACCTCGTTCCGCTGACCGCGCTCACGAAAGAATTGCAGATGGCAATTACGAAACTCATGAGCGTTGAGACCCTCTCGATCGAACGGCAGGGACGGAATGCGCTGATCGTTCGTTTGCAGGAACGATCGCCGAACCTGGTCTGGCAAAGCGGAGAGCAAACCTTCTATACGCTCGACGAAAACGGTGTGATCGTCGAGCGCCTCCACGGCAATATCCCGGAGGGATTTCCCACCGTGGTTGATGCCAACGACCTCGTCCCGGTGATCGGATCGACCGTTCTCAAATCGCGAACGATTTCCGCCCTCTACCTCCTGCGGGAACGGTTGCCGACTCTGGGTCTCGAGGTGGCGTCATACGCCACCTGGCCGGTCGAGTGCCCGGTTCGCCTGCCTGACCAACGCGAAACACCTACCAACGCGTCCGTGCCGACGAACAACGCCAACACAAACTCCGCGAACACCAACCGGCGAACGGAAAACGTGAACGCCCGAAAAAGCACTGTCGATATTGATACGCCGATATGCGATCGTCGGGCGCTCGCCATCAATGAACCGACCTTGGTCGTCCGGACGAGCGAGGGCTGGGATATTCGTTTTGATGCTTCCTTTGACCTTGAACTCCAAATGCAAAAACTCTCCCTGACGCTCAAGGAACGCCTCCAGCAACGAAAAAACCTCAAGTATATCGACGTCCGTTTCGGCGATCGCGTGTTTTTCCAGTAACCACCAGATGACACAACCACCACCGACAGTTCCACTCTCGCACCAAACGGTGCAAACCCAGACACCGACCGATGTCCTGCGAGTCCTTGGCACGCCAGCCGACGGCCTCTCATCTGGACAGTCCACTGAACGACGACTCCGCGACGGTCCCAATATCATCCAGGAAAGAGAGCGGGGATGGATCGCGATTTTCTGCCGGCAGTTTGCCAGCCCGCTCATCGGACTCCTGGCGGCGGCTGGAATCGTCTCGTTCATCCTCGGCGAAACGACTGACGGTTTAACGATCGTCCTCATCCTGATCATCAACGGTTTTCTGGGTTTCGTCCAGGAGTTCCGTTCGGCGCACTCGCTGCGTTCCCTCAAAAAATTTTTAAAAACGACGACCGCGGTTCGACGAAGCGGTTCGATCAGGATCGTTCCGCGGGAAGAACTGGTGGTTGGCGATGTCGTTGTCATGAGAGCCGGTGATGAGGTACCGGCTGACCTGCGCCTGATTGACGCGAGCGATTTCCGGAGTGATGAGTCAACGCTGACCGGTGAATCCACTGACGTCTTCAAGACCGCGAGCCCGCTCGACCGACCGGCGACCACACTGTACCAATGCCACAACCTCGTTTTTTCCGGCAGTACCGTCCGCCGCGGAGAAGGGGAGGGGATCGTCATCGCGACGGGCGGCCGGACCATCCTCGGCTCGATCGCGCACCTGGTCGCCGAGACCCAACACGTCAGCACATTCGAAGCAAACCTCAAACGCTTTAGCCGATTCCTTCTCAACGTCGTGGCGGTCTCGCTCGGCTTGGTCGTCATCGTCAACCTCCTGACAAAAGGGGAGAGCGTCCACCTGACCGAGCAGCTCCTCTTCGCGCTGGCTTTAGCCGTCTCCGTCATTCCTGAAGCCCTACCGGCAGTCACAACGATTACCCTCTCCCGCGGAGCGTTGGAGTTAGCCCGGCGCCATGTCGTGGTAAAACGTCTAACCGCCATCGAGGACCTGGGACAGATTGACATTC
Organism: Candidatus Microgenomatus auricola; assembly: GCA_005239865.1. GTDB lineage: Bacteria > Patescibacteriota > Patescibacteriia > SBBC01 > SBBC01 > Microgenomatus_A > Microgenomatus_A auricola_A. The sequence continues at coordinate 91,485 of SBBC01000013.1, forward strand.
TGTGTACGGACAAAACCGGAACGTTGACGGAAAACGCGCCGGCCGTGGCCCAGCTGATCGCCGATGACCGGGGTGAGCTTGTCCACGCACTCCTGGAAGGAATTCCGCCGACGGTCCGGGCCGGCGGTCGCGAATCTGGCGACCCTTTCGACCACGCCCTGCTCGTCTTGGCCGGCCAGCAAGGACTCCCTTTACCGACCGCTGCGTTGTTGCGTGAAATACCGTTCGAACCAACCCGACGCCGTTCCGGGGTCATCGTCCGAAGGGCGCTTGGCCAGCGCCTGATTCTACGCGGAGCACCGGAGACGATTTTACCACTATGCACCCATGGCTTTGATCGGTTGACCCCGGCCACCCTGCTGAAGAAAACCGAATCGCTCGGGAGAGTAGGGGAGCGCGTCATCGCCGTCGCGGTTCGTGACCTAGACGCGCCGATTTTCGAAAAGACGGCAACGCTCGAGCGCGACCTGACCTTCCTCGGACTGGTCTCATTTGTTGACCCATTGAAGCCGACCAGCCGGCGGGCGATCATCCAGGCCGAGCAACTCGGTGTGGAAGTAAAAATCGTCACCGGCGACAACCCGGCAGTGGCCGGTGCGGTTGCCCAGAAACTAGGGCTGATCCGCGCGCCCACCGAGGTCATCAGCGGCGACCACCTCGAACGGCTCTCACCAGCTGACTACGGCCAGGCAGCACGTCATTATCGAGTTTTCGCGCGCATGACGCCGGAGCAAAAATACCACCTCATCCGGACGCTCGAAAAGACGAACTCCGTCGGCTTCCTCGGTGAGGGAATGAATGACGCGCCGGCGTTGAAGCTCGCCTCGGTCTCGCTGGTCGTCAACACCGCCTCGGACGTCGCCCGTGGGGCGGCTGACATTGTCCTGCTCAATACCGGGCTGGACGTGATAGTTGAAGGCATTACTCAAGGACGCCTGATCTTCGCCAACGTTATCAAGTACATCAAGTACACGCTCATCGGCAACTTCGGAAATTTCTTCGCGATCGCCGGGATTTCCCTGATCGTTGATTTCTTGCCGATGCTGCCGGTCCAAATCCTGCTGACGAATCTCCTGACTGATTTCCCGCTGGTCGCGGTGGCAGGGGATCGAGTTGACCGCAGTGAACTCACCCGACCGCAGCACTTTCACCTGCGCGAACTCGGATTCTTGACGTTGCTCCTCGGTTTAACAAGCGCCCTGTTCGACTTCATCTTCTTTGGCCTCTTCCGTTCACAGTCGCCGATCGTGATTCAATCGCTGTGGTTCACGGAAAGCATCTTAACCGAGCTTCTCCTGATCTATTCCATTCGCACGACCCTCCCGCTTGAACGCAGCCGGGGATCGTCACCCACCCTCATCTGGCTGACGCTCCTCGCTGGTCTGACTGCCATTGCTCTGCCGCTCACCCCGTTCGGATCACGAGTTTTTCACTTCGTGCCGCCGACCGCCAGCATGCTTTTCATCATCGGCGCCATCGTCGTCGCCTACTTTGTTGTTACCGAAAGTGTCAAACGTCTCTATTACCGCCGCTACCGATTCCACGCACAATCGAGGCGTATCAATAACACTGTTCTAGAGACATAAAAGGTATATTGTGCGACACATTAATATCTCTAAAACAAGCTGGTTTCTATCCATCCCCCATCAGCCTGGCGGCAAGTACTTCAACGGATCATCCGGTATACCGTTAACGCGTACTTCAAAATGCAGGTGCGGTCCAGTAGTCAACCGCCCGGCTCCGGCAGTGCCTGGCGTCCCGCCTGACTTGCCGATTACCTGTCCTCGCTTAACCGTATCTCCTTCGCTGACGTTGACCTGACTCAAGTGTCCGTACACTGTCGCTAGGTCGCCGCCATGGACGATGGTGATGAAATTGTAGGCGGACCACAGGATTTGTCCTTGGCTGTTCTTGACCCAGTCGACTTTCCGGGCAATCGCCACGACGCCATCAGCCGCGGCGGTCACGGTCGAACCGTGCGCAGTGCGAATATCGATGGCCGGGTGCTCAAAGATTTTCCGAAACGGATAGGTCGGATCATGGAAATAGGCGCTTATCCCCTTGCTCGTGTCAATCGGCCAGGAGAGCTGTCCGGGCTGGACAAACGAGACGCCCTCGCCACGCGCCGCCAGACGGTCGTTGACCTGCTGGATGAGCGTCTCGATCTCCTGATCGACGGACGCCGCCTGCTGCTTCAATTCCTGGAGCAGCGCTTGATACTTGGTTTCTGAATTCTTCGTCGCATCGAGCAGGTTGGTCTTGTAACTCTCCTGGTCTTCGAGGAGCGCCTGTTGGCCTTCCAGTTCTTGTCGCTTCTCATCGAGCGCGGTCTGCTTCGAGGTCAGATCCTCTTTACCCGCTTCGAGTTTTCGTTTTGTCTCGAGGACGCGATTGAGCGCCTCCTCGATCGAGGTGCTCAAGGCATGCAGATTTTGGACGCGCGAGAAGAAGCTCGAGAATGTTTGTTCTTGGACGACGAGTTCGAGCTGGCTCGTCTGGTCGGTTTCGTAGAGACGGCGGAGCAGCGAGGCCAGTTCGTCGCGGTGTGCAGCAATGTCATATTCACGGGCCACGATGTCGCGCTCGATTCTCCGGATTTCCAGCTGCAGCGACTCAATCTCGGCCTGGTTGAGTTTCAGCGCCACGGCGGTTTGCCCGATCGTATCCTCAAGGATTCGCAGCTCTGATTGAAGCGAGGCCCGTTCATTCTGCTTGCCCTCGAGTTGCCGCTCGTAAATTTGGGTTTGGCGTTTCAGTTCGTCGATGTGTTGGCGCTTGGCTTCAATCTGCTGGTTAAGTTCATCGATCTCCGTGGTGATCGGTTCGACGGATGGTACAGCGTCGGGCGCGCTGTTGATGTTTGCATCAACGTTGACGTTGAAATTCGTATCGGCGTTTGTCTGCGCCAACGCCAAACCGCTGGTCAAGACCAGGAACAGGGCGCTCATGACAGCCAAGAAAACGCGATAGATGATTTTGGGTTTTTTGTCCATGCGACAAGAAGAGTATAGCACAAAGAAGCCGAGGATTTCAAGCGCCCTGACGACTATAAAAAATGCTCAATCCGACGAAGGCTTTCCGCGCGGCCGAGCAGTGCGAGAACGGCGAACACGTCCGGGCTGGCTGCCCGCAACGTCAACGCCACCCGCAGCGGCCACAGCACGTTGATGTTTTTCTTTTCGGCCTTCGCGATGGCAGCCAACATCGCCGCTTTCAACGTTTGATCATCCCAGGGCTCGACCTGACCTTCCAGCCATGTTTTCGCCCAGCGAAGATTATCTGGCACGTTCTCTTTCCTCCCCGGCTTCGGCGTGAGCAGCGCTCGATCGAATGCTTTCGCTTCCTCGTTCCAGCCGGTCGTGAACACAAAGTTGATGAGCTCGTTGATCTCGGACAACCGTTTCATGCGTTCTCGCACCAGTGCCAGCGCTTTCAGCGTCCACTCGCGGGCGGGCTTTTCACCACCCGGAATCTTCCACCAGACCGAAAGCCGTTCAAGCAATTGCTCGATCGGCAAATTGCGGATGTACACACCATTCATCCATTCGAGTTTTCGGCGGTCGAAGATCGCGCCGGCGGGATGGATGTCGGCCAGCCGGAATTCCGACAAAATCTCCTGGCGCGACAGCACCTCGTGATCGCCCTTCGGGTGCCAGCCCATGAGCGCCAGAAAGTTCTGCATCGCCTCGGGCAAAAATCCCTCATCGCGATACGCTAAGGCCGACGTGGCGCCGTGACGTTTCGACAATTTTGAGCGGTCCGGTCCTAAGAGGAGCGGCAGATGCGCAAACACGGGCGGGGTCCAACCAAAAGCATCGTAGAGAAAAAGATGCTTCGGCGCCGAAGGCAACCATTCCTCCGCCCGAATGATGTGTGAAATTTCCATCAGGTGATCATCAACGACGTTGGCTAGGTGGTAGGTTGGAAAACCATCAGCTTTCAGGAGGACGCTATCGTCAAGCTGGTCGAAACGGAAGGTCACCCGGCCGCGAATGACATCATCCAAGACGATCGTACCGTGAGGCGGGAGCTTAATTCGAATGACCGACGGTTCACCAGCTTCCACCCGCCGCTTGGCTTCCGTCGGCGGAATGGAAGCACAGCGTTTGTCATAACGCGGCGGCTGCTTGAGGGCCAGTTGCTGTTGCCGTAGTTCCGCCAGCCGCGCGGTCGTACAAAAACAGTAATATCCCCTCCCCTGCTCAACGAGTTGCGCCACGTGCTGATGGTACATAGCCAGTCGCTGACTCTGGATATATGGCCCATGCGGTCCGCCTTGTTCCGGCCCTTCGTCTGGCAGGACGTCATACCAAGCCAGGGCTTCGTAAATCTTCTGGAGTGAGCCCGGGACGAAGCGCTGCTGATCAGTATCCTCGATCCGTAGAACGAACGTACCACGATGTTGACGGGCAAACATCCAGTTGAACTGCGCAGTCCAGAGACTGCCGACGTGGGGATCGCCGGTCGGCGACGGCGCGAAGCGGACGCGGACTGGCTTATGAAGCACCATCTCGAAATTTCTCCTGGAGGATGGCAATCGGAAACTCGACGACCGCGGTCATGATCCGACGCCAGCGCCGTCGCGGCTGACGCACTAGCCGCCACAGCCACTCCAAGCCGAGCGTCCGCACCAGGCGCGGTGGCTCGGGGACAACCCCGCCGAGGTAGTCGAACGCACCCCCGACGCCTATCGCCACCTGGACGTGTCCGAGGGCGTGACGATGACGATCGATCCAAAGTTCTTGCCGCGGCGCACCGAGCGCCACCAAGAGAATCTCCGCTTTGGAGCGTCGAATCCGCCAGCAGACCAAGCGATCGGGCAGACGAAACCAACGGCGGAACCCACTTTCGACGCCCACCACACTCAAACCGCGGTACTCCTTCGCGATCCGCGCCGCTACCCGTTCGGCCACTCCGGGCATCGCACCGTAGAGGAAGATCCGCCAGCCCTCGCGGCCGGCTCGCGGAAAAAGTCTTCGCAACAGATCCATCCCGGTCACCCGTCGTAACCGTCCACGTCGCAAGAAATGCCCGGCCAGGACGACCCCGAAGCCGTCCGGGAGCGAAAGCTCGGCCCGTCGCAGAACATCGCGAAATAGTTGATTGGTCTTCGCCATCATGAGAAACTCCGGTCCGGCTGTCACCACTTGGCAAAACTTCTGGTGTTCGATGGCTTGGGCGATGCGTCGCAGGACGTCGTCGATCATGACGGCGTCGAACGGAATACCGAGAATGGTCGTCCGTGTATTCATGTCAGGTCCAGTTCAATTTGTAGTATATCATGAATTTCGCTATACTGAAGAGGTCCATGGATCGTCGAACCATCCGAACATTCTTACCGTTGAAATGCATCCTGATGGGAATGTCGGCGTTCGCGCTCGCAGCCGCGGGGCTGGTGCCCGCCACTCCAGTTCGCGCCGTGAGCAACGACTTTATCTTGAGCGACGCCGATTTCCTCGACGCCGAAGCGATGAGTGCTGACCGCATCCGGCGATTCCTTGAAGATCGCGGCAGTTTTCTGGCTGACTACTCGGTCGATGACGGAGGCACGACGAAAAAAGCGGCTCAACTCCTGGCTGAGGTATCGCGCGACTACGGTCTGAGCCCAAAATTTTTCCTGACCCTCCTCCAGAAAGAACAATCGCTCGTGACTGATCCAAATCCGACGCCGAACCAACTCGATTACGCCCTCGGCTACGGCTGCCCGTCAACATGCAGCTCGGCTTACAAAGGATTTGCCACCCAGCTCCGTGCCGCCGGGGCGCGGATCCACGACGATTACCTGCCAGCCCTCCGGGAACACGGACAGTTCAACGGTTGGGGTCCCGGCATCGCCAAACTGACGATTGACAACCTCCTGGTCACGCCGGCCAACATTGCCACAGCCGTCCTCTATATCTACAATCCCTACGTCGGGAAGTACGGCGGCGGCGATCAGCGCTACGGCGCGAACTCCTTGTTCCAACAACTCTGGCTACGCTGGTTCGTGCGGAAACATCCGGACGGCTCGCTCCTTCGCGTGCGCGGCCAGCCGGGGATCTGGCTCATCCGCGATGGCCGTCGATCGGCCTTTCTCTCGCGCGCCGCTTTTGTCAGTAACTATGACCCCGAAAAGGTCGTTACTGTCGATCGTGACGAAATTGAAACCTATGAAGTCGGTTCGCCGATTCGTTATCCAGAACCATCTCTTCTCCAACTGCGCACCGGCGGCGTGTATCTCCTGGTCAATGGCATGAAGCGCCCGCTGGCCTCGCACGAAACGCTGCGCCTTCTCGGCTATAACCCCGAAGAGATCATTCGCGGCGTTGACGCCGCCGAGCTCGAGATTTACCCGAAAGGTGATCCAATCACCGAACACGACACCTTTCCGACCGGGCGTCTCCTCCAATCCACGACCTCCGGCGGCGTGGCCTACATCGGCACCGATGACCTGCGTCATGCCATTTACTCAAAAGAGATCTATCGTTCACAATTCCGCAACCAGCGACCGCAACGCGCATCGGAAGAAGAGTTGTTATCGTACCCCGAAGGCGACCCGGTGAAATTCCGCGACGGTGAAATCGTCGCCTCCCGGACCGAGCGAAAAATCTACTTTATCTCCAACGGCCAACGACGACCCATTCCCGATATCGAAACGTTCCGCGAGTTGGGCTTGAAGATAAAAAACCTCGTCTGGACGAACGATCGTTCGCTGGCCGCGCATCCGCTCGGCGAAGCTTTAAGCGATCTGTCAACCAACCCAGGGTCATAACCATGCCCTTCATCGGCGCTGCAATCGTCCCCCACTCACCCCTCCTCTTGCCGTCGATCGGCAAGGAGTACCACCGACAAACAAAAAAAACCCAGCGCGCGCTGGCCGCAGTCAGTCATGAACTCTACGGACTCCAGCCCGATGTGCTCGTCATTCTCCATCCCCATGGTCAGCACCTCGAGGAGGCGTTTGGCGTCAACATCGCCGATCGCTTCACGATCGGATTCACCGAATTCGGCGACCTCGTCACCACGACCACACGACCGGGTGCCGTCACCCTCGGTCAACTGATCAGGGAACGAGCCGAGGATAGCGGCTTCCCGGTAACGCTCATCCACGATCCTTCGCTCGGGTATGCGACCGGTGTGCCGCTGGTGCTCGTGGCCGATCATCTTCCGGCGGTCGGGTTGCTGCCGATCCGACCGACCACGCTTGATCCCCAGACCCACGTCCATGCTGGTCGCCTCCTGGGAGAGGAATTTGACGCCGCCCGACAACGCATCGCGGTCATCGCCAGCGCCGAACTCTCCCACCATCTCACGCCAGCCGCCCCGGGCGGTCAGCGCCCCGAGGGCAAAACCTTCGACGCCACGGTCCTTCGTTCGCTCCAAAAAAAATTCTGGGCAGAACACTTGCTTCGGATCGATGACGTGATTGTGGAACAAGCGGATGCCTGCGGCTATCGGCCACTCTTGATGCTGGCTGGCCTCGTGGCTCGAAAAAATATCGCGATCCGAAAACTGGCGTACGAACATCCATTCGGGATTGGCTTGTTAACCGCCAATCTCACGTTAACCTAAACCTACCATGATTGCCCGCGTCGCCCCACTCCTGCGTCTGCCGCGGGCGCTTGGCGTCTTCGACTACCGTCTTCCGGAAACGATGACTGTTGTCGTCGGGAGTATCGTCCGAATCCCCTTTCGCCGCCGCTCACACATCGGCGTGGTTCTGGAACTCGCGTCAACTAGCTCCCTCGCTCCCGCAAACATCCTCGCCCTCAACGCAGTCATCAGTCAGTCTCCCCTCCTGCCCCTCCCCCAACTACAAGCGGCGCAACAGATCGCGCACGAGGGTTTTACCTCAATCGCCACGACCCTGCGAAGCATCATCCCGTCGCTCCGGCTCCGGACGGCCATCAGTCTTTTGCCACCGTCATCGCCAGCACCGGATCGAACCTGGCGGAATGAACTTGATAGTCTAACGGGCTCCCAACAGGACGTCGCACTGATCTCGTACCTCAATGATCACTCTCGGACGACCTTCTACGAACATCTGGTGGCGCTCGCACAAAAACACCATCGTTCAACTCTACTCATCGTGCCAACGATCGCCCGCCTGCGGGCCTACGCTCGCCTCTTTCCTCGCGCCTTCCTTCTCCACCACGGTCTGCCCGCGAGGCAATACCGCGAACTCTTTCTCAACATCCGCAATGGACAGTCACTCATCGTCATCGGAACACGTTCGGCCATTTTCGCCCCGCTGACTGATCTCGGACTGGTCATCATTGACGACGAGGACGCCGACGAACACGTCCAAGAAGAGCCGAGTCCGCGTTTCGACTGTCGAAGTGTGGCGGCCGCTCTGGTTACCCGGACCGGCGGAAAACTGGTGCTCATGAGTCGACTCCCCTCGCTTCAATCTTTTCTCCAATATGGCGTTCACGAACATCTTGATGCCCCTCCACAAATCACAGTTGCGTTTGTTGACCTTGATGAACAGCGTGACCAGCACGACTACCGAATAGTGCCTGATGTAACGCTGGCCGCGCTTCAGCGGGTTGCCGCGCAAGGGCGTCGCGCCGTCATCGTTCACCATCGCCGCTCGCTCTTCGGTTCGCTCGAATGCCGGGACTGCGGCTTCATCCCGACCTGCTCGATCTGCCGCGTCCCGCTGCGACAGGACGGGGCAGTTCTCGTCTGTCGTCACTGCGGGCAGACCGCCAACATTCCCTTGACCTGTCCGCGCTGCCGGGGTTACTCGCTGCGCGGACGCGGTCGTGGGATTGAGTATCTCGTCCTGGAACTCCGCCGGGCTGGTCTCAAACCGGTCATCGCCGGGGCGACCGACTCCGATCGCGGGCTGATCCTCGTGACCACCCCGTCGCGCCTGGATGAACTTGATCTCTCGGAGGTCACCCTGGCCGTCATCACGCGTTACGATAGTTTGCTCTCCGTGCCCCGGATTGATGCCGAGGAACGCGCCCGACGGATCCTCCGCATGCTGGCGGCGAAAATTTCAGTTGGTGGAACGTTGTTGGTCCAGGGGTCGCGCGGTTACGAAGAACTTTCCCGAACGGTGTTCGACGATCGTGTGCTCGAGCAGGGGCGGGAGGAACGCGAACGCTTCGGCTACCCGCCCGCCTGGAACCTCCTGGCCTTACGCCGCCGCTTAGTGGCACGCGCGCCGGGCCTGACCGCGAACGAACTCGTCCGCCGACTCAAACGACACGATCCGACCTTGCTCATCATTGGACCACAGCGTTCCCGCGGTCGGTCCCGCATCGATCCGGGTGGCGATCTCGTCCTCCTCCGCTACAAAAAACCATTGTCACCAGCGGTTCGTCGCCTGCTCATGCGTCTCGACGAACGGTGGAGCATGGTACCGAATCCATCGGAAATCCACTAGCGCATTGTGTCGTCGAAAGGAGTTTGCTACACTCGCCGAGCATGGCTATTCTCCCGATCACAAAACTCGGCCATCCGATCCTCCGCCGTCCGGCGCAACCGGTCGACCTGATGACCATCAACACCAAAAAATTCCACGCGCTCATGACCGACATGATTGACACGATGTACGCCGCGCGTGGCGTCGGGATCGCCGCGCCGCAAGTCGGCGTTGATCTCCAGCTCGCCATCATCAACCATAGTGACACCCCCTTCTCAATCATCAACCCCCGCATCCTCCATCGCTCCTTTCGCTCGGCAACGAGCGAGGAGGGATGTCTGTCTCTCCCAGGCGTGTTTGGATCTGTCCGCCGACCGGTGTCCGTGACCGTCTCTTACATCGACCACAATGGCACCGAACGCACGGTCGAGGAATCGGGATTGGTGGCCCGCGTTTTCCAACATGAAATTGATCACCTCAACGGCCTCCTGTTCATTCACCGGATGAAGGTACCGCCGAAAGACCTGGGCGTCCCGTGACGAAACGACCGCGCATCCTGTTTTTCGGAACGCCGGAGTTTGCCGTTCCGTCCCTCGAGGCAGTCCACGGGATCGCCGAGATTGCTGCGGTTGTCACGCAAGCCGATGCGCCGTCTGGACGCGGTCAACGCGAAGGAGCTTCTCCGGTTCGTGAACGCGCGAGTGCGTTGAACGTACCGGTCCTGACGCCGCAACGTCTCGACGAAGCGTTCTGGGTGCAGATCCAAAGACTGCAACCTGACGTAGCTGTGCTGGCCGCCTACGGGAAAATCCTGCCGCCACCACTCTTGGAAATCCCTTCGAAGGGATTCCTCAACGTCCACCCCTCGCTCCTGCCGAAACATCGCGGCGCCTCGCCAGTGGCTGGAGCATTGCTGGCTGGTGACCACGAAGCCGGCGTCACCATTATTGTGCTTGACGAAGCACTCGATCACGGTCCGATCGTGGCCCAAGACTCACTCGTGATTGAACCCCACGAACACCGCCCGTCGCTGGAGCGACGGCTGGCGCGCCTCGGCGCGACGCTTCTAACTTCCTCACTCCTCCCCTACCTCGCGGGCGAGCGTCCACCCCGGCCGCAGGATCATGCCCAGGCGACGTTCACTAAAATATTGAAACGTGAGCAAGCAGTGATTGACTGGCGCCGGTCAGCTGACGAGATTGAACGCCGGATTCGCGCCTTCGACCCGTGGCCTGGAACGACCACCGAGTGGCGCGGAACAAGACTCAAAATCCTGGATGCCCGGATACACCATCAGATGGCAAAACAACGACCCGGCACGGTCATGATGTTCAACCAGACACCAGCCGTGGTCTGTGGTCACGACCTCCTCGTTCTTACTACACTGCAACTACCTGGGAAACCACCGACCGACGCCCTGGCCTTCAGCCGCGGTTATGCCGATTTTGTCGGCAGCGTACTCGGAAATCCGTAAGCCCGACGCGCTCTTCAATCCCCGTCAAGCTGGGCGTCACTCCCTCACTTCCGCGCCTTCTCGGTCACCCAAAACCCTAGGTATTTCCCGAGCATCAGCCGCGTTTGCGCGTCGGTGGCTGGCACCGAACCGAAGAGAATCATCGTCACCGGAAAAAGTGACCACTGGAGGATCATCGGCAACCACCAGAAACGCTGGTGGTCTTTTGGTCGAGGCGGAAGCATCGCCGTCGAGAGCACTGCTCCGGCGATGAGACCAACCATCGCCAACGTCATGAGCCATTGCAAGAGATCGGGCGCGCTCTCGACAATCAGAAAGGTACTCTCCCGCCGATGGGCGATCGCGGTCGGCAGCCACCCGAGGATGAAAATGAGGATTGGTGCGGTCGCCCAGCTGTAGACACCCTCGAGTTGGTTCCACACGTACTTGATCTTCTTCGCGAACGAAATCCGGTTGTTCGAGAAGAAATTCCAGACCATGTAGGGAAAATTCTCAACCCCGTATGCCCAGCGCCGTTGCTGTTTATACTGATTGGTGACCGTTCGCCAGAACGAGGTCGTCGCGACGGTGTCCATCGAAATCGGCAGGTACAATGGCGTCACCGTGTAGTCGCCATCATACTCCAAGAAACACTGGAGGAAAATCCGCGAGTCCTCGGTGACAATATCATTCTGCCAGAAACCGACATCCACCAGGGCGCGGAGCGGCATGCTGTGCGAGGAAAAGGTAAACAGTCGGTCGGGACGGACGGTCTCGGTCATCAACCAGAAGGTCGTACCGTTTGCGACCACGCGGGTGAGCGCCGGTGACTGCCAGATGTTGTTGTGGTAGAAGGCCAGCGGCTGAAAGCTCGTCCGCAACCGATTCGGATGGTTGACGTAGACCCAGGTGAGGTAGGCGAAGTACTGCGGATGGACGACTGAATCGACGTCGAGCGTTGTGACCACCACGTCCTCGTGCGGAACTCGTCGCTGGTTGATCATTTCGTCCAGCGCTCGTTGACCGGCCCAGGCGATGTTGGCGCCCTTCCCAGCCACCTCGCCCGGGAGATTGTCGGGATGGAAAGTCACGAGGAGTGCGCCGAATGCCTGTCTGAACTTCTGTTCAATTCGACGAGCATTTTCCTCGGCCCGATCCCGATCGCGCTCCTCGCAGGCCAATACGACGAACAGCCGGTCGAGCGGGAAACGGGACCGCGCCAACCCCGTAAACGCCTGCTCGACCACGGCGTACGGCTCCTTATAGGTGGGAATGACGATCAGGTGGCGGATGTTTTCCCAGCCGACCGCGCGCTGCATCTTCAACGTCCAATTGATGGCCACTGTCCGCCGGTATCGACGATACGCGACGAGGAGGTAGACGAGGATGTAGACCGCCCGGACGAACCAGTACAGATCGAAGACGATGATGAAGATGATGACGCCGACCGGCTGCACAAACGACAGCACGATCGCTAACAGAAACGTTGACCAGACCAAAAACCCCGGAATGATTTCCAGGAGACGGTACTTCGTGTGGTCTGAAAAGTGGAAGAGGTTGAGGGACGAAAACGCCGCACGTGCCATGGGTGGTGTCTAGTGTACTTCAGGGAGACTATGCGGTCAAGATCACGTGTGGAGTCATGAGTCCAACAAAAGGCGACTCGGGTGCACCGAGTCGCTGGAGCTCATGGCTGGAGTGTTCTCTTTCGTATCTTCCATACCTCGCGCATGAGCGCATCCCGCAAGTCAGGATCGATCTGTACCGATGGCGCAACGCCCCCCTTCTTCAAGGCGCTCCCAACGATGGCCCCATCGGCAATTGTCAACTGTTCCTCAACGTTCTGGGGCGTTAGTCCGCTCCCCACAAAAACGAGATGCGGGGCGATGGCCTGCTTGACATCCAAGAGATCGCTGATGCTCGCCTGTTCACCAGTCCTACTTCCGGTTACCACGACGGCGTCAACGAGCGTGCACGCCCGTCGGGCGGCGTCCACAATCGATGCTGTCGGATCGACTGGTCGATAGTATTTCGGATGGATGCCGCCGAGGACCGCTACCCGCGGGTACGTATCGCGGTGACCGAGAAGGTCATCTTCATCGACCGGTCGACAGGGAACATACTCACCGTCGAGGTTCTCCACCAGGTACTCGCCAGTGACGTGATCGATCTGAATGAATCGAGCACCCACGTCATCGGCGATGCGGAACGCCTTTTCGTAATCGTTCGGGAGGACGTTGATGCCAACGGGGATGCTGGTTCTCTGAACAACTTCACGGGCAACCGCAGTCATTGCCTCCATGACTTCAGTGGTCGCCAGGTTAGCGTCAGCGTAACCCCAGTCGTAATTCTCAACCAGCACCCCATCAACGTAGAGGTTAAGCCGTGCCAGATCCTCCACTGCCTGCTCGATCTGTTGCGGCCGATCACTTTCCCATACATGGATCATCGCAATGATCGGTTGTTGAACCGAAAACATCGTCCGGAGCAATGAGCTCATCACAATCTCCTCCTCTCTTCTCTTCCGCGTCTGTCAACGACCAAAAAGCTGAAACGATGTTATCAGCCAGTCAAACTCATGTCAATCCGTTGAATCAAAACACCGAGTACTTGTGTCCTCGCGGCACCACCGTGATCCACACCGCGCCGCGGTTGAATTCGACTTCCTGGCCGTTCGCCCGGGTGAAGACCGTTCGGTCGTTCGTTGATCCCTTCCGCCAGTTGACGGTGGAAGCGTAACCGTTTTGCAAGAGAATCGCCTTCCCCCGTCCAAGGATGTTGAGCGCGATCCGGCCCTGACGATCAAGCACTCGTTCTTTCGGCACGAGCATCAAGACGACGTTCTTGGCCGTCAATTGCTGCTTCGACACGCGATCAACGTGCACTCGACCGCCGGTGAATCGTGTGTACACGTTCCGTTTCCGATCGTACTCGTAGCGGATGCGGTAGGCCTGACCAGCACCGAGATCAACGTTGACGCCGTGCAGACCCTTCCGCCGTTCTTTCGGCGGCGGATCGTTCTTGAACTTCCAGGCGCGGTAGGTCGGACGATATTGGTGGTACTTCGCCTGCTTCAGGGCACGAGCTAAGAGCTTACTGTCCGTAAACAAACAATGCACACAATTGCCGCCGCGACGATAGAAATGCTTGGCGTACTTTCCGGTAATCCCTTCAAAGTTCGGCAGCCGGACGCGTTTGAGCATGGCGATCGCGTCTGGGCTGCCGCCGGCGTGGGCGAAGCCGGCACGGTACTCGGCTGCGTATTGCACAAAGTACGCTCGCGCCGAGCGCACCGGACCGATGAGCTGAACCCGCGGCTGCGCAAAAACCGCCATGAATCTGGGAATCCCGCCTTCGGCCAACGCTTCGTACACGACTGACGCCTTGTCCAGGCCGGTCTGCGGTCGCGCGGCCGAGTGATTGTCAATCATGACCGCGATTGGCCAGGTATTCGCCAATCCCGGCGCCACCATCACCCCGTCGAGTCGCCGCGCTGCTTTCTTTGAAGCCGCCTCTGCCGGAAGGCCAAACCCGCCGACGAGGGCGGCCATGACGACCACGAAAACTACGCGTTGGTATTTTTGGTTTTTCTTCACTCGCTCTAGTATAGCATAGTCGACGGAAAAAGAAAATGGGGAGTGATGCCGGCACACACTCCCCAAAGATGCTACGCTGACGGTTGGATCTGCAGCTGATCGAGCACTCGCTCGGCCAACGAATGCAGCGCCCGGCGCGAGGAAGGCACGAGCGCGATGTGGTCGTGGTAGTCAAGACCGGTCGTCGCCTTCCGGTGTTCCTCGCGAAACGCCGCCCACACCGGTCCCGGCTGACCGGTTCCGATTGAACGCTTGACGATCGTCCCGTCCGGCTGCTGGTCCCAAACCTCACCAAACGGCGCAAAGCCGGTGGCGCTGCCCATGAAAAACAATTCATCGGCTGCGTAGAGGCGCTCCTCGGTGATGTCCCCGTATCGGAACGGAATGCCGAGACGTGGAGCCACTACTTCCTTCGCCCACGTCATGGTCGTGCTCCGGAGGATGTCCGCCGATTCCGGATTGGGCGTCGTGACCGCCCCGTGTTCGGCGATGGCGATGGCCTGCCCCGGGCCGTCGAGGACGTAGACTGTTTTGTCCGGAGCAGTCCGAATCATGAGTCCTTCCTTCGCGCCCACCATGGCCGCGTCATCGCTGGCCATCGTGCTGATGACGTAATTCGCGCCACACTTGGCGCTCGTCGGAGCGCTCTTCCGCGTCGGACGCTCCCAGCGACGACAGAGCAGCGCTGTCCCCGCCTCGCCTTCGTTGATCGGCAGGTAGGACGGCCAGCGTTCGGTCACCACGCCGTAATAGGTGCGGATCCGCTTCGCCGGATCGGCATGCCACGAACGCACGTGGAGGCCGCTCCCCGTGCTGCGGATCCCGCGCCCGAGCCACGATCGGATATAGAGGTCCGGATCTTTTGGATCCTTGGCGCTGTTGACTGCGATCACGAGCTGCTCAATGTCCGACAAGAACCGGACAAAACCCTCAAAACTCTTGAAACCCTCGGGCACCTCGAAACGAAGTTCCCGGCAGGAATGCGCCAGGCGCTGATTGTGCTCGGCGTCGAGGAAAATGCCTCCGGCCTGCGCGAAGAAGCGTTTTCCCTCAAACACCGAACTGGCGTAGTGGGCCAGGTGCGCCTTGAGATCAATCCCGAACTGGGCGAGTGCGCCGATCTGGCCGTTGAACATTGCTACTTCCGCCCAACTGTTGATGCGTTCGACCACTTCGACGAGCGACATCGATCGCAGCACGGTTACCATGAGTCACGCCCTCCTTCCAACAACCAGTCTGTCGCAAAGAGTTCTCTGTCACCCTCCGGTTCATCATGTCAACATTCAGTTGTCAGCGAGCGCCTCCTGAACGAACGAAAAACGGGGGCATCCCCGTTTGGTTAGTGGTGGCATGACCCGCTCTTGAGAGAGATTGGGAACAAGCGGAATTCGATTTTATTCACACCATGCTTCACTCCTCTACCCTACCGCTGGACCACGCCCTTGGTCAAGCCCTAGGCATTCGGGAAAGACGTCACCTGGACGTTCACCAGTCCGCGCCGCGGAAATCGGCGCAGGAGTCCGGCTTTCGCGCCGATGCGCTGCAGCTTCGATTCGGCGTTGGCCGTGGCAAACTGCAAGGCCCGTCGAATGTCACCCTTGGTCTTGATGTACGTGCCGACAAAACCGCAACCAAAGGCATCACCAGCGCCGGTCGTGTCAACCACCTGAATCTGGTGCGTCTTGGAAACATAACGACGCTCGTTGTCACAGACCACCGCGCCTTTGGTCCCCTCGGTTACCACCACCAGCCCGGGCAAGGCGAGACAGAGCTTTGCAAAAACCAAACGGTCGTGGGCGTAATCGACGTTGAGGAGACTCGAGGCTTCTTCACGATTCAGAAGGAGCACGGCCGACTGTTTAAAAAATGGCAGGAGCCGGCGGTAGCCCCAGGCCAATTCAGCTGCGCCGGGATTCCAAGCCACCTTGGCTTTGATCTGGCGGGCCTGTTGAAAGATCGCGCGAATGACCGGGGCGTTCCCACCGAGCGCGGTCAGATAGAACCAATGGCTCCGCATTCGTCGTCGCGGCAGTTCACGGACACCGAACCTAGCTGAAGCGCCGCGGTAGACCAACACCGTTCGCTCGCCGCGCGGCGTTAAGAGAATGACGGAGTAGGCGGTTAAGCTGCGTTGATCGTGAACCACGAGCGACGTATCGACGCCTTCGCCACGGATGGTGCGCAAAATTTCTTTGCCTCGAACGTCGGCGTGGCCAATCCGTCCGACGAACGCGGCTTTTAATCCCTGGCGAGCAAACCCGACGGCGGTGTTCGTCGCTCCGCCGCCGGTCTCGAAAACAATTTCCTCAATGTCAATCTTCGAGCCAAGGGCGAAACACTCGGCTTCACCAGTCGAGAATGAGGGGTCTTTCATGATCCGGATGTGCTGACTCCGCATGAACACATCGCGCGTGGCCGAGCCGATGGTGATGACGTCGTACATGTGCGCTACCTCGTAGTATCTCCCAAAACTAGAGATTCGACCAGTCTCCTCGTCCCCTGAACGCGCAGGGTGCGGAAGAGGAATTCCACCTTCTCCTCGAGCGCGCCCATGATCGCCTGCCGAGCATCTGCCGGCAGTTGGGCGACCGCCCGCTTGAACGGTCCCCAGGCGCGCTTGCGGTGCTTGTAGAAAAACTGGGCGTCGGTTTGGTTCGGCGTTCGCTCGCTCGTGAAATGGGACTCGACGTACGCGCGCATCTCGTCCCGCAGCGCCGTCGGAAACGCCGGGTGGTCAAGGATGGTATTCTGAAACTCGGTCGAGAGGTGAACTTCGACGCAGCCAACTTCAGGAAACCGGGAAAATTGGTCGTGGCTTAAGGTTGAAGCGCCGTGCTGAACCGCCCCGGCCAGACCGAACTCCGCTTGCGCAACTCGCGAAAGTTTTTTGAGTGTTGCAAAATCAACGCGAAGGTTCTTGACTGATCCGTCGGGGTTCGGTGTGCCGCCATGCGACGTGCCGGTTTGCACCGCCACTTTCAGAATCCCGTCACCGCTGACGCGGCGTTGATACGCTTGCATGAATGCGCGGAGTTCTTCAACCGTGCTGACCGGTCCACCGATCTCGCCGATTTCACCGCCGAGATTGACGTCAATTCCGGCTGGTTGCCGGCGGATGAAACGCGTCAGGTGCGCGGTCACCTCTGCATTTTGAGCTTGCTGTTCAGCCACGCTGGTTTTTTCAAGGTCAATCAGGGTCGATCCGTCAATGTCAACGTTGAAAAACCCGGCTGTGAGCGATTCCTCAATCAATCGCTCTAGGGCTTCAATTTCCTTGTCAAGATTTTTGCCCCGCGCCACTTTAAAGTGATCGCCCTGAAGGAAGAGCGGTCCGACAAACCCTTCCCGGAGCGCCGCCGCCAAGGCGATAACAGCGACGTCGTCCGGTCGTTGATCCGTGTAGTCCAGCTCGGATCGCGCGATCTCGATGATGAACGCGCCGCAGTCGAGGCGCCGGGCGGCACGGATGACGGCGCGACAAAACTCGTAGCCGAAACCACGCACATTCATCGCCGGCACCGTGAATGGAAATCGTTCCGGGGTGGCGGCACGTTCCCGATTCAAGGACGCTAACGAACGCAAGACAATCCCCTCCTCTTCCGCCTGCTTGCGCAATACCCGTCGCGCCAGCGCCTGATGGTGTGCGTGGCCGAACAACGCCTCGTCAACCAGTTGATCGATCGCGGTCTGATCTACTTTACCGATGGTGGAATTCGAGTGCATCCAGTGAAATCAACGACCGGGTCGGGAAAGCCGATAACGCTTACGGCTCAACGATGACCTTCCCGGTCCTGGTTGTGAAGACGTGATCGTGGTACCCGAAAGTCCCGGCGCGCGTGAAGGTGAAACGGAACGTTTTGCCCGGCGATACGCCGCCGAGGGCGTCAAAGCCCGCGAGTCCGGTGTGCGTCGGGTGCGGATCGCTCGCCGGTTGATGAACGGCGGTATCGGTATTGGTCCAGGTCACGGTCCCGCCGACCTTGACCGTGACGGTCGAAGGAGAAAACCCGCTCGCGGTCATTGACACGGCCGCGCCAGCTGGCACTGCGGTCGTCGGCGTGTTCGTGAGATCAATGACTGCAGCGTTGAGGTTGTTATTCGTGTTGAGATTCACCGTCGAGGCGTTCGTGTTTGATCCCGAGTTCACCACATTCGTCTGGCTGGACTTCTTCGCGCAGGCCGCTCCGAGCAACACCAGGGCAGCGCTGACGGCCAATATGATGAGGGGTTTAAATTGCATAGGTGATTGTTCCTTCGTGTTCCAAAGTCTACATTTCTCAACGACAGTTTTTAGTCTTCATGCCTCCGACCGATGACTCGAAGCGTCCTATTTTCGTTTGTGGGCGCTCGGTGGAAGTTTCTCCGGTCCTTGGTTTTCCCGCTGCTGAAAAAAGGCCTGGATGCGCTGCTCATCGAACTCCTCAAAACAATCAAGGTACTCCCAGGCCGCCAGACAAATCTTCTGCGGATTGTCCTTCCGCGGCTCGAGAATATACAGTTGATATCGCTCGACAACGGTTTTCAATTGCGTGACCAGGTCAGGACATCCGTCCGAACAGTTGTACGACACCCAGACGTGACCGTGCTCAAGATTATGTACCAGGTTCTCATCGGTCTGCGGTTCATCATACACCCCGAGCGGGATGGTATCCTCGTAGTGCGGACCCGAGGTCGGTGGATTCGTGGCATACGGCGCGTGGCTCGCCCCAACCGCAATATGGTCGCGCCCCTGACTCGAGGTGAGGGTTCCCTTGAAGAACGGGGATAGATCAACCTTGGTCGGCGCCGGGCCGCCGAGCTTGATTAAGCCGTAGACAGCGCCGACAATGGCCGCGACCAGAACGAGAAAACCGACGACTGGACGCACCTGACGGTTTCGCCCTTGACGCTGTTCTCCTTGACGGCGCTGTTGGCGTTCGAGTTCCCGACGCTGATGTCGGGTGAGCGGTGGTTGGGTGTCCATGCAGTGGTTCCTTGTTATCCGGTTGGTCGCGGTGCGGTCTGGGTGGTTAGACCGAGCAGTTCCCGTGCTTCCTCACTCATCCGCTCGGGAGTCCACGGCGGATCAAACGTCAGATCGACCTCGACCTGGCGGACGCCGGGTATCGCCCCGACTGTCCGTTTGACATCGTCAATAATCGTCTCGATGAGCGGACAGCCCGGGGTGGTCAGCGTGCAGCGGATCGAGACCGCGCCGGCGGCGATACGGATGTCATAGACGAGACCGAGGGTCACAAGATCGAGCCCCAATTCCGGGTCTTTGATCTGCGCCAGCGCCTGTCGCACCTGGCTCTGATTGACGGTCGTCATGGCGATGTCCGGGGGAACGCCGCAATCAGCTGTTCCGCCAGTTTTCTTGCTCCCTCGGCGTTGAGTTCCGTCGGGCTCATGCGGAACGACGGTGTCAGGAGGAGTGGCGTGGCGTCGATGAATTTGGCTGACCCGGGGAGGATGGCGCGTACCGTCTCGGCAAAGCGGGTGTTGCCGTCGCTCGATAAACTACCGATGACCATCGCCGAACCACCAAGATCAAGTATTTTTTGCACGATCGAAGTAAGATTCAATGTCATCTCGTTTTCCTGGATGCCGGCCGCGCGGTCGAACCGGCCGAGATCAACCACGAAGTACTGCGGTGGGGTCCGAAGCCGCGGCGTCAGGTCAACAATCGCTTGCCGCGACGTGATGCCGGGGACGCGGAGGATTTCAACTGGTAGATGCAGTCCCTCTTCTAGTCGCTCCCGCGCGACTGCGATGCTGTCACTCAAGAGACCACTGTCGTAAACGAATATTTTCTCTTCGAGGGCGGCGGTCGGTTGAACCATCAACAATTCATTGAGCGCCCGCTGCTGCTCACTCACGACAACGTTCGCTGGCAGATCGGTTCTGGGTGGAGTCGTCGGCTGTCGGACAAAGACCCACAGGCCAAGCAGCAACGTCAGGACGATCGCGCCGAACAGTGCGACCATGGCAACAGGAGGCTGGGATTGACTGACACGCGCCATCATCGCCGCCGTCGTGCTCCCCGCCGTGAGACACGAATGAACCCGGCAAACGGTACGACCGTCAGGCCGTGGCGCTCAAGTTCGTCAGCGAAGAGATTCATCCCCAGCGAGTCGGACGACATGTGCCCGGCGATGATCGCATTGACGTGCGCTTCCTCCGCCTGCTTCTTATGCTCTTCCGACATGTGCATGCCAATGACCGTCCCGACGCCGGCCTGTGCCAGTCGGTGGTAGATTTGTGGTGAGCCCTCGGTTCCGCCGGTGATTTCGGTAATCGCGATCTTGCCAGCGAAGTGATCGGGACGACCGGCAAAGAGCCGCGGTCCGGCTTTCCACTTAGCCGCCGCGCGGTATTCGGGGATAGTGCGCAGAAGTTTCAAGACGTCGCTAACGAGTTCGAGCTTCCGCTCGTGTTGACGGATGAGGTTGAAGAGAAAGGTCGCGACCATGTTATCGGAGGTCGTGTGGCAGGACATGAAAGCAAACCCGAGGAGGCGCGCAGCGTCAACGTCACGCTGGTGGTTGATCGGCGAGGTCCGCCGGCTGACTTCATCAATCCGGACGTGGAGCAACCCCTGCGCCACGTTGATCGGCACGCCGTACTTTGCCAGCACCTCGGCTTGGAGGTGCATGACCTCATGCAGACCGGCCAAGGCCGTACCGACCGGGTGGTGGGTCACGAGCAAATCAATGGGTTGCCGCTCGGACAGGACGTGGGCCAAGAGAATTTCCGGCGTCTCGACATCGATGCCGACGGCCACGCGCCGCACGACCTTCTTCGGATCACCGGTGTAGATGCGCGTATCCGAGTATGGATTCCAGAGATCCTCCCGATCGAAATCTGCCCGCTCGTCCTTCGACAACTTCTCAAAACGTTCCTGAATGCGCCGAAGGTGCTTCTTGACTGCGGCCACGCCGCGGAGATCATGCTTGATCCCGAGATCAACCGCCAACCGATGAATCTGGGCGACCGTCATTAGCATACCGTCCTCATATTCTAGCACACGCCGCCGGCCCAGGCCATTGCATTTTGGCAACTACAGTCGTACACTAGCATGAGAACGTATCTTGAGCAGGCCACCCCGATGGAAGAATCACGAGAAGAGCCACCGGTCGACGATCAGCTTGAGGGTCTCCGGATGAATCTCGAAAGCGTCGGTTTCTCCGAGCCCGATGACATCGAGCGTGTCATCACCGCGGTCAAGCGCCTGAACGTTGACGAGACATATCAAGGCCAAGATCCGAACGGGGTCCCCTTCCGGATCACGCGGACCGCGGAGGGGCTGGAATTCGAAACGGACGAAGGCGAGAGCTAGGTCTCCTCGACCTCTTCTCCGGCCGCCTCCTCCGGTAGTTCGAGGGTCTCGAACTTTTTCCGAATTTTCTCCACCCGCTGCTCAACACCACGGAGCTTTGTCTTCAGTTGTTGGGCAAGCGCCAATCCGCGCTCGAACTTCTCGATCGCTTTGTCCAAATCGAGATCTTTGTCCTCGAGCTCTTCGGTAATCTTCTCGAGCTCCGAGAAGGCCTCACCGAAACTCGGAACTCTCTTTTGGGGATGCGGGGTCATGCGAGTTTCCTCACGTCAGACAATGCCTCGCCTTCTCCGAACCGCGTACGAATACTCTCGCCGAGCGAGAGCTCGGAACTCCGTCGTACGATTTTTACATCGTCGTGCATGGTGATCGAGTAACCACGTTTCAGAATAGCGAGCGGAGAGAGCGAATGCAAGAGCGAGCGAAGCGATGCCCAGCGCTGCCAACCGTCCTTTCGGCGGTAGGCCATCGCCTGCTCAAGCCGGCTGGCGGCGTGCGCACATCGCGTCATCGCATGGTCAAGTCGTTGCGGAAAGGCGATGAGTGCGCCGACGAATCGTTGCATGCCGAGACGCACATTTCCGGTCTGACGGTCGAGCGCCGAGCGGAGACGCTGCCAGACCTCATTGAGCTCGTAGCGCTCGCCTTCAATCACGCTGGCCAGACGCCCGGCCAGCCGTCCGGAAATCACATCAAGCCGATGGAGAATCTCGGCGCGATCAGGAACCACGCGTTCGGCAGCATTCGACGGGGTTGAGGCGCGTACATCAGCGACCAAATCGGCAATCGTCACATCGCGTTCATGTCCCACCCCGACCACCACGGGGTGGCGTGATGCGAATACCGCGCGGGCCACGGCCTCATCGTTGAACGCCTGCAAATCCTCGAGCGATCCTCCGCCGCGGGTCAGGATAATGACATCAATCTCAAGGTACGAAGAAAAATGGTCAAGCGCCTTGACGATCTGTCGGACCGCCCCCGCGCCCTGAACCGAGACACCGGCAAATTTAACGCTCACCAGGGGCCAGCGATTCCGGAGAATTCGCAAAACGTCGGTGTAGGCCGCCGCATCCGGCGAGGTGATCAATCCGATCGTCGCCGGAAATTGCGGGAGCGGGCGTTTTCGTTCCGGTCGGAACAGTCCTTCAGCCGCCAGTCGTTGCTTGGTCGCTTCAAAGGCCTGCTTCAACGCCCCTTCTCCAACCAGCTCAATCTCCACCACCCGCAGATGAAACCCGCCGCTTTGCTTAAAGAGCGACGGCCTACCGGTAACACGGATTTCCATGCCGTCAGTCAGCTGGGTCTTGACTTCATACGTCAAGCCAAAGCACAAGACCCGTGAGGTCTCGTCTTTGAGTTCAAAATACACAAGATTTCCTTTGGGAGTTCGAAAACCGCTGACTTCGCCCTGGACCGTCACTATCGGCAGTGTCTCGCGCAATAGACCCCGAATTGACTCGACGAATTGGGAAACGGTGAGGACTTTCGACATATCGTCATTCTAGCACAAAGCACATAAAAAACGCGGTCATCACGCACAGACCATTGATAAATAATACAGCCTACGCTAACATCCGAACTTCGCGTTCAATGCTGTTTCTGTTGGTTGGCTGTGCTCATTCGAAGCTATTCATTCGCTGTACCTCCGATGAAGGGGTTGATGCAGGAAGCGGTTTCGTTTGCTGGAAATCTCATTCCATTCCAAGCTGTACGAGATCTTCACAGACACCCGTTTCAAGGTCACCTGGAAATACCAGGTGGCTGGCATCACCCCTCACCGCCACGCGAGTGGCAGGAGGTGCAGTATGAACACCGTCCCCACTGTCCCTGACGATCTGGACAAGGACTTCACGTCCTGGCATGATCTCGTCCTTCGGTGGAAGGATGTAGACGACCGAGCGCGAGAGTCCTACGTCTGGCGGGACGAGGACCGCTCTTTCGCCCGAATTGAACTTCGACCAGTGGTTGTGGTCGAAGGTCTTGACAGGGAAGGAGGGGGCACGGAGATCTTGGCCGAGATTCCCTTGGGATCTCTGGTCTCGATCGACGTGGACGATCCCGATCGCCGTCTGGGTGCCGTGGATGAAAACGGTTACCCGGAGGAGATCGAAGTGTCGGTCCCCGTTGCCCCCTGGGTCCGGGACCCGGATAAGGGTTTGCTGCGCTTCACGGCGTAGCCTCCCTCCGGCGGAAATACGGTTTCCGGACACCCACCGAATCGCAAAGTGCTGTTCAAGAACCCGCCCCCGAGTACACAGTCGAGGGGCGGTTTTGCTTTCACGACCACCCCTCCGCTTCGCTTCACCCCCTCCTCGTATGAGGAGGGGAGGTCTCACATCGAACCCTTTAGGGTTCGATAAAAAAAACATCTGTCGCTTTCCGCAGCCGCGAGGATGAGGGTGGCCCAGCTTAGCGGGGACGGGCCCCTAGCCGAGCGGCAAGGAGCGACACCGTATACGGAAGGTGGCCCGCGGAGGAAACCGTTAGTGGTGTCCTCCGCGAATGCAACAAGAGCCCGCTCACAACCGTCTCGCGGGCCCTCGATTGCGTAGCCAGTCGGCTACAATTCTCTCCGCTGTGCCCGGAAACCTCTACTTGGATCGTGGCGACTGCAGAAACGCGGCCGCCAGGTCTCCCGTCCGCAGATCGCGCAGTGCCGTTTCTGCGGAACGTCCACGAGGAGGAACTGCTGCATCTCCTCGAGGTCGAGTTCGCGGAGGAGGTCGTCTTTGGTCTTCATCCGGCCTCCTTTCCGTGATAGGACGAGCGGGGGGTGAGGTGTCCGTCCGTTGTTCTAGCCGATGTGTGCGTCGAGGATACTTGTGTATCCTGCAGATGAGCACATGAGGGTGACTCTTGCCAGCAACGGGCGCACGCGCACCACTACTTTCAGCTTGAACCCCCGCTATACCCTGTCAAGAGTAAGGGTGTGGATGGGGCAACGAAAAAATAATCAGCCGCGCGTCATCAGCGCTGTCATTAGCGCCGGTTTCGCAATAATAAATTTTTTGCGTCAAGTGCAAAACTCACAACTCGTCGGAGGAAACGTATGTCCCTATCTGACCGCCGCGATTTTCGCCTCGAGCTGCTCAAGAGTTAAGGCGCCAAAGAACAAGCCGACGATTCTCCCCTGCTTCAGAACGTAGGTCGTCGGATCGCGGCCGGGTCCGAACGCCGCGGCGATGCCGCCGGCCTCATCCGCCACCGCCCGAATCTTGAGGTCCTGGCGCATAAGAAAGTCTTTGATGGCGTCGCTTGATTCCCCGCGGTTGACCGTCAGCACCTCGACCTGCTTCAGCCGTCCAGCCATCTTCTCCACCACCCGCAGTTGTTCGAGACATCGTCCGCAGCCGGTGGTCCAAAGCGTCAAGAGGACTGTCCTTCGTTCGCTCACCGACCGCAAGTCAACCGCGACACCGCCGAGGTCCTTCAAATGAAGGTTGGGTACGGGATCATCAATCTCCAACCCGACGTCGGCCTGAAGCTGAACGTTCCGTTGACTGGTCAAGAGCGCGTCTTCTCCCGAATGGTTCTTTGGAAACGTCAGCCATACCACTGCCAAAAACAGCAGTCCGACCGCCAATCCAAACCAGCGCTCACCGGTCCGCTTCATTATCACGCCGGTCGTCTGTTGTGCAACCACGCTTCAGCGTCGAGTGCGGCCATGCAGCCCGATCCGGCAGCAGTGACTGCCTGTCGGTAGCGATAATCAGCCACATCCCCGGCAATGAATACGCCTGCAACGCTCGATTGGGTGTGATGTCTGACGGCGATGTATCCGAGCCGGTCAAGCTCGAGTTGACCTTTGAAAATCTCCGTATTCGGCGAGTGTCCAATCGCCACAAAGAGTCCCTGGACGTCGAGGACTTCCTCTTTTTCCGCCCCGGCGGTCTCGTCCTTGACCCGCAGGCCGGTGACGCTGTATTCGCCCAGCACCTCGGTCACGATGGTATTGTAGCGAAACTTGATTTTTGGATTGCCGCGCGCGCGCTCAACCATAATCTTGCTGGCTCGGAGTTCCGGACCACGGACGAGAATCGTCACCGCTTTGGCAAATTTCGTCAGGAAGGTCGCATCTTCCATGGCCGTATCCCCACCGCCAACCACAACCACGTTCTTCCCCTTGAAGAACCACCCGTCGCAGGTCGCACACGATGAAACGCCCTTGCCCCGCAAGCGTTGCTCGGACGGCAACTCCAACCACCTCGCCGACGCACCGGTCGCAACGATGACACACTCGGCGGTATACGTCTCGCCGCCATTGACGGTTACGGAAAATGGACGTTTCGAGA
Source organism: Candidatus Microgenomatus auricola (assembly GCA_005239865.1). Taxonomy (GTDB): domain Bacteria; phylum Patescibacteriota; class Patescibacteriia; order SBBC01; family SBBC01; genus Microgenomatus_A; species Microgenomatus_A auricola_A. Next base: position 117,499 of record SBBC01000013.1, read on the forward strand.
AATCCACCTGCGTGGCATCACGGTCAATGATCGCGGCGCCGAATCTCACGGCCTGCTTTCGCATCCGCTCCATGAGGTCCGGACCAAGGATGTCATCAGCGAATCCGGGATAATTCCCGACGTCGGTCGTCAACATCAGCTGGCCGCCGGCCTGAATTCCGGCCACGACCAGTGGCTGAAGCTGTGCGCGCGATGCGTAAATCGCCGCGGTCAAACCGGCGGGTCCGGAGCCGATGACAATGAGTTTCCGGTGGTTGGCGGTCACATCGTCAACTTCATTCAAGGACTTCTATGATACCAACCCGACCACGATCACGCAACATCTCACCAGCTCATGAATCTCGCCTGCTCACACCTTCAGACCGAACACCGATCTCCAGTAACCGCTTTTTCAACGTCTCGATGCTTTCTAAATCATAGACCGAGCAGGTCAGTATTTCCGTTTGCGTGAACTGAAGCTTCGCCTTGGCTTGACGGATTTTTTCCTGGTCCACCAGGTCGGTTTTCGTCAACACAATCACCTCGCGTTTCAGCGTCAGCCCGCGCCCGAAATCCTCGAGTTCCAGCCGCACCGCCCGATACGCGGCTGCCATATTGACGTGCTCCAGGGACAGACAGTGACAGAGCACCCGCGTCCGCTGGATGTGGCGCAGGAATTTGGTGCCCAGTCCTTTCCCGGCGGAAGCGCCTTCAATCAAGCCCGGAATGTCCGCCACGACCAAACCGTCCAGCATCCCTAAATTCGGCTCGAGGGTCGTAAACGGATAAGCTCCCACTCGCGCCTGGGCCTTGGTCAACGCATTGAGCAGACTCGATTTCCCGGCGTTAGGAAGCCCAATCAGACCAATCTCGACGACCAGCCGCAACTCAATGAAAAAGACCCCTCGTTCTCCCAGTTCTCCGGGAGTCGACTGCCGCGGTGATCGGTTGCGGGACGAGGCAAACCCCGCGTTCCCCCGGCCGCCCCTTCCCCCGGTGAGCACGCGCACGCGTCCACCCTTGGTTGTCAAGTCGTAAGTCTTCCCCGAATCTCGATGGGTGATGAACGAACCGACCGGTACGTTCAAAATGAGATCCCGGCCGGACTTTCCGTGACGACGACCAGCTCCTCCGGGTTCTCCGTGCTCGGCAACAAATCGCTTTTTCCCTTTATACCGCCCAAGAACGGTCAAGTCAGAGACCGCTTCCAGATACACGTCTCCGCCTTGGCCGCCATTGCCGCCGGCTGGTCCGCCCTTCGGTACGAATTTTTCCCGGCGCCAGCGGACCACGCCGTCGCCGCCGTTGCCGGCTTGCAGTTCCAGGGAGATCTCGTCAACAAAGGCCATAACCTCCGACCCTGTAAGCGCTAGTTAAACATTCCAACTAACCACTTCACATCGACGTATACACCCGCTCCTTCGAGCCCGTCACGACTTTGGCTGCTTCGTCAACCCGGTCAACGATCGTGAACAGATTCGCGTCCGCCCGCCCAATCGTGTTGTGCCGCTTCAGCATATTCTCCAAGATAAAATACCGGAGTTTCCGCCAGTAGTCCTGGCCGTAAAGTACGACCGGTCGGCGCTCAATCTTCTTCGTTTGGATGAGCGTCAAGATCGAAAACAGTTCATCGAGCGTGCCGTAGCCGGCCGGGAAAAACACGTATGCCTGGGCGGACATGGTCATGATAGCCTTGCGCGAGAAGAAGTAGTAGAACCCGATGCCCTGCGTCACGTATTTGTTGATCCGCTGCTGATTCGGGAGTTGAATGTTCAAACCCACTGACGGCGCCTGCGCCTCGAATGCGCCTTTGTTTGCGGCCTCCATGATACCCGGACCGCCGCCGGTGACAATCGTGAAGCCGGCTTTCCCCAGTTTCTTCCCGAGCGCCCGAGCATCTCGGTAGTACCGACTCGTCCGCGGCGTCCGGGCCGAACCAAAAATGGTGA
>SBBC01000015.1 GCA_005239865.1 Candidatus Microgenomatus auricola
ACGCCGCACACCCTGCGGCATAGCTATGCCACGGATCTACTACTCAACGGTGCAGACATCCGGTCAGTCCAAGCCATGCTCGGGCACGCTTCAATCACCACTACCCAAATTTACACCCACATCACGAATCAGCAGCTGCGGGATGTCTACAAAGCGTTTCATGGAAGACGCAGACGCGCCCCATGATGTTGACCAATGCACCGTCCATTGGTACAATCTCACGCGCAATTTCACAATCTTAGCCCCCGTAGCTCAATGGACAGTGCAAGGGACCTTCCCGCCTGAACCGCCTAGAGCCCCCGTAGTTCAACGGACAGAACGCCGGACTTCTAAGCCGGATATAGGGGTTCGACTCCTCTCGGGGGTACCAGATGGGTCAGGCGGGCGGGTAAGCCGAGATCTACGTTTCCGGCGTAGCCGGACCCGGCTCCGCCGGGCGAGTCGTGCCGGGGGCACCAGAAAAAGTTTACAACACGACCATGCAACAGATGCGCAAAGCGGTGGCTATGGTGTAATAGTAGCACAGGGGCCTGTGGAGCCCCTAGTTCGGGGGCAGAACCCGATAGCCACCCCAGTGGTAGCCACCGCTTTGCGCATCATGCGGCCTGCCTGTCCCGTAAGGGCGAGCACCGTGAGCCCCATACGGGATGGAGCCGTTGACGAGGGTTCAACTCCCTCTAGCCACCCCATCGCGTAAAACGCGACAAGAAGGTGACAGCCACCGCCGCAGACGTATGAGGCCTGCGAAGTCCCGCACTTGAACGAAGTGAGTAGTGCGGGATTGGAGCCTTCAGCTCGGGTGCCCCCGGATCAGAGTCCGGGGCCGATAGCCGCCCCAAAATAACCCTACATATCAACCCCATGCCCAATCCTGAATCGTCGCCGGAACATCTCCCCGCCGGCGTGCTGGCGCACCGCCTGGAGGGTCATGAGTACGTGGTCAGCATTCGTTGGAAGGACGGCCAACAATCGGAGATGCACCTCCCAGTGAACGGGTTTGACGTCCTTGAACCGGAAACGCGTCAACGCCTCGGCAAACTCACGGGCGAGGAAGCGCTCCAGATCCTCGTGCATCACGCCGCAAAGACCACGCGGGAGGAATTTGATTGGCGGAATTTTCTTGAAGATCGTGAGAAGGGGTAATCCTAACATGCTCGCCTCAGAGGTTGACCCAGCACCAGTTTTCACTGGTGGGAGAATTACCCTCCACGCTTTTTCTTAGAAAACCTCCGATCATCCAGAAGGGTTCTTAAGAAAACTGGTGCTGGGTTGACGGTGCGCGTAAAAGCGTTATACTACGGGATAGAAAACTAAAAACTTTATGAAAAAATCCCTTCTCATTGCCCTCATTGCCCTGGCTACCACCTTTGGAATGAGTCGCCAGGTCTTTGCCGTTGGCGCTTGTTCCGGCGATAAGAATCCGATGCGCATTATCACCCGCGACGCTGACGGTGTGCTCCTGCCAGACATGAACTTCACGGTCTACGAACAGAAAACGAATCCCGACGGCGGGTTCTACTTCGGGACGTCGTTGGCGTCCGGAAAAACCGATGCCGGTGGGCAAAGCCCGATTCAGTGTCTCGACCCGAAAAAAGAACCTTACGCCGTGAAAGTTTACGAACACAACGCCACCTACGGCTACTCCACGATTTGGAGCACGGCCATCCCGAAGGAGGGACTGACGTTCACCGCCGAGGTGAAGATGGGCTACCTGTATTCACTCTTCCGCGATCCCGAGGGAACCGTCATCAAGAACCAGAAATTCGACATCTACATCCAGAGTTTCGACGTCAACAACCAACCGATTATCGACGAAACAAAGCTCAACGTCGACAAACTCGTCAAGGCAAATTATACGACAGGCGACTTCGGCGCCAAGCGGGCGTACCTGGCCGCGGGCAACTACGTCGTGCGGGTGCATGCGACTGGTGGAAAACAATACTTTTACGTATGGAATCAGGAGGTCAAGAATGCCGAGGTGACCACGCTCGACTATAAGTTGAGCGCCCTCCGCACCATCCTCGAGGATGGGCTGGGCAACCTGGTGAAGAACAAGAAATTTTCGATCTATACGCAAAAGTACGATGTGCGGAACAAGCCGATTCTCGGCGATCTGGTGGCCAGCGACCTGGACACCGGAGCGGAAGGGAAAAAGGACGCCTATATTCCAGCTGGCACCTACGCCCTGAAAATCCCGGCTAGTTACGCCGGCGCGGCGTACAACGTCTGGAAACTCGGCGTGACGAGCCAGGAGCTGGCGACCACCACCTATCGCTTGAGCGGCTTCCGCATCATCATTCGCGAAGGCGGTGCGCTGGTCCGGAATGCAAAGTTCAGCGTGGCCACGCAGAAGCTCGACGCCCTCGGAAAACCAGTGGTTGACACCATCGTCCTGAAAGACCAAAGCACCGGCGAAGCTGGATACCTCGACGTTTATCTGACGCCGGGCACCTACGTCTTGATCTACGGGGACAAGAAGCTCTTCCAGCTCGATGCGTTTGAAAACCAGTTCACGACCGTTGACTGGCCGCGGGTCATTTCCGTGCGTCCCCGCGAAGAAGTCGCGCTCTCCAATCCGTTCAAGAACACGAATCTCACGCTGCGCCCGCGCTCGATGCCGAAAATTTCCCTCAAGAGCGTGAAGACGACCTTGAGCAAGGCCTACGAAATCCAGTCCCAAACAATCGCCAAGCCCTTTACCGTCACTTTCTACTACACTGACGCGAAGCTGGAAAAGAAAAACGTCAGCTCTAGTAGCGTCCGCATCGCCTTCTATAACGCCTCGACCGGCAAGTGGCAATACGTCGGAAAAAATTCACCGACGAAGCGCCAGGCCCAGGTGAACACCAAACACAAAGGGATCTTCGTGCTGGTGGCACGCAAGTAAATTTTGACTCTTGCCGAACACCTGACGAACCTGAGGCTCGGGCGATTTTTTCGTGTGCTGTACACCGTAGTACAACGTTCGTCCACCGCCTGCTCCCGCATTTTCCGGTGGCGAATTGTTCGTTGTTGTACGAGGAGGTATACTCAACATTATGAACATCCTCCTGATCTACGCGACCAATTCCTCGGGCACGCTGGTCGCGAGCGAACTAATTCGCGACACTCTCCAAAACCAGAAACATGACGTGACGATGAAGCGCGCCAACCAGGTCGAGCTCGCGGATCTTAAAGCAAAATTTGACCTCGTCATTCTCGGCTCCTGCACCTGGGGCCGGGTCATCGACCACCGCTGGGTCCAGGGACAGCTTCAGGATCACCTGTTCGAACTGCGGGCGAAACTCATCAAGGCCAACCTGCTCCTGCCCGGACACAAGTTCGCGGTCTTCGCTTTGGGCGATTCTAGTTACACCGAGTTCGGCGCGGCCGCAGACAAACTCGTGGCCATGGTCAACGACTTGGGCGGTGAACTGGTTGCCGAGCCGCTCAAAATTGACGGCTGGTTTTTCCATCAGGAGGACAACGAAGAGAAGCTGGCGGCGTGGACGAAGAGACTCGCCGCCGGATGAAAGAACGGCTGCAGAAATTTCTGGCGCGGGCTGGCATTGCTTCGCGGCGCAAAGCTGAAGAGCTCATCATCTCGGGCGCGGTGGCCGTCAATGGGAGAGTCACTGCCAAGCTCGGGACAACCGTTGATCCTGAACGCGACCATGTAACGGTTCGCGGGAGACCGGTGTCGCGCGTCACGACGTACCGGTACCTCGCATTGAACAAACCGACGGGCGTCGTCTGTTCAAAAATTGCACGGCCGGGGGACCGCACCGTCTACCACCTTGTCCCAAACTCCCGCGACCTGGCCATTGCCGGTCGGCTGGACAAAGATTCGGAGGGATTGGTGCTATTGACGAACGACGGCGAACTCGTCAACCGGCTCACCCACCCGCGCTACCAGCACGAGAAAGAGTACCTGGTGGAAGTCATCAAACCGCTCGACGCTAACGCGCTCAACGCATTGAGGCGCGGCGTTCGACTGGCCGAAGGCCGGGCCAGCGTGGATCGGATTGAAGAAGTGGGGCCGCGGAACTACCGGCTGGTTTTGCACCAAGGGTGGAAGCGGCAAATCAGACGGATGGTGGCCGCAGTCCGGAATGACGTGGTGAGCCTGCAACGAGTGAGGATTGGTAAGCTGGCGCTGGGGAACATCGGACCAGCCGAGTGGCGAAACGTCCGCCGGGCGGACATCGTGTAAACGCGGTGGTTGACCGCTTCAACCGCGGCCAGGGCGCTTTTTGGTCGTTTCATGAACAGTTGACAGTATGGTATACTTGTGGTAAGAGTATCCTTTCATGTCATGGCGCTCACGTACTCTCGGCCTGTCAAAATTCATGAACCGATTCCGTTG